>CALZIK010000015.1 GCA_945787635.1 Thermoanaerobaculia bacterium | reverse complement strand
TCGACCGGAAGGGCTTCGATTACTACATCGACAAGGAGATTCACGAGGCGCCCGACAGCGTGCGGCGGACGTTTCGCGGCAAGTACAAGCTGACCGAGACCGGTCCGGTTTTCAATATCGGCGCGTTGGGCAATGGCGCGGCTCTGGTCGAGCGGCTGAGCAGCAAGACCCGGCCGGCGATCCGGCGGGTCATCGCGGTCGGTCAGGGTACGGCGGCGGTGGCGGCCATGGGCATTGCCCATCTCATCTCGGAGGCGCTGGGCTCGCTGGACATCGTGGTCGAATCGGCCAAGGCGTCGGAGCTCATCGGCTTCGTGTCCGACCGTAACCTCGAGAGCGTGCTGGTGATCGCGGTCTCGCAGAGTGGAACCACCACGGACACCAACCGTGTGGTTGACCTGGTGCGAAAGCAGGGGGCTTGGGTTCACGCGATCGTGAATCGTCGCGATTCTCCGCTGGTGGCCAAGGCGCACTCGCATCTCTACACCAGCGATGGCCGTGACGTCGAGATGTCGGTGGCGTCGACCAAGGCCTTCTACTCGCAGGTCGCGGCGGGGAAAGTGATCGCCCTCTTGCTGGCCAAGACCTGGAACACCCTGAGTGATGAGCAACTCCTCGAAGAGATCAGAATCCTCGAGAAACTCCCGGCCAAGATCGAGGACGTGCTGGCAGAGCGCGAGGCCATTGCCGCCAGTGCGGCGGAGCTCGGGCCGAGCAGCCGCTATTGGGCTCTGGTCGGAAACGGTCCCAACCGAATCGCCGCCGAGGAGATCCGGATCAAGCTGAGCGAGCTCTGCTACAAGGCCATTCCCTGTGATTTCACCGAGGACAAGAAGCACATCGACCTGTCGACCGAGCCGCTGACCATCGTGGTGGCCAACGATCTTCGCGAGGAGGTGGTTCAGGACACGGTCAAAGAGGTTTCGATCTTCTGGGCTCACAACGGCCGTCCGCTGGTGCTGTGCGCGCGCGGGGAGGACCGCTTCGACCCCGTCGCGCAGGGGCTGATCAAGGTGCCGCGCCTCGGCGGCGCGCTCGATTTCGTGTTGGCTACGGTCGCCGGTCACTTGTGGGGCATCGAGGCGGCCAAGGCCATCGATGCCCGGGCCGACCGGTTTCGGGCGCTCCGCGGCCTGCTCTCGAACCCCGACGAGTCGACCCGAACCGTCGCATCGATCGCCGGCGGCTTCCAGGCGGCCCTGACCGGAATCGCGAGAGGCGAGGCCGATTCGGCCCTCCCCGCCAGGTTGGTCGCCCGCTTGGCGGGCTTCGAGCGAGAGCTCCGAGAGCTTTCGAGCGAGTCGACGCTGGCGGGCGAGCCGCTGGCGCGCGGCGTCGAGATCGTGCGGCAAATCATCGAAGAGATGAGCCGTCCCATCGACACGATTCGCCATCAGGCCAAGACCGTCACCGTCGGCATCTCACGCCCCGAGCCGGTCGTGCCGCCGTTTGCCGAGCGGGTTCTGGAGGCTCTGGGCGTTTCCGCCGAGGACCTCAGGGAGGATGACCGCCGTCTACTCGAGTCGCTCACCGAGGTGGTGTTCGAGATCCCGGGTGCTCTCCTCTATGAGGTGCAGGTTCCCGTCGGAGGAGACGGCAGCGAGCCGCCGCTGGTGCGGGCGCAGCGCGGGTTCGGCAGCAGCCGGGTGGCCCATTCGCGCTTCGCGACGGCCTGTCGGGTGCGCGGCTCGAAGCGCCGCGTGCTGCGCATCGGAGCGGCGACTTGGAGCGAGGGCCCCGCGGATGCCGAGAGCATCTTGCTGCTGCCCGTCCTGAGCACGGGCGTCTGGGGTTGCTCTCACATCGTGCTCTTGCATCTCGACTTTGCTCCCGGCGTGGCTCTCACACAAAAGGTGCGGCTCTTGCGCCAACTCGGTCACAAGCACGCCGATCTTCTGGAGCTGAAGGAGGAGAAGTCCGTTGCCGCCAGCCTCGAAGAGATCCTCGAGGTGCTTTCGCCGCGAGATCTTGTCTTTCGCTCCGCCGGCCAGCTGCTACGGATCTATTCCGAGACGCCGGCCCGAGCTCGGGCCCCAGCTGAGGCCTAAGCTGGGGAGGGCCACGGCCCGAGCATCTGACACCTCGCGATCGGGTGCCCGGGTGTCGGAAAGACTGCACGCGATTTGCATAACGATTGATCTGCCATGTTTTTTCGCGCCGACCGCACTCCGCCCGACGCTTTGGCCGTTCTCAGGGCCTCTGGACTCCTGGCGGTGAGCGAGTTTCGGGTGTTCGAGCTGGCGCACGTGAACTGGTACGGCTTTGAGGCCGACGAAAGGACGATCGAGCGACACTTCTTCCCCTATATGTTCCGCGAGGAGGTGCCCCACTTCGTCCGCGCCTTCACGCGCAAGATCCTCGGTCTGGAGAGGGCCGGCAGGCTCGATCCAGAAGAGTTCGGCATCGAGCCCGACGAGCGGACCGTGCGAGGCGTGGTCAGTGGCGTCTTTTACGGGCTGGGCATCGCCGCCGCGCTGGCCGTGCTGGTCGCCCTGGCCAAGGTCACCGCGGAGAGCCTGGGCTTTGCCGAGTGCATGTTTCCGCCCTGTTTCTGACCGTCACCCGGGATATCCGATCCCTCGCAGTGCCGCGGTGATCTCGTCCAGGATGGCCGGATCGTCGATCGTCGCCGGCACCTTGTATTCCTCGCCGTCGGCGATTTTCTTGATCGTGCCGCGAAGGATCTTGCCGGATCTGGTCTTGGGCAGGCGCTCTACGATCGCCGCCTGACGGAAACAAGCGATCGGGCCGATCTTCTCGCGCACCGCCGACACCACCTCCGACACGATCCCGCCGGTCTCGCGGGCTACGCCCGCCTTGAGCACCATGAAGCCGACCGGCACCTCGCCCTTGAGGTCGTCGGCGACCCCGACCACCGCGCATTCGGCGACGTCCGGATGGGCCGCGAGCACCTCCTCCATTTCACCGGTGGACAGTCGGTGCGCGGCGACATTGATGATGTCGTCGGTGCGCGCCATGATGTGGACGTAGCCGTCGGCGTCGACATGCCCGGCGTCGGCCGTCTTGTAGTAGCCGGGGTATTGGGTCAGGTAGGTCTCGACGAATCGGCGGTCGGCGTTCCAGAGGGTCGGGAAGGTCCCCGGGGGCAGGGGTAGCTTGGCCACGAGCGCGCCGGTCTCGTTCCGCGCAACTTCTTTGGTTTCCTCATCGACCGCCCGGATGTCCCAACCCGGCGCCGGCCTCCCGGCCGAGCCCGCTTTCACGGGCAGCATCTCGATGCCGATGCAGTTCGCGCAGATCGCCCAGCCGGTCTCTGTTTGCCACCAGTGGTCGATCACCGGAACGCCCAGCTTGTCGCGCGCCCACTCGAGAGTGGCCGGGTCGCATCGCTCACCGGCCAGAAAGAGGGTGCGAAACTCGCTCAAGTCGTTGCGGCTCAGGAGCTCGCCGTTGGGATCTTCCCGCTTGATGGCGCGAAACGCTGTGGGTGCGGTGAACATCGCGCTGACCCGATGCTGTTCGATGACCCGCCAGAAAGCACCGGCGTCCGGCGTGCCGACGGGCTTGCCCTCGTAAAGGATCGTCGTATTGCCGTTGAGGAGCGGGGCGTAGACGATGTAGGAATGACCGACGACCCAGCCCACGTCGCTGGCCGCCCAGTAGGTTTCGCCCGGCTCGACACCGTAGATGTTGCGCATGGTCCACTTGAGTGCCACAGCGTGGCCACCGTTGTCGCGCACGACGCCTTTCGGCTCACCCGTGGTTCCCGAGGTGTAGAGGATGTAGAGCGGGTCGGTCGCTTCGACGTCCACGCAGTCATGCGGCTCGACGCCGGCGATCGCCTCCGACCAATCCAGATCACGGCCCTCGACAAGGCTCGCGGTCTCCTGCGGCCGTTGCAGGACGAAGCACGTGCTCGGCTTGTGGGTGGCCAAACGAATCGCCTCGTCCAGAAGTGGCTTGTAGGGAATCACCCGCTGTCCCTCGATCCCACACGAGGCGGTGACGATCGCCTTGGGTTGCGCGTCGTCGATGCGCACGGCAAGCTCGGGAGCCGCGAAACCGCCGAAGACGACCGAGTGCACGGCTCCAAGGCGCGCGCAGGCCAGCATAGCGATCGGCGCCTCGGGAATCATCGGCATGTAGACGACGACGCGATCGCCGCGGCCCACTCCCTGGGCCGCAAGAGCGCCGGCGAAGGTCGCCACTTCGTCGCGCAGCTCGCGGAAGGAGAACCGTCGAGTCGTGTCGGTCACCGGGCTGTCGTAGATCAGGGCGGCCTGGTCGCCGCGGCCGTTCTCCACGTGGACGTCGAGACAGTTGTAGCAGGTGTTGAGCCTGCCGCCGGCGAACCAGCGATAGCCGGATGGAACGTCGCAGCGCTCGAGCACCGAGTCCCAGCGCCGGCTCCAGGACAACTCCTCCGCTGCTTCGCTCCAGAAACCTTCGGGGTCGGTCAGAGAGCGGTTGTGGACCTCGTCGAAGCTCGCCGTCATGGTGTCAACTCCCCCGGTGCGTCGTAATCAGATTCTCGACCACGGAAGGATCGGCGAGCGTCGTGATGTCCCCCAGATCCTCGTACTCGCTGGTCGCGATCTTGCGCAGAATGCGCCGCATGATCTTGCCGGAACGCGTCTTGGGCAGGCCTGCGGCGATCTGTATGCGGTCCGGGGCAGCGATCGGGCCGATCGCCTTGCGCACCTGGGCCTTCAGGATGCCGACGAGCTCCTCCGGGTCCCTGTCCTCGTATGCCGGCGTCAGATTGACATAGGCAAAGATCCCGGTGCCCTTGATCTCGTGAGGGAACCCGACGACCGCAGCTTCCGCAACGGCTTCGTGGGCCACCAGAGCGCTCTCCACTTCGGCGGTGCCCAGGCGGTGCCCCGAGACGTTGAGTACGTCGTCGACCCGCCCGGTGATCCAATAGTAGCCGTCCTCGTCGCGGCGGCAGCCGTCACCGGTCAGGTACATGCCCTTGAAGCGCGAAAAGTAGACTTCCTTGTAGCGTTCGTGGTCGCCGTAGATGGTGCGCGCCAGACCCGGCCACGACCGAAGCATGACCAGGAGTCCGCTGACCCCGTTGCCCTCCAGGATCTTGCCTTCTTCGTCGACGATCTCCGGCTCGACGCCGAAAAACGGTAACGTCGCCGACCCTGGCTTCAACGGCGTGACCCCCGGCAGCGGGGTGATCAAGATGCCGCCGGTCTCGGTCTGCCACCAGGTGTCGACGACGGTACAGCGGCCGGCGCCGACCACATCGTGATACCAGTTCCAGATCTCCGGATTGATCGGCTCTCCCACCGTGCCCAAGATGCGCAGGCTCTTGCGACCGTGCTTGGTCACCCACTCGTCGCCTTCCCGCGCGATCGCGCGGATCGCGGTTGGCGCGGTGTAGAAGATCGTGATGCCGAGATCGTCCACCATCTGCCAGTAGCGGCCGGCGTCGGGGTAGAGCGGCGTCGACTCGAACATCACCGTCGTCGCGCCGTTCGCCAGCGGTCCATAGATGATGTAGCTGTGCCCGGTAACCCAGCCGATGTCGGCGACGCAGGCATAGATGTCGTCGTCGTGGACGTCGAAGATGTAGTGATGGGAGAGCGAGGTATACACCATGTAGCCGCCGGTCGTGTGCAGGACCCCTTTGGGTTTGCCGGTCGAGCCGGAGGTGTAGAGGACGAAGAGCGGATCTTCGGCGTCCATCCATTCCACCGGCGCAGTCGCACGCTGTTTTGCCAGCTCCGCCTCGAGCACGAAATCACGCCCCTCCCGCATCGGCACCTCGGTGGCCGTTCGCGTCGCCACCAGCACCGTCTCCACCATGTCCAGGCCGGCGACGGCGTCGTCGCTTATCTTCTTGAGTGGAATGGACTTACCGCCGCGCAAGCCCTCGTTGGCGGTGATCAGGATCTTGCAACCTGCGTCCAGAATCCGGTCGCGGAGCGAATCGGCCGAGAAGCCGGCGAACACGATGGAGTGGATGGCGCCGATCCTTGCGCAGGCCAGCATCGTATAGGCGAGCGCCGGGATCATCGGCAGGTAGACGGCCACCCGGTCGCCTTTCTTGACGCCGTGCGCGGTCAGCACGTTGGCCATCCGGCAGACCTCGTACTTCAGCTGCTGGTAAGTGATGTGCTCGTACTCACCCGCCTCGTCGGCCGCCCAGATGATGGCCGTCTTGTCGGCGCGCTCCTCCGCGTGGCGGTCGACGCAGTTGTAACAGGCGTTGAGCCGGCCGCCGGCGAACCAGGAGAAGTCGACCTCCACCATGCTCTCGGAGACGATGGTGGAAGGTGGCTGAAACCAACTGAGGCGCTCGGCTTGGGCGCGCCAGAAATCCTCCGGTTGTTCCAGGGACTGGCGGTAAAGGCGTTGGTATTCCTCCATCGAGCTGATGTGGGCTCTTTCGGCGATGTGTGGCTTGACGGGAATCATGCTTGCGCTCCTTCCTGGCCGGTGGGTATGATCGCTTCCACTCAGTGTCAGTTTCGTTCAGCCTGATCGCTAGGAGCGGCTTGCAACCGCCTGCGCCGGCTCCGTCCGCGTCTGCGCTCCCTCGAATTGGAGCCGCCATTATCCCCCGAAGCGACCCCCGTGGCTCTCACCGAGCGGGTGGGGAACGTGCCTACCCGTTCGGATGTTTGCCGACGATGAAGTATTCGGTACGTTCGCGGCCGTCAGACACAATTGATCACTCACGAGAAGAGGCGGTGGCATTTCGTGCTAACCCTCCGAAGAGCCGGTATTTGCAGCCTAGAAGGGGCATGAATTTGATACGGGAGGTACGGACGGGGGTCGGAATCCGGGTGCCCGAAACCGGATGTCGGTCGACCTCTATTGCTAACGAACGACAAAGGAGGACGCCTTGACAACGACGATGTGGGTATTTCTGTTCGTGATCTTGTACTGGGCCTACTGCATCTTTTGGGGGATCAAGGGGGCCCGGACCGCTAAAACGGCGTCCGACTATTTTATTGCCGGCAGATCGATTCCGATCTGGGTGTTCGTCCTCGCGGCGACCGCGACCAGCTTCTCGGGCTGGACCTTCATGGGCCATCCGGGGCTGGTCTACCGAGACGGCTTCCAGTACGCGTACGCTTCGTTCTACGCCATCACGATTCCCTTTACCGGCGTCATGTTTTTGAAGCGCCAGTGGATGCTGGGTAAGCGTTTCGGCTACGTCACCCCGGGCGAGATGTTCTCGGACTACTACATGTCCGACGTGATGAGAGTGCTGACGGTGGTGGTCGCCCTGTTCTTCTCGATTCCGTACCTCGGCGTCCAACTGAGAGCTTCGGGGTTTCTGTTCAACATCGTCACCGACGGCCTCATGCCGGTCGAAGCGGGGATGTGGTTGCTGTCGGCGGTCGTTGTGATCTACGTCGCGTCTGGAGGTCTGAGAGCTGTGGCCTATGTCGACACGGTCCAGTGCCTGCTGCTGGCGGGAGGCATCTTCGCCATCGGGCTCATTACCCTCAACTACGTCGGCGGTTGGGGTGCCCTGCAAGAGGGCATTGCCAACCTCGCCGCGGTGGACACCAAGCGCACGCCGGATGGCTACAGTCACTACATCGCGATACCCGGAGTCATCCAATGGGTCAGCGCGGGCGCCAAGGCCCAGGGCGGCGCATGGACAGGAATGATGGTACTGACCTACATGTTTGCGCTGATGGGTATCCAGTCCGCGCCGGCGTTTTCGATGTGGTCGTTCTCGAACAAGAACCCGCGCCCGTTCGCTCCGCAACAGGTCTGGGCGTCCTCGTTCGGCATCGGTTTCATTTTGATCATTTTCACCGCCATCCAGGGCATGGGCGCGCATCTCCTGGGCGCCGACCGGGCGATGCTCGAAGCGGGCCACGCCAAGGACGTCTTCCAGATCGGCGGCGACATCATGGCGCTTCCGGGAGCGCAGGGCCAGGTCGTGCCGGTCCTGATCATGCTCCTTACCAACGTCGCACCATGGTTCGTCGGCCTGCTCTGCGTGTGCGCCCTGGCAGCGATGCAGTCCACCGGCGCCGCCTACATGTCGACCGCCGCGGGCATGCTCACACGTGACCTGTACAAGCGGTTCGTCAATCCCAGCGTCGGGCACTCCGGACAAAAGCTGTTCGGCCGGATCGGCGTCGTCGTCATTACGGGCGCCGCGCTGGTCGTCGCGACGACCTCGGCCGACGCGCTGGTTCTGCTCGGTGGCCTGGCTGTAGCCTACGGTTTTCAGATGTGGCCGGCTTTGATCGGTATCTGCTGGTGGCCGTTCCTGACCCGCAAGGGCGTCACCGTCGGGCTGATCGCCGGAATCATCGGAGTCACCCTGACCGAGTCGATCGGTACGCAGTGGTTCGGCATCACCGCCTGGGGCCGCTGGCCGCTGACCATGCACTCGGCCGCCTGGGGCATCTACTTCAACTTCGGTCTCGCCATTCTGGTTTCGTTCTTTACCCAGAACGACAAGGAGAGGACGCACCAGAAGCCCTACCACGCGTTTCTGACCGAGCATGCCGGACTGTCCGCGGCCAAGAAGAAGCTGCGCCCGGCCGCCTGGATCATCACCCTGGTCTGGTTCTTCTTCGCCATCGGACCCGGTGCGGTTCTCGGCAACACCATGTTCGGCAATCCGAACGACGCGGCCACCTGGGTCTTCGGCATGCCGTCGATCTGGGTGTGGCACATCATCTGGTGGGCACTGGGCGTCGGCATGATGATCTTTCTGGCCTACAAGATGGAGATGTCGACCATGCCGGAGAAAGAGATCGTGGCGCTGGTCGAGGACATCGGCGACTTGAAAACCGCGAGGCTCGATCTCGACAAACCGTAGAGTGTGCACCTCAACAGCATCCGGCGCGGGAGGCTCTTGGCCTTCCGCGCCGGGTTGTCAATCTCGGACCTTGGCGGTCCGCTGTGGCTCTCGGGCCTTCTCGACCCATGGTTGATCCGACCGAGCCCGCGGATGGCCGCGGATAGAGTGGCGCCGTGTTGGAAACGGTTTGGTACGGAGCTTCCTCGCTGATATTCGGGATTGTCCTCTTTTTCCCGCTCCGCAAACTGATGCTCGCCATGAACATCAACCGGCAGCAGCGCAAGCTCAAGCGCGAGCTCACCGATGACGAGCGTGAGAGCCTGAACCGAAAGCTGACCATCCTGGCCGCGGCGATTTCTGTGACCTTCGCCTTCTTCTACAACAAGTATCTGTTTTTCAGGTTCCTGCCACGGCCGTAGCCGTAGCGAGGGAGGCCCGATGCGCGAGTACAACTGGAACGCAATGCTGGTCTTGGGGATTCTCCTGGCCGCCGGCGCCGCGTTCGTCTACGGGCGCGTCTTCAGCGACGATACTTCCGGCGACTATCAAGTCCGCACCGGCAACTACCGCCTCGAAGACGGTCTCTTCGAGGATGCGATTCAGCAGTTCGAGGCGGCTTTGGAGAAGAACCCGGAGCACCCCGGCGCCCATCTGGGCTTGGCGATCACGTTTCTTCAGATGGGGCAGTTCGAGGACGCAATCGCGAAGTTCGACCAGGTTCTGTCTCTCGACCCGCAGATGGCCGTGGCCTACGCCGACCGGGGCATCGCCTGGGACCGTCTGGGAGAGTATGAAAAGGCACTGGCCGACTACCGCACCGCTCTCGAGCTCGATACCGAGCTCACCAAAGGCCCGGGTTGGTTGTGGCGTTTTCTCCGCAACGTCGATGAGAAGCCGTCGACCATCAAGGACCGGGCGGACTATCTCGAGAGCGAGCTGGCCAAGCCGGTCGACGAAAGGCTGCTCGAGTTTGCCGACGAAGACGAGAAGCAACGCATGTACAAGGTCGACTGAGTGCGCTGTGGCGGTCATCCTCTCAGGCCGGGTGGGGGGGGGACCGCCCGCTCGGGTGGCGACGAGGGTCGAGCTTTCTTCTACCCTACGCGTGCCAACGACAACCAGCGCGGGCGCTCTCCCGGTGGAAAGACCCGCAGCCTCGAACCGATGAGGAGCGGCCTAGGCGTAGTGCAAATGCCCAGATACCTCGCCCCAAATTCTGGACCTTAGAGTTGTCCTACTCGATCTACGACGAGACGAGGAGCAACCGAGTCCAAAACCAAGGAGGAGTCAGCATGCAAGTTGAGAGAGCAAGAACGGTGTCCGCGCGTAGGGTTGCCTTGGCCGTGGTTGTCCTGTGTCTCCTGATCTGGCCCGCCGCCGGCATGGCACAAAACGTCCAGACCGGTGGAGAGGAAACCCTGACCATCAAGGGCTTCATCATCGCCACGTTTTTCGCCCAGAACCAGGACTTCGTTTTTGGCAACGGCCAGAGCGCGGAGTTTCCGGCGGGAGCGGAGTTCACCACCGACGAGTGGTTTCTAGATGGCGATGTGCGCAACACCCGGCTCACCATGGTCTTCAACGGACCCGAAGTCGAGGACCATTTCAAGCTCGGCGGGGTTCTCGAGCTCGATTTCTTCGGCGGCTTCAACGGCGCAGGTGCCTTCAGTGACGAGCAGCAGACCCCACGCCTGCGACTCGCCTACGTCGATGTGATCAAGGGCAAGACGACGTATCGCCTCGGCCAGGCCTGGACCCCGCTCTTCGGCAACGTACCGGCTTCTCCGGCCCACGTCGCGTTTCCCCTCGCCTACGGTGCGGCGGGCATGGTCGGCTGGCGCTTCCCCGGTCTGTACATCTATCGGAACATGTCGGACAAAGACGACAAGATCGCCAAGAAACTGACCGTCGCGCTGTTCAGCGGCTCGTGGTCCGGCCCCGGCAACAACCTCAACTCGGGCAGTGCCGGAGAAGCGAGCACCACCCCACAGATCGAGGTCAGAGGCGACTTCTCCGGCAAGACCGCCAGCGGCGGCGCTTGGGGTGTCTATCTGGTCGGACACTACGACCAGAAGGACCTGTCCGGTGCCAACGCCACGGCCCCGAATGACAGCTTGGATGGTACCGCCATCGAGTTCGGCGCCAAATACGGAAAGGGCGCCTTTTCGATCCACGGCAACGCGTATCAAGGCACAGCGATCGGCCAGCAGTTCGGTCAGATCACTCAATTCGGCGATATCTCGAGCTGGGGGGCCTGGATTCAGGGCGGGTACCAGTTCAACTCGAACTGGTCGGGACATCTCCTTTACGGCGTCGATGACCCGGACGACGCTGACGTTCTCGCGGCAGGAGCTAGCCGGGTCGAAAACGAGATGATCGCGGCTTCGATGCAGTACAAGGTGGGACCGTATGTCCTCGGGCTCGAGTGGCTGCACGACACGTTGACGACGGGCGCCGCGAACACGGAAATCGAGGGCGACCAGCTCTCGATCAGCGCCTGGTACAAGTTCTAGATCTCTGACAAGAGAGACTCTCTCGACGGCGGGAGCGAGGGCAAGACCTTCGCTTCCGCTCTCTTTTGCCGGCTCCCGGCGTCATGTCCCGCCGCCTCGGCCGTTTCCACCCGGATTACCGAAACCAGCGGTCCCAAGATCTCCTCGCGAGCGACCGCTCATGTCGGCCTCGCCGGGCGGCCTACTTGACGGCGCCGACCGTGAAACCGGCGATGAACCGATCCAGAAAAAGGTTGTAGAAGACAGCGATCGGTAGAGACGCGATGAGGCAGGCGGCCATCAACGAGCCCCAGTAATAGACGTCGCCGCGCACCAGATAGATGGGCACGCCCACTCCGATGGTCTGGTTCGAGGCGCTCGAGATGAAGGTCAAGGCGTACACGAATTCCTGGGTGACCAGTGTGAAGGTGAAGATCACGACTGTGAGGATGCCGGAGAAGGAGATCGGTATCACCAGCTTGACGAAGGCCTGAAAACGGGTCAACCCATCGACCATTGCCGCATCTTCGAGCTCTCTCGGGATGGATTTGAAAAACGCCATCAGCAGCCAGATGGAAAAGGGAACCGTGAAGGTCGGATACACCACGATGATCGACCACAGCGAGTCCTGGAGTCCCAGCTCGGATACCACCCGCGACATGGGGATGAAAAGCAGCGTCGGCGGAATCAGGTAGGTCAGGAAGATAGCGATGCCGAGCCGCTCGCCCCAACGCCCGGTCAACCGCGCCAGCGCATAGGCCGCCGGCACCGCCAGCAGGAGCGTGATCAGCACGACCATCGCACCGGCAAACGCGGTGTTAAGAAACCAGCGCGGGAAGAGAGTCTCTTCGAACAAGAGCTTCAAGTGCTCCAAGGTCGGTCTCTCGTTGAACAGGAACGGATTGTTGTTGAGGTTGTACAGGTCGCTGGTCTGCTTGAAGCTGGTGATCGCCATCCAAACGAATGGAAAGGCCAGCAGCACGGAAAACACGCTGAGCGCGGTCCAGCGGTAGATCTGGAACGGGAGTCGTCGCCGTCGCGCACCCTTTAGGCCGATCACACCACCTCCGCCCGGTGGGCCAGGCGCAGCATCAGCCAGGCGATCACCACCAGGATCGGTACCAGAAACACCGAGATGGCCGCCCCTTCGGCCAAGTCCCCGCCCAGAATCCCGGTGAAGAAGGCCAGTGAGGGCAGGACCTGGGTGGTGTTGTAGGGGCCGCCTCGGGTCAGGATGTAAACCACCGTCATGTCGGTAAATGTGAAGATGACCCCGAAGAGAACGGCCACGTTGATGATCGGGGTCATCATCGGAATGGTGATCTGGAAATGGGTGCGCCAGAAACCGGCTCCGTCCACCGCCGCCGCCTCGGGAATGTCTTTGGGGATGGCGGTGAGACCGGCCAGGAGGATCACCGTGGAGAACGGCAACATCCGCCAGGCGTGCACCATGATGACCGAGAGCATCGCCAGCGTCGGCTCGCCCAGCCACATGGGAGCCTCGAACTGCTTGACCAGGTGCAGCTGCACCAGCGCCCAGTTGATGACGCTGTAGATGGAGTCCAGAATCCATTTCCACCCGATAGCACCCAGCGAGATGGGCGCCACCCAGGGCAGGAGGATGAAAAACCGCACCAGGCCCCTGCCCCGGAAACGATCGACCAACGCCAGCGCCAGGATGTTGGCGCAGATGATCACGATCAGCTGCGCTCCCACCGTGAACAGGAACGAATGCAGCAGCGCGCCGCGGAAGGTTGGGCTCTGAAGAACGCTGATGAAGTTGTCGAGACCGACGAACCGGTAGCCGACGCTTCCCACCTTGACGTCCCCGACGCTGTAGAGGAAAGCCAGAACCAGGGGGACTCCCACCAGCGCCACGATATAGAGCAGGGCGGGAGCGAACATTGCCGCGCCCAGCCGGCCGGCGCCGCGCTTTACCCCCATACCAAAGCTCTGGAGTCAGCGCGCTTTTCGCTCGTCTTGTCGAAGAAGCGCAGGTTGCGCTCGGCCACGGCAAACTCCACGGCTTCACCGTCCGCCACTCCGACCTCGTAGGTCGCCGGTAGCTTGGCGACCACTTTCTGCTCGGCAAATCGATCCCGGTCGATCAGCGCGTAGACGATGCGTTCGCTTCCCAGATACTCGATGCCCGTCACGCGAACGCCGATCTCCACCGCCGGCCCCTCCACCAGCGGTCGCGGTAGCAAGTGCTCGGGGCGAAAACCGACCAGCACGTCTCCGTGATCGACCAGATTCATCGGCGGCGAGCCGAGGAAGGTGGCGACAAAGGTATCGGCGGGGTCGTCGTACACTTCGCGCGGTGATCCCACCTGGCGAACGAACCCTTCGTGCAGTACGACAATACGATCGCCCATCGCCATGGCTTCGATCTGGTCATGGGTGACATAGATGGTCGTGGTGCCGACCCGCTCGTGGAACTGGGTGAGCTCCTCGCGGGCCGAGGCTCGGAGCTTGGCGTCGAGGTTCGATAGCGGCTCGTCGAGCAGGAACACGGTCGGTTCGCGCACGATGGCGCGAGCAAGCGCTACCCTCTGTCGCTCACCGCCTGAAAGCTCGCGCGGCTTGCGCTTCAACAGCTCGCCGATGCCGAGCAGCCCGGCCGCCCATTCGACCTTGCCTCGATGCTCCTCTTTGGGCACCCCCTGTGCTCGCAGAGGGAACGTGATGTTCTTGTACACCGACAGGTGTGGATAGAGCGCATAGCTCTGAAACACCATGGCAATGCCTCGATCGCGAGGCGGCAGGTGAGTGACCACCTGCCCGCCGATCAGAATCTCTCCGGCGGTCGGATCCTCGAGGCCCGCAATCATGCGCAGAAGGGTGGTCTTCCCCGAGCCCGAGGGCCCGAGGAAGACCATGAACTCCCCTTCGCGGGTCAGCAGGTTGACGTCGTTGACGGCGCCGCGCTCGCCCGGCGTGAAGACCTTGGTGAGGTCTTTCGTCTCGACGACTGCCATGCCGCTACTCTAGGCTACTTCCACTTGTCGAAGATCCGCTTGATCTCCTTCTCGGCCGTTGCGGCAGCCTCCTCGGGTGTTGCCGCATCGCGGGCCACGGTAGCGAACATGGTCGGCACTACGAAGGTATTGAACACCTCGTCGATGGCCGCGGTAGCGAATCCCGGGTAGCCGACGTTGGTGGCCCAGTCCAGAACATCGCCCAACACCTTGTACTTGTCCGGGGGGCTCGCCGCCGGGTCATTGGAGATCAGCTCGTCCATGTTCGGAACGGTTTTCGGGAAGCATGGGAAGTTGTAGAACTCGCTGGCCTTGAAGGCGTTGGCGAAATCACCGACGTAGTCGACCAGAAACTGCTTGGCGCCGTCTATGTTGTCTGCGAACTTCCAGATCACGTAGCAGTCCATCACGTGCTCGGCCGCGATTCGGCGCACCGGACCCATCAGCGCCGGCGCCAACTGAATCTGCTTCGACATCTCGGGATTCTGCTTCTCCGCCGTCCGCGTGATCGAGATGGCGTTGCAGGCAAAGGAGAGCTTCCCGGCCAGCATCCCGCGATTGTTCGACGCGGGCTCCCAGGTGAACACTTCGGCGGTCTGGGCGTCCTTGTACAGGGAACGCATGAACTTGAGCGCCTCGATGGTATCGGGAGAATTGATCGCCACCTCGCCGTCCGCGCTCTGAACGGAGCCGCCGAATGACCACAGCAGTCCGCGCAGCGCCATGTTGCTGTCGAGCTC
>CALZIK010000014.1 GCA_945787635.1 Thermoanaerobaculia bacterium | reverse complement strand
TTCGGGACCGGTTCGAGCCTCACCGGAGTCGTTCTCTTGAACGGCGAGCCGCTTGCCCAGGCGATCGTCGTCGCTCAAGGTGCGGCCCCGGGTGTGGGAGGCGCCTCGGGCACCTCGATGACCGATACCAGCGGCAGGTTTCGGATGAGCGGGCTCGAGGACGGACCGCACCGGTTGATGGTGATGATGATGGGCTCGGTGAACCACTCGGAGACGGTCAGCGTCCAAGGCGACACCGAGCTCACGATCGAGATCTCCAACGTCCGGGTGTCGGGCCGGGTGCTCGCGAAAAGCACCGGCGAGCCGGTCGCCGGCGCTCAGGTCTGGGCTAGCGTAGAAAACGAGGCGCTAGCCGGGTTCGGCGGAGCTCGAACCGAAGCGACCGCCGCGGGCGAGTTCGAGATCTTCGTGCCCGCGGGCAATAGCGTCGTGCTCCGCGCGAAGGCCCCGGACTTCGCCGAGGCCTCGATCGAGCTGAACACCGGCCAAGGGGGCGCGCTCGCCGGCCTGGAGCTCCTGCTGCCGCCGGGCGCGGGTCTCGAGCTGAACGTCACCCTGTGGAACGGAGCTCGGCCGGAGCTCGCGAGCACGGCTCTGGTCGACGCCAACGGCGTTCAGGTCCTCGCCGACGCCGTCATGGCACGACCCGCCGGCAAGTTTCGACTGGCTTCCGCTCCACCGGGAGACTGGATACTGCTTCTCACCGCGGAGGAGAGCGCCGTGCTCTCCGTGCCGGTCACGGTCCCCGGCCCGCCGGTCGAGGTCGTCTTGCCCCAGGCCGCAAAGATCTCGATCGAGGTCGCGGACCGTCAGGACGGCTTCATCGCTACGAAGGCGCGACTTGTCTCTCCCTCGGGCCAAGTCTTGCGCTTCCCGATCATGGGCCAGGTCCTCAGCGAGTGGCCCCTCTTCGGGTCCGGCAGCGAGATTCCCTTCGTGCCCACGGGAACCTGGACCCTCGAGCTCATCGCCGATACCGGAGCCGTGCGCAGCCAGGCCGTCACCGCTGTGGCCGGCGAGGTGGTGCGGGTGGTCTTCGAGTAGTTTCGCGGTTCGGCCTATTTGCCCGGATACTGCCGCAAGCGCCAGTAGGACGCCTTGAACGGCTCGACCGACTCGATGAGAAACCCGTCTTCAAACGGGTCCTGGCCGTAGTCGTACAGGTAGACGTCGACGCCGAACGTCGCCTTCCAGCGGTTGCAGCTCGCCATCTTGATGTCGCCGTACGGCACAATCGCCGCGAGTGGCAAGCCATACACCGCCGGGTCCATCATCCAGGTCAAAATCCAGGTCGACTGGTACTTCCTCGGGCCCTTCTTGACCAGCTCGCCATGGACTCCATAGAACGGAGCCACTAGACCCGGAGTCTCCAATGCAGGTAACTGCAGGGCTGGGCTTTGGCCGATGGACTTGTACTCACCGGGTCCGGTTCTCATGATGGTGTGCACGAAGTGCTCGCCGAGCTCGTTGGAGCCGAACCAGGTGCCTTCGATCGTGCATTTCTTGGCGGCGCTCGCGGGAGTCGCGGCAACCAGCAGACCAACAGCGATAGTGGCAAGCGTCAGCTTCCTCATCTCGAATCCTCCTCCCCTGAACGGGGTGACGTTGACGCCCTTCGGCAACCCGGCGGTCGTGGGTCTTCGTGGGGCCCGATCAATCGGCGCGCGTCGCGAAGAGGCGAGGATCCGTGGCTTTGCGGCCCTGGGTTTTCCCAGGTGTGCCCTTTCGAGGGTACTTCTAGGCTACGCCGCGAGCGGCAGCTTCAGGACCACCCGAATGGGCAGGGGGCCCAGGGGCGTCGGCGCGGAAGGACCCTAGCCCTCAGGGTCCGATTCCTCCTGGTCAGGTGGGAAGATCCAATGATCGGGATCCGAGGGATCCGAGGGATCCAAGCCGTAGTCTCTCTCGAACTTCGCCCGCACAACCGGGTGCCCGATCGTGTCCTTCCGCACGATGGAGTCGGGGTGTCCGGTGGGCTCTTCCCGGCTGCCTTCGGGCGGCTCGGGCCTCTCGAAGTTCAGCCACCGTTTGCTCAGCGCGCTCTCGAGCGCGACCTGGGGCGCGAAGGTCAGACTCGGCTCGCTCAGGGCCTTCCGGTGCTCGCTTCGCCTCTTCCACCACTCACCACTCCATCGCGCCCTTGCCAGACTCTCGACCTTGTCCCTCGTCTTGTCGGATCTGAAGTCCTGAAGCGCGCGCGGGTGCAGGTCGCCCCAGGTGGCGCTATCGGCCGGTGGCGACCACTCTTCAAACTGGTCGAAGTCGAAGTACAGATTCGGAGTCTCGCCCTCACGCCACTCTTCCGAGCCCGACCGCCAGAGCACGTCTTGCCCGAGGTCGGCGGCCATGTTTGCTCGCAACCAGAACGGTCGGATCGGTTGAAGGTAGTCGATCGCCTGGCCTTGCGTGGCGTCGGTCCACTTCACCCGCAGCCCCAGGGCCTCGACGATCGGTTGGGTCGGATAGCGGTGGACCGCCACATGCAACCGGTGATCGATCTCACGCAGATCGTGCACCCGCTGAAGAGTCTCCGGATAGAGGTTGATCGCCTGGTAGCACGCGCGGGTGGGATCCTCGGCGTCGCGAAACTGTTTGAGCGAGATGTGATTGATCGGAGCTCCGTTGACCAGGATCTCGAGGCCGGAGGACTTGAGCCACTGCAACCGCATGTAAGGGGTCCAGCCGTTTGGGTTCGCCGGATCTTCCGGCGCTTGGCTGCTCCACTCCGCCTTCTTCCTTGTCTCTACGACCAGATCCTCGCCCCACTCCGCGGCGACCTCCTTCCAGCCGTTCCATTCGGTCTCGTCCAACGGGTCTCTGCCGGTGACCTGGAGAAGGAGCCCCTTCCGCATTTTCTGGTCCGCATTGAGAGCCGGTGTGACGTTCGTGCTCAACTCGAGCAAATCCGGTGGGCAGACCGGCCCCCTGTCATGAAGCCAATGGTGGCGGGGGCTCACGATCTCGGCCTCGGCCACCGGCCAGCCCTGCATCTCCCGGCCGGTCGTCGCCGCCGGTCCGGTATCCACGTACATGAACGGCGACACCAGACCGAGGCTCTTCAGGCCCCAGGTCTCCTCCCCCACGTCATTGCCTTGGTCGTCTCGCTCATGGCCCCGCTTGTACCACCGGACCGGGAAGGAGAAAGCCACCCGGCGCCTCGCCCACCACCCGATGTTGACCTCGGACGTCACCTCTTCGAAATTGGTGACGATCATGTAGACGTAGCTGCCCCAGGGCACGAAGAGGTGCTCGGCGAGGGCGTCCGCGGGCTCCTTGTCCGCGAGGACCGGGTGCCCTTCGGCGTCGAATTCGGTCGTTCGTCCATTGTTCAAGTACTGGTCGCAGAAACCTCGCAACGTGTCCCAGTCCGCGAGCAACGGCAGAACCCTGATCGTGACGTTGGGAAAGTGAAACGGTCCGTAGACCTGCTCGATCGCACCGCCCTCGGCGGTGTTGTAGAGATGCGGCGAGTCGCAGACGCATTCCGGCAACACGGCCGGGTCTTGCGCCCGCCCCACGCTGGTGAGCGCCGGGTCGGGCTCGGGAGCCGGGGTCTGCGAGCTCGGCGGCAGCGTCCAGTGCGTCCGCAGAGTCCGGTAGCACAGGACCTCTCCCGCGCCGTACTCGAAATCGACGTCCACCCAGAACGGCAGGATCGGCTCGAGCATCGCGACGCTCCTACCCTCTTCGAAGGTTTCCCCGGCAACCTCGAGGCCGAGCGACTCGATGATCGGCCAGCCCGGATAACGGTGGATCCGAACCCTGTAGCCACCGCTTAGATCCCCGCGCTGGAGGCCCGGCTCGCCCAGGAGGCCGCCGCGGTTGAAGCTGGTCGTGGTCATGGCCGAATTGATCAGTGCCTGATAGGCGATCTGCTCCGGCCGCTGCGGATCGCGAAACTGCTTCAGATTGATGGTGTTGCCGGGCGGCAACTGGCCGAAGATGTTGAAGTTGCCGAACGCTTGAACGATCATCTCGCGGATCGACGCCCGCTGGTCGGGCTTCGGATAGCCGAGCATCGGCAGCCTCGCGACCGCCTCGAGCATGCTGCCCGCGGCGCGCATCGCATTGAGAGCCGCCTTGGGCCAGGCGATCAGCGGGTTGAGCGCGTTGAACGGATCGGGAGGTACCTCGAGCAGCGCTTCGGGCTGCTCTTCTTCGATCTCGACCAGCAGCTCGGGTACCTGCCGCTGGCCCGCGAAGAGCTGCCGAAAGACGTTAGCGCTCAGCGCGAAGAGCGTGCGACGGCTGCGCGGGTCCTTCATCCAGGCGTCCACTCCGGGGGTGAGCCAGGCGAGGTTCTTCGCCCAGCCGTACACCTCTCGCCCCGTCCAGGTCGAGGAAGGCTCATCCACCCAGATAAAGGGCGATATCGAGGTCTGGCCGCTGAACACCCGGCGCCCGCCTTCGACCCGGTACCAGTTGAGCGGCACCGCAAAGATGACTTCGTTCTGAGAGGTATATCCGTAGTTCGAGCCCGACCGGCCCATGCGTCCGTAGTTGATGACTCCGAGAATGATGAACGGCGCTGCCGGCTCGAACCAGGCAAAGCCCGGTGCGATGTTGAGATAGCGGTCGCAAAAGAGCTGCAGCGAGTTGTAGCTCGCCCGTAGCGGGAACACCCGCATGATGACGTTCTCGAGATCGAAAGGCGGCGAACCCGACTGGATGGCGGCTCCGTGCGCATTGTTGTAGGCAGGATTCGACGTTGGTTCCGACATGTGGTCAGTCCTTCCTCCGCGGTCGCGACCGCCGCGGTTTCCGCCCCGCTCTGTCTAGAGCGCTTCCCCTTTTCGCTGGCAGGCGACAGTCTACACCCGGGCTGGGCCGTTTCCGCCTACGGCCGCTGTAGCCTACGAAGAGCCCCGAAGACTACTCTCGGCGCCGTCCAGAAACCGGAAGGCGGCGTCGATCTGTTCGTGGCTCCCGACCAGCACCAGACAGTCGCCGGCTGAGAGCGCGAAGTCGGCCGACGGGTTCGGATGTGACTCCTCGCCACGCACAACCGCGATCACACTGGTTCCGGTAAGGTTCCGAAGCTCGATGTCCTTGAGCGTGCGCCCGGACGCCCGACCGTCGGCCGCGATCCGGTAGATGTCGGTGGTGCCGGCCTCCAGAGCCTCGAGAACCGCGTCCGACGCCGCTCCGATGGAGGTGCTGCGCAGCATGCTGTAGGCCTCGCCGCGCAGCACGCGGGTCTCCGCTCGAATCACGTTGCGGGGCACGTGGTAGGCCGCGAGCACGCGCGTGAAGATCTCGATCGCCGATTCGAACTCCTCGGCCACCACCTGGTTGGCGCCCGCGTCGCGCAGGTCCTCGATCTCCATGAAGCGCCTGGTGCGGACGATGATCTCGACCTGGGGAGCGAGCTCCCGGGTCGTCTTGAGGCTGCGCAGGACCGCCGCGAAATCGGAGATCGCGAACACCACGAGGCGCGCGCGACCGACCCCGGCCTGCTCGAGGATCTCGCGGCGCACCGCGTCTCCGAAGAGCACCTTCAGGCCCTCGGCTCGCGCCCGGCGGACGGTGTCGGGGTTCAGCTCGACCACCACGTGCGGAATGGAGGTCTCGTTGAGGACCCTCGAAAGCACACTGCCGTTGAGGCCGAACCCCACCACCACGACGTGGCCCGAGAGTCCCTGGTGCTCGGTCGACGCCTCGTCGCTCCCGAGGTTCCCGACCAGCGCGGTGACCCGGCGCGCGATCGCCGGAGCGATCTTGACGAGAAACGGAGTCATCGCCACGGTCAGGACCGCGGCTACCAGCAGGATCTGGAAGCGGTCGCCCTGGAGCAGGCCGTTCGCGCGGCCGACTTCCATCAGCACGAACGAGAACTCCCCGATCTGGCTGAGGCTAATGCCGCAGACGAGCGCGATGCGCAGCGTGAAGCCGGCGAGCTTCAAAGCCACCACCGCGGCAAGCGCCTTGCCGGCGGCCAGCAGCAGCGCCAGACCCAGGAGCAGCGGCAGCTTGGTCACCGCGAAAGGCAGGTTGACCAGCATGCCCACCGAGACGAAGAACACACTCGCAAAAAGATCGCGAAACGGGCCGATGTCGGCGATCACCTGATGGCTGTACTCGGTCTCGGCCACCAGGATTCCCGCGAGAAACGCGCCCAGCGCGAGAGAGAAATCCAGACGCGCCGTGAACCATGCCATGCCCAGGCAGAGAGTCAGCGCGCCGAGAACGAAAAGCTCCCGGATGCGGGTGCCCGCGACCACCTGCATGAGCCGCGGCATCAAGACCCGACCCAGGAAAAACACCGCCGTGATCGCCACCAGAGCGCCGCCGAAGCGCAGCGTGAGGTCGCGCGCCGAGGCCGCGATCGTGCCCGCCAGAACCGGGGTCAACGCGATCATCGGAACGATCAGAAGGTCCTGGAAGAGCAGGACCCCCAAGACGACCTTGCCCTGCGGCGTCGAGCTCTCCCGCCGCTCCTGATACTCCTTGAGGACCACGGCGGTGCTCGAAAGACTCACCACGAAGCCGATGAAGACAGCGTTCTTGAACGGCAGGCCGAAGCCGGCGACGACCGCGGCGGTCAGGCCGGTGGTGAGCGCCCACTGCAGCGTGCCCCCGACGAGAAACGACCGGCCCAGATCCTTCATCTCGGCCGGATTGAGCTCGAGCCCGATGACAAACAGCAACAGCATCACGCCGACCTCGGCGAAGACCTCGACCCGCTCGGCCTCCGACACCAGCGCGAGACCCGTCGGTCCGATCAGAATGCCGCTCACCAGAAAACCCACCACCGGTGGAATCCGGAACCGCGACGACACCAGGACGACGGCCACGGCGGCCGCGAGGACCGTGACCGCTTCGTAGAGAAACTCGATGGTGTGCATGGTGGACTTCCCGGCGACTCGACGGCGCGAGACCCGCGCTACCGGGGTAGCCGAGACGCGAGCGCTTCGACGGCGTCCTTCGCCTCTTTGAGGCCTGTGCGATGAAGTTGCCGGTGGAGCTTGATGGCCTCGATCTTCCGGCCCGAGGCGACCAGCCGCTCGATGTCGGCGTCCGTCCCGCTCTGCACATCCGATCCGACCGGCGAGACGCCCTGCCGCACGCCGGGGTGCGACCCGCGCGACCGGAAGAGCCGATCGAGGACCAGGATGACGACGAAGGCGGCGACACCGAGAATGACGAGCTTCATACCGGCTCGATCATATCCGCACGAACCGTCCGGACCTCGCGGCGGTGCCCCTATTTCTGCGCGTCCCCCGAGGCGCCGCCCCAGCTCCACTTTGTCAGGTCCGCCAGGCTCTGCCAGTAGAGGTCCGCCAGCTCGCGACCGCACCCGACCGATTGCTCGAAGGCCGCCGTCAGGTCCCGGCGGTACTCGGCGAAACCGTACTTGCCCTGCAGGACCGACTCTCCCGCCTTGCGCCACTGCTCGAGCTGGCCGGTCGTCAAGTCGCCGATGGCATCCGTCGCCTGGCGAACCATGGCATCGCAGCCTCGAAGAGGAGGAGGAGTAACTATCTCGGCTCCACATCCCCCCAAAACGGCCGCGGCATCGTCTTCCAGCGTGAAGTCGCCTGAATACCAGTAGGCGAAGACGGGCTTGAAGCTGTAGACGTCGCTCTCGCCCGCCACCGGGTTTCCGGCGAGACCCAACCGCTTGGCGATATTGAGGCTCGGGTAGTCGTGGAGGCGCATTTCGGCCAGGCGAAGAAGCCCGGCTCCGTGGAACTTCTTGAACAGGATGTCGAAGTCCACCAGAGCCTGGTAGCAGGCGTCCGAGGTGACATCCGCGTCCCGAAACTGCTTCAAGGTGAGCTGCGGCGCGCCGATGCCGGCGAGGCTTTCGAGAAGTTTGACGACCTCTTCTTCTTCAATCGGCAGCAGCCCCTCCCGCCCGTAGAGGCCATCCACCGGACCGAACGGCCAGGCCTTCACCTTGTCGTCGAGCGGAATCGAGGGATAGTCGGGCTCGGGCTGCTGCGGAACGTGGAACACCAGCTCCGGTTCGGCCGCTTCATCGTGCGTGAGCTTTCTCAACGCCCGGGCGGACACGCGGATCGGGAACTCCGGTGTCGATCCAGGCGACGGGTAGGGAGGGCACTGGTTGGGATCGACTCCGGGAAGCTCGAACCAACCCTCGGATTTGGGATAGCCGAGGACGCAGCGGCCGGTGATGATCGACCAGTCATCGGTGACGAAGCAGTAAGGCGCGAAAAACGCGACGCCCACCGGAATCCCCAGCGAGTTCCTCTTGACCACGGGTATCGAAAAGATGATCTCTTCCTGGCTGGTGAAGCCCAGCTCGGGATGGGGCGCGGAGTACATCTTGTCGTACGTCACGACCGAGATCATGACCAGGCCTTGCCCAAAAGTCGTGATCGGCGTCCAGCTGTAGGTCTGACCGAACTGCTGCGCGACGCTGGTCAGAAACTCCTGGCAAATCTCGCGGAGCGGAGCCATGTCGGCTTGCACGAGATACAGGCGCATCCCGACGCCGTCGAAGCCAAAAGGAGAGCCTCCCTGGGGATCGAGGCCGTTGAGCTCTTGCGGGCGAAATCTCATGCTTCTTCTCTCATCGATGCCGGCGGGCGGACGTGCCCAGCGGCGGCGATTCGTGCTGATGATTGCGAATCATCTTAGCACCCGACTTCGGGGAACGCACCTCGCGCTTCCCAGTTTTCCCGCGGTTGCCTCGGGCAACCGGCCCTCTGGCCGTGCTATTCTCTACTCGCGAGGCATGTTGTCACCGCAGGGGGCTGTCCCGCCAGGGGCGTGATCCAGCTGCTTCGTTTCGCCGACCGGCGCTCGGCCTCGCGGCCGGAACCGCTCCCTGCACTGAACAAGGAGGAAGCGATGGTCAAGAGAAGCCTTGTGGGGTTCCTACTCGTGGGTCTCATGC
>CALZIK010000013.1 GCA_945787635.1 Thermoanaerobaculia bacterium | reverse complement strand
CAGTACCTCTCAGAAGGCCCGTGGGCCAACGACTCGGGATCCTCAGCCGGAAGCTCGAGGCTCTTGCGAATCGCCTTGACGCTGCGAAATCGAGGATGAATGCTCCACCGCTGCGATAACGTCACCATCGATAACCAAAAGGGGGCAACATGAACCGCTGGATCCACCGTGCCTTGATCCTCGCCGTCGTCGTCGTGGCGCTCGCGGCGTCGGCCGCCATTCTCTCGAGCGCCCAACACGATGGGGCGACCCACGCCGATCTCGTCGAGTTCTTCCACGAGTGGCGTGCCTTCGAGCGGCCGCCGCTTCTCGACGGCGCGCCCGACTACACGGTCGAGCAGTTCGAGAAGCGTTACTTGGAGTACGGCGAGCTGAGCAAGCGGCTCGATGCCCACGACATCGAAGGCTGGACCGTCGAGCACCAGGTTGACTGGCATCTCGTTCGCGCCGAGATGAACGGTTTCGACTTCAACCACCGGGTTCTGAAGCCCTGGGCGCGCGACCCGGCCTTTTACCAGTCGATCTGGATGGACCGGAGCGATGTACCCGGCCATGAGGGACCGACCCACCACGCCCTGACCGAGTACTGGACCTACGAGACGCCAATCGCGCCCGCAGAGGAGAAGCGTCTGACCGCGGATCTTTCGGTCATCCCGCCCTTGACGGCCCAGGCGAAGAGAAACCTCACCGGCAACGCCCGCGACCTCTGGATCACCGGCATCCGCAACATCCGCGCCGATCGAATGAGCCTCGACCGCATCGCCGAGGACCTCGGCGAGGACGCCACGCTGGAGTTGAAGACGGCCATCGCCCGGGCGCAAACCGCGACCGACGATCTCGTCGCCTGGCTCGAGGCCGAAGCGCCAAAGAAGACCGGCCCATCCGGCATCGGCAAGGACAACTACACCTGGTACCAGCAGAACGTCCATCTCGTGCCCCTGACCTGGGAGGACGAGGTGCGGCTGTTGAAGCGAGAGCTCGACCGCGCCTGGTCGTCGCTCAAGCTCGAGGAGCACCGGAACCGCGATCTCCGGCCCCTGGTCGCGGCCTCGACCCCAGAGGAGTACGACGCCCTGGCCGATCGCTCGGCAAGGAAGTTCCTCGAGTTTCTCCGAGACGAGGAGATCCTCACCTACGAGGACTACTTCGAGCCCGCTCTCCGCGAGCATCTCGGCGCCTTCGTCCCCGAAGAGACGCGCAACTTCTTTTGGATCGCCGCCCACTACGATCCGACCCCTCTCTACTCCCACTTCTATCACTGGTTCGAGCTCGCACGGATGGACACGAAGCCCCACCCGAGCCCGATCCGCCAGGGCTCGCTTCTCTACAACATCTTCGACAGTCGCAACGAGGGCACCGCCACCGGCGTCGAAGAGATGTTCATGCACGCCGGCCTCTACGACGACAACCCCAGGGTGCGCGAGATCGTCTGGATCATGCTCGCCCAGCGCGCCGCCCGCGGCCTCGGCTCGCTCTACGCCCACGC
The DNA here is from genome assembly GCA_945787635.1 of Thermoanaerobaculia bacterium. Taxonomy (GTDB): domain Bacteria; phylum Acidobacteriota; class Thermoanaerobaculia; order Multivoradales; family JAHEKO01; genus CALZIK01. Next base: position 18,044 of record CALZIK010000013.1, on the reverse strand, counting down.
CAACGAGATGACCATGGCGGATGCCGGCCGCATCCACGTCGAGTGGACCCCACGGGGCTGGATGGCGACCGAAGAGCAACTCTTAATCTTCGAACAGCACTTGTATCTCCGCCAGCCCGGCTACGGCACGAGTTATGTCACGGGCAAGTACCTGCTCGAGCGGACACTGGCCGACTACGCCAAACAGCTCGAGGCGAGCGGCGAGACCTTCCGCCTGCGCGACTTCTTCGATCGGCTCAACTCGATCGACAGTATTCCGATCGCGCTCGCCCGCTGGGAGATGACCGGTCTCGTCAACTAGATGTCCTGCACAACTTCCAGCCCGGTGCCACCTGTCCCGGTGGGCGCCGGAGTGAAGACTCCGGTCGCCGGAACCGGCGCGGTCGGCCGAGACTAGCGGTCGAGCAGCGATTCCGTTACCAGTGCGCGCGCCAGCTCGTGCCAACGCAGAGCCTTTGCGCCCCGGACCGCGAAGGCGTTGAAGGGCAGCACCGAGCCGCTCGACCCTGGTCCAGCCACTCGGTCGAGTCACCCCGACAGGGGCCGGATTGCCTGGCTCACACCGATAGGCCAGGAACTCAGTCACCATGATTACGCGCGCCGATCATGCTGCCCCACGCCCTAGAAGTCGCCCTACTCGGACCAACTCCGTTTCACTGCGCAGTCCGCAGAGCCAGGAAGGCCTCCGACGTCCGAGTAGGGCGACATATCGGACCTTGATCTGTCAACTAGGCTTCTTGCCCAAGCCCTGACCTGAGGCCTTGCCTGGGGTCGCCGCCTGTCGGGTGTCGCGTCGGGTGAACTCGTTGTCATCCTGCCGGCCCGGTGTCTGGGTGGTGTCTCCGGCCTCTCCGGCCTTGCGCCGCTTGCCGCGAGCCGCGTTGGCGTAGTAGCCCCAGTATCGGACGGTCTGCTGCGACGGCTCCGGAATGTGGTCGACGACCGGGGCGAGGAACTCGAGCACATCCCAGCGAGCTTCACCACCTTCGGGTCCGGCACGGCGCGAAGGTCGGCTCCGGCAAACGAACCGGGCTCCCCCTGGTCATCGAGCGCGTTGGCGGAGAGGGAGGTCGCCCGCACCTGCGAGAAAGGAAGAAAGAGCAGGAGGTCGAGCACCCGGACGGGTGCCCAGAAATACGCAGAGGTGGCGTAGCAGAAGAAGCGGAAGCGGCGAACTTCAGGATTCAGGATGGTCCGAGCCTACCCCTCGAGGGGTGGACGTCGACAGCCCCTCACCTTGCCGGAGGTAGGAAGCGGCGCCATGTCTTTGCGCCGGCGATGATGTCCCGCCGTCTTCTCGGCTTCCGGTAATGCCCTTAATGTAGTCCAGCCAACCAGATCAGTTGGCTCTTTGGTTGGTGGCTCTGATCTCAACGGGAGCAGGAAATCCTAGTCCTCCAGCTTGGAAAGTCTCCCGAAAACCCGGGGCGGTTCAGTCAACCAAACCGGGGGTCTGGATCCGCATCCAGAAACGAATACAGGCCCAAAGTAACAACCCCGGCAACGAAGGATTCGTAACCGGGGTCTTGAGTAGACCTTGCCGAGGTCAGAACTGACCTCGCTAGGGTTGCCTGCTGAGGTCGGCAGGCGACCGAAAGCCACCTACCTGAACTTCTGTGTTTTGGTCAGCTCCCCCGCCTCGTCGTAGACCTTCCAGGTTCCCCTTTTCTTGCCGTGCTCGAAGCGCCCCTCGTCCCAGAGCTGGCCGTTGGCGTGGTACCGCTTCCAAAGACCGTGCTTCTGTTCTTCGTCGTCAAAGCCACCCGTCCCTCTCGGCTCTCCAGTCTTGAAAAACCACTTCCACCGACCGACGATCTTTCCGTCCTTGAAGCTGCCTGAAGACTGCATCTGACCGTTGTTGAGGAAGTACTTCCACTTTCCAGACTTCTTGCCCTCATCGAACTCGCCCTCGCAGGAGACAAGGCCGTTCTTGAAGTGCGTCTTGAAGGGGCCATGCTTCGGCTTGCCTTCTTCGTCGATACCGGGAATGTCCTTCATGGATTCTCCTCTCCGAACTCGACGGTTGGTCCAGGGGTTCCGACTGCGTCATCAGCTTGAAGCCGTGCTCCGTCGGTTTGGGTCGGCAAGCCTAAACCGGCTCTGGGGATAGATCAAGAGAGGCCCGGCGAGACGATGGGAGAGTCCACTCTGCAGAGAACAGACGGAATCAGCGGTCGCGAGCTTGCGGTCCAGCCACGCCGAGGAGCCTCGGACGGCCCCGAAAACGCCGACGTCCGAAGAAGTCGCCCATATCGGACGTTATCGCTTGCCAACGCGGTCCGCCGAGAAGAGTAGGTCCGCCGACGTCCGAGTAGGGCGACATATCGGACCTTCTCCATGCCCAGGATTTCATGAGCTTCGACGCTGGCCGATGGCTAAATGAGTAGCGTGTCACCGCTTTCCTACGGACGGTCGGACACTCGCTTAAGCTGCAACGCAGAAGCGCTGTCAGCTTCAAGCGATTGTTAGGCCGCTGCAGATTCTTTATCCGGGCATCAACGCCACGTACGCCCCCACTGGATCCTGAAGCACCGCATATGCGTACCCCCCATCGTTCGCCCGAGTCTCCTTGATGATCTTACCCCCTTCCTGTGGTACGCGACGGAGGCTTTCGACGAGGTCGCCAACGGGGAGGTAGAGCATCCAGACCGGCGGCACATCCAGGTTCACGCCGCGGGCATGGCAGACCCCCGCCGCGACGTTTCCATCATCGCCGAGCATATTGTAGTCGGCATAGCGCTTGCTCGCGTCCTCCATCTCGACGTCCTTCGCGGTCCAGCCAACGACCTGTCGGTAGAACTCACGAGTTGCCGTGGCGTCAGATACCGTCAAGTCCAGCCAGGCGACGCATCCCACAGGCGCCGACGGGTCGCGCGATGCGGCGCCGTCAGATGCGGACATTTCTTCCGCAGAAACGACTGGAATGATCCCGAACGCCGCCCCATTTGGATCGAGCAGCACCGCCCACTGGCTCTTTCCATCGTCGTCCTTGCCTTGCATGAGCTCGCTCCCGCCCAGACCCAGGGCACGCTCAACACTCGTTGCGACATCAGCGACCTGAATGTGCGGCATCCAATGGAGAGGGAGCATCTCATGCTCCGTGCTGCGCGCGCCCAATCCGATGATCGGCATGCCGAGGTTGTTCATTAGATCCTCGCGCCAAAGCGGGCTCTCACCCGTGCTGAGTACACGCGAGTAGAAGCGCACTTCACGTTCGTGTTCGGGAACGGCGATGTCGGCGCTGAGGACTCCGCCGACGCGGGGAGCAAAGGGGTCTTTCATGGTTTGCGACCTAGTTGACATTGCGTGGGAGTGAAAGGTCCATTGGCCAGATATCGTACTTCAATGGGATCGCGGCGACGATTGTCGAGGCAGGGGTGGAGACCTTCTCGAAGAATCGTGCCGAGTGAGGTCACACTTCGTGTCGGTTGACCCGGGGTCGGCCTAACGGTAACGCGTTCAGCTGCAAGCGTGAAAGGGAGGCCGAAGGCCGACCGCCGCGCTTGTCAGCTGCAATGCGATGTTGGGCAGCGCCGCCTCTGGACTACCGGAAGTGCTTTGCAGTCGATCATCGGGTGCTACGAGGTGCCTCCGTCGTGAGGGCGAGCCCACGGAAGATGGACGGTCCTCAGGTCAGTGGTCCGTTCTCCACGAAGATTGCCTGCCCCCTTGGCGAAGTGTCCAACGGTGTTCACCCGATCTTCGAACCGGAGCGCGACAGGGAGGTTGAGTGCCTCGCGCTCGCAGTCGCCTCAGTCGTAGGGCTCACGCGCCACCCGCGTCGAGATCCACCATATGTTGCCCGACGGATCGGTCACGCCCCCCTGTCGGTCCCCGTAGTGCATGGCCCGCGGCGCGTGGATGTCGTCGGCGCCGCACGCGAGCGCCTCCCGGTGGGTCTGATCTGCGTCCTCGACGTAGATGTAGAAAGCGGCGCGGCTGGGCTTGAACCGGCCGCCGGCCTCGCTCACCATGAACGCCGTCGTGCCGATGCGGACGCGCGCATTGGCGACGGTGCCGTCCGGCGCCTCTGTCATGCCGACGACCTCCGCCCCGAACGCGCGCTCGAGAAAAGTCAGGTAGGCGGCCGCGTCGCTCGCGAAGATATAGGGGAACACCGTGCCAAAGCCTTTGGGAATGTACATCGCGCCTCCATCAGGTGTACGTAGCGGTCGGGGGATACCCTATCGCTCGTGAGAGGGCTATGGAGCGTCTCGTCCGTGAAGCCGTCTGACCTCCTTCTGTTCCTTGTTCCTTGTCCCTTGTCCCCACGCAACCACGGCCTGTCTGCGTGCTAGCTGCTCCGCCATGGTCCGATCTCAGTCACGGGAGTCGAACGCGTCCGCTCGGGACGGCGTGAGCGATAGACGTGAGGACTCGAAGCTGCCGCTACCGTCTCCACTCTGAAGGGAGAAGACGGAATCGGCGGCCGCGAGCTTGCGGTCGAGCCACAAGTCCGGGCGCTTGAGCACGCAGCCTGGTTGACCCATCTCGTCCGATATGTCGCCCCTATCGGACCTCAGAAGGCCTAGTTCGAGCAGCGAATCGCGCCCGGGGCCGTAGCTGGTCCGAGATGGGCGACCTCTAGGGCCCTTGAGCGTCGAACTCACGGAAAGCGAGGAGTCTCTCCTCCTCGTCCGTTCTGTCGAGGATGCTGAAGCCCGCGCGGCAGCGGCGCCTGGACAGGGGCTCTACACGCTGGTCGTTCTGCAGGGTCTAGCTGAAGAGCTAGCCCCCAAGCTCATCGGCCACCCTCTCAGCCTTCACTTCGTTCGGATTCTCACTCCAAGCGCTTCGTCCAATCGGGAAGCCTTGGTGAAAGTGTTCCGCGTGCCGAACCAGATCCACTTGTCGCCTTTGTGGATGCCGGCAGCTTCGGTGGAGTATGACCACGGGCCGCCGCTGTCACCTCCGACAGTATTGTCCTCGTCCATGGCTACCAGTCTCTTGGCCTTCACGCCATTGCACGCGCCCGAGGACCCCGTCTGGCTCACGCTTGTGGAGTACACCCGATCGCAGGTGCGGGTACCGGTCATGCGGCTGAAGACGCAGTAGACGTTGTTGACACTGTACCAGGTCTCTCTGGAATCAACGTCGCGCAGGTCTGTGGGGCTGGCCCAGTACTCTGCGAGCTCGAAATGATTGGAGCTCTTCCACTCGACGTCGCCGTGGCTGCCACAGTGCTCGCCCCTGTGGAAGAGATCAAAGTCCGCCTCAGGGCTCTCGGCGTTGAAGTTGCTCATGCCGGTGCAGTGCGCTGCGGTGGCAATGCCGTTCTTCGAGTCCGAGATCCGCTCGACACTGAAGCCACTGGTGCACTGGCTGGTGCCGCTGTACACCTGACGACCCCCGCGAGCGTGCTCGTCGACGTCGATGGGCTGGGTGGTGAAGGCAAAGTAGATTCCACGCTTGTCCATCTGGTCCGGGAGAAGCTTCTCCGCAGCTGGGTCAAGATAATCTCGGTCGAGGCGCAGCTCTGCGAGGTTTTTGGGGATCGGCGTCTCTGGGAATCTATCTGAGGCCAGCATTGAGACCTGAATGATGTCTCCCGGAAGCATGGCCGCGCCGACGCCTTGGAAGCCTCTCCTCTCCAGCGCTTCGGCGATCTGGTCCATGCGCTTCTCTTGGTCGAGTTCGGAGAAACGCATGCCATCCACAATCCGGACTCGCATCTTGTTCTCCCGCATGAACCTCTCCGCCATCTCCTTGACGTAAGGCAACGCCTCTCCTTTGATCCAGATGGTGGCTTCCTCGCCGGGGTTCCTGGCCATGGCAGAGCCTGCAAACACTTCCGAGCCCTTCTTTTGCAGCTCCGACACCAAAATGCCAAACCTCTTCTGGTTCCGCATGTGCTCACGGGTTTCCTGGATGTCCCAGCCGAACTTCTCGGCCGTGAGCCGGCTGTCGATCTCAAAGGCCTTTTCCTTTGTGTTGGGCGAGGGGTGTGACTCGCCGTGGTCGGACTCCTTGACTTCGCCCGTCTCCTCCTGGATAGCTTCGAATAGACAGGGGCAGTCAGCTCTCGAGGGATCGGAGCTCGGGCCAGGTTCCTCAGCGCTCAGTAGAATGGGACCTAGAAGCACTACAGCCATGGTGCCATGAAGCAGCTTTTTCATCATAGAACGCTCCTCTCGGATGATCTCTATAGAATTGGCAAACTGATTTTTCCAACCGTATCATGCCCTCTGGTCGTCTATGACGGTGCCCGCCGGCACTTTCTCTCACCTTTCGTTCGCTCGACCGGAACCGAGTGGGCGTCGTCCAACCCGGCCTGCCGGTCCCGCCGCCTGCCGATCGCGTGTCCGATGGCGGCGCTCGCCTCGGAGAAGGCCCGGGTGATGAGGGCGCCGAGGATCAGGACCGCGAGCAGGCAGATGCGCAAAGAAGGAGAACGCCACGCATCCGGGTGCTACCGCGTCGTTCCTAGCCGAACAACAGCGCGTTCAGGCGGACGCCGGCCCACAACCCTGCTACTACCAACCCCACGTTGACAGCTGCGTTCGCGAGTGGCGGCCAGCGCTTTTGCCGGAGAAGGACCTGAAGTCGCGCCGAAGCGAGAGAAAGGACTCCGTAGAGGAAGAAACCCAGAGTGCAGACGAACGAGAAGACGCCGAAGAGGAGCAGCGATACAAGGTCGTGGAGGAAGAAGCCGCAGGAGGCAAAAACGACGAGGGTCGCAACCACCCGATTCCGATTGCCACCAAGCAGGAGGTAGAGCCGGTAGAGAAAGAACCCGTAAAGCGGATTCCAGACCCTCCAGAAACGGTGGAAGCCGGCCTGCTGCCAGGACTCGAGAAAGAGCCGCTTCAAAAAGCGGCCAGTGCCGCGATTGAGGTCGTATCCACGACGAACGAGGTATTGCTCCAGCGTCGGGGTGACCATCGAGTTCTACCCTAATCGATGCGCACTCGCGCGCTTTTGTAGAGAGCCTGACGCGCTCCCCGGAGCGCTCTTGGAGTTGGCCAGACGGATCGCTGTCGAGATCTTGCTCGAGTGGGCGGAGCATACAAGGCCCTCCTGCAGGGACCGAGACACTCTGAGCACAATGGAGATTGAACCGAAGGCGGGTTGCTCCGACTGTACAGACGGAGAGAGACGATGAAAGGCCGCGAACGGATCCTCGACGAGTTGCTGGTCCTGAGAAGTCAGGACGGCGACGTTGCTGCCTTCGAGAATCTGGCCCGACGCTGGCAGCCGAGGCTGCTTCGTCTAGCTCGCCGTCTGACCCAGAGCCCAGAGGCGGGCGAGGTTGTTCAGGAGGCCTGGCTGGCGATAGTGCGTGGTCTTCCGCGACTCGCCGATCCTGCGCGTTTCGGAACCTGGGCCTTCCGCATCGTGGCCCACAAGAGCACCGATTGGATCCGACTGCGCCAGAAGGGCCGATCCCTGGCCGAGAGGGTAGAGCGCGAACCGCAGCCTGAGGGACCGCCCTCGACCGAAGAGGAAGTCTCACGGTCCCAGGGCGTCGCTCAGTTGCGCAAGGCGCTACCGCAGTTGTCCGACGGCCACCGCGGCGTGCTTGAAATGTTCTACCTGCGCGCGTTCTCGGTTCAGACGATCTCCGAGAAGCTCGGAGTCTCTCCCGGAACCGTCAAATCCCGGCTGTTTCACGCCCGAAAAGTCCTTCGGGCAGCACTGGAGGAATCACCATGAAGACGAAGAACATCGATGCAATGATCCGAGAAGCCCTGGACGAAGAAGATCTGGACTACTTCGACTTCGAAGAGCCCTCGATCCCGGAGAAGGTGACCAGCCTGTTCCAGGGGCGTGGCCGATGGCTGAACGTCATGGCCTTCATTCTGGTCTTCGTGCTCTTCCTGGTCTCAGTCTACTGCGGTATCCGATTCTTCGAATCGGACGACGTTGCGACCATGCTCAGGTGGGGCTCTGTGGCCGGGCTCTGTTGGTTTGCTACGGGCTTCTTGAAGCTCTGGACTTGGATGGAGATGGAGCGCTTCGCCGTCGTCCGCGAGATCAAGCGTCTCGAACTTCAGGTAGCCAACCTGGCAGCGCGGTTGAGGAACGACAGCCGACAGGCCTGAGCCTCGCGGGTTGGGACCCAGAACTGGGCCGGAGGTCCTGGCCCAACCGGGTCGGCCGGAAGCTGAGCACTCATCACCGGCAGACCTCGAGGAGGAGGTGCGAAGGCCCGTCGAGACTGCGGAAGTGTCACCACCTGTTTGGGCAGGCGGCTTCCCAATTAGGTGCTCTGGCGTAAACCGGCACCCCTCCCAACTAACGTGTCGTAACCGTGTACGAGAATGTCTCTGAAACCAGCCCTGGCGATCAGGTCCGGGTCGGTCATCGCCCAGTTCAGCTTGCTTTGCGATACCGGACGAGAAAAGGCAGGAGGTCAAAGCACTCGTTGCGCGCCTTGCCCTCGAAACGAATGCGGCGAGAGGGATCCGCGTCGCAAACGACCTCGCCGTCCTTCAGAACGCGATGAACCAAGTCGGGAGGGGCCGTGTTCAAGGCGACCAACTGAACCGGAAGCCCGCCTATTACACTATCCACCGGGAGGACGCTTGAGACCTGATCTGGATGTTGCGGCGACTCTCGAGTGCGAACCGGAGCTGCTACCCTATCTGCCGGAGATCCTGCAGGACTTCGACGAGCTGGGCAGTGATCCGCGGCGCCTGATCGAGTGCCTCGAAGGCGAGTGCGTGGCGGACGACATCCGCCACGCACTTGACCTCTGCTGCGGCAAGGGCGCGACTTCGATTGCGTTGGCAAAGCGCTTCGGCATGCGAATCGACGGCATCGACGCGATCGAAGCCTTCCTCGAATCCGCACGAGCGGCCGCGGTAGACGCGGGTGTGGACGAGCTCTGTCGCTTCACGACAGGTGATCTCTGCGCCTTTGTGACCCGGCCAGGAAGCTACGACCTCGTGATCTTCGGCTCAGTCGGTCCGATCCTTGGAGGGATCACGAAGACCGTCACGCATCTGATGACGCCCCTGCGCAACGGCGGCTGGCTTCTCATCGACGACAGCGTCCTACTACCGGGTGCACCCGTTCGGCCCGGATTTGAAGCCCACACGCAGCTCGAGGAGACCCGCAGGCGCGTCGAGATGTCGGGCGCGGAGATCGTAGCGATGCATTCGTCCGGCAGCGATGCGCTCGGGCACGACAGCGACATGCAGCGAATCGTTCGCCGCGCAGCGCACCTGGTCGAACGCCGACCGGACCTCGCCGCTCTTGTGGCGCGCTACGTCGAGCGGCAACGGGGCGAGTGCTCCTTTCTGGAACAATGGACGCGCGACGTCACCTGGCTGCTTCGAAAGCCTCCCACTTGAGAGACTTGCTGGCGCCGCATGTGGAACTGCCAGAGGGTTGGCGGAAGCACACCGGCCCACGACGGTGGCGATCTTGCGGCACGCGACGGTTCAGTCGTCGAGAAGCGTCGCGAGGTCGAATGCCGGCCGCGCTGCCGACGTTGCCAGCTCCGGGCAGTGGAGTCTCGCGACAGTCGACTTGATCTCGTCTTCCGCGACGCCTGCAAACTGATGCTTCCACCATGCGTGTCGTAAGGACGTTTGCCGGGAGCACGGATTCGCGGAAGGGACGTACTGGAAATCGAAGCTTGGCGGGATGGACGTCCCGAGGGGGGAGAGATTCAGTTCGGGGGGAGAGGTTCCCTGTTACCTCGCGCTAGTTGTCGACGACCAAAAGCTCCGAGCAACGCTCGCCCACGACGCCGAAGAGCCTCAGGTCCGAATCGTCACCTCGTGGCAGGAGGGGCCGGGTGAGGCCGAAGACGAAGCCCGACGTCTCGAATCCGGGCTGCTCGATCGGCTCGATGGCAGCCGGTGGCGAGGTGCCGGTCGGACCGGCCCAGGCGAGAGAGCCATCAACGAAGGCCATGATGACGACCCCCGGCGAGCGACCGGTCGCGTCGAGGGCCCAGCCCCAGAAGCTGAGACCGTCGCGGAAGGCTCCGCCGGTGACAGCCGTGTCGACGAGGGTGCAACCGGTGCCGTTGGTGGCATCGATCCCCATCAGATCTCCGCTCTCCGACCGAGCCAGGCTGTAGCTGGGACCCGACCGGTCAATGGCCGGGACGAGAATCGGATCGCCCGCCGAGTCCTCCTCGACAACGAAGATCTCGACGGTGTTCTCGCCCGCGGCAAAGGCCCGCTCCGGAAGGAGGGCCGAGAACCGTTCGGCCCCTCGATCGGGATACGACTGCGTCACGGCTTGGACGATGCCGTTGACGGAGATCGCAACACCTCGGCGGGAGTCGATCGGCGCACTCGATCGCAGCCGGCCGTCGACTCGCGCCGGCACGAAGCCCGAGCCCGGATCGACTGCGTCATAGAACCACGATTGGTTTATCGCAACTTCGATGTCGCCGCCAGCTCTCTGAGGCACTTCAGCAGCGGGACGATCGACGAGCTTGAGGTTCCGGCCGATCCCGAAGAGCCCCTCGACTCCGGGCTGCGGAAAGCTGGTTGCGATGCGCCGAGCGGCGGCGAGGTTGGATTCGGCCACCGCATGTGCAGCAACGGACGCGCGTAGACCCTCCTCAGGAACACTCAGCGTCTTGCTCTCCCGCCCCTCGTAGCGTGGATCGAGCAGCGACATGCCGTCGATCTGCCAAGGCACCTCGACCCCAGCTGCCTCGGCGAGCGTCGGCAGAATGTCGACGACTTCGACCGGCTTGTTCTCGCGCCGGCCCGGCGCGAATCCCGGTCCGCGCAGGATGAGAGGCACCGAAGCGACCTCCGCGATATTCGCCTCAGTCAGTCGCCTCGCCGGCTCTCCGATCCGAAAAGCAAGCCCGTGGTCGGCCGTGACGACGAGAAGGGCGCCGTCGTAGATTCCGCGATCGCGCAGAGCCGCGACGATCTGCCCCAGCACACGGTCAGCATATGCGGTTTGCGCGAGATGCCGCTGCAGGGCCAGCGTCAAGAGCCACTCGTCGTCTCGCCATGCCGCCTCCTCATCCACCCCGATGGCCTGCTCCACCGGCCCATACTCCATTCCGGACGGCAGATATCGCCACGGAACGTGCGGGAGCTCGAGATGCAGATAGTGCAAGACCGCGCGTTCGCTCTGGATCGCCTCGACATAGCGCTGAACCAGCCCGGGTATGTCGAGGCGCTCGCTTCTCTCGACCCCGACGACGCCGCCGCGCCCATCTGGACGCCAGTGAGCGCCAAAGTCCCTCCACCTGCCCGTGATCGACGGCAGGCGACTCGCCGCCTCGGAAGGAAGCACCAGGTGCAAAAAGACGATCCTCAGGTCTGAGGCCAGGGCGCGGACGCGCTCCGCAGCAGGCGGCCTCTCCTGAGCGCAAAGATCCTGTGGACAGAGCTGCGTCAGAGTCTCGTGTGCGTGGACCCGGTAACGGTCCGCCAGGAGAGTGAAGAGGTTCTCCCGGTAGTCGAGGTGAATGGGAAACTTGCGCTCCGCGGGATAGCGACCGGTAAGAATGGCGGGGATAGCATACGCGGTGCCCGATGTGACCGTCGTGGCTCGTGTGTAGACCACCCCGTCGCGGGCCAGCGCTGCGAAGTGTGGAAAGCGCGCGGCATCGATCACGCCCTCGGGCGTCAGCAGCGAGCCCATTGGTAGCTCGTCGAAGACAATCAGAACCAGCGGAGGCCCCTGATCACCTGCCGCGACGCGTTGCGAGGCGGGCTCCGCTTCAAAGCCGCTCAGGAGACGAGCCACCGGACTGAAGAACAGAAAGTGTATCGAGAAGACGACGACGCCGACAGCGGCCCACGACACCACCTTCCGAACCGAGGAACTCCGATGAAGCAGCCAAGAAAAGAGAGCACCGCCGGCCAGCGCGCCTGCGAAGGAGAGAATCGAGCCGAGTCCGTCGAACAGAGCCAAAGCACGCAAGGCCCAGAGGCCGGCAAGCACTCCAGCGAACAGAAGGTGAAGCCGGCTCGCCAGCCCTGTTGAGATCCGGCCGGCCGAAAGGACGATCAGCCAGAGTGCCAGCGGTGCAGCGGCCACCAGAACCAAGGTGAGCGTAACGATCTCGACGGGTTCGAGCTGGTGCGCGACCAGGAACTCACCAAACTGCCCGAGAACGTCGAGCATCGGCTGCGCGATCGCCAGGCTCGATAGAGCGAAAAGCTGAAGCAGCGACTCGATGCGTCCGAAGTGGACCGGCGAGTCGGACCGGAGAGTCGGTTCCGCGCTCATCGAGTGCCCAAGAGTATAGCGGCCGTCAGGCGTCTTATCCCATCTGGATCCTAATCTCCCCTGGCTGCTGGCTGCCAAACTTTCGGCATGCCGCCGAAGTGTGCGCCGGCTAGGCTGGCGCAGGCAGGAAACAGCGTCGAAGGCGCCGGCCGATCTCGAGGTAGAAGACCAGCTCCTGACCGTCCTCGTAGCCCTCTCGCCAGTCGCGGCTCTCGCCTTTAGGGGGCTTGTCGACGAACGAGTAGACCGACGCCGACAGGAGCCGATCGCAGTTGCTGCCGAGGTCTCGGTCGCGACCTCGGTCGATTCCTCGAGCGAAGCCGGCCAGGTATTCGGGCTCCTCGTCGATCCGATCGATCAGCCGAGCTGCTTCTTCGATCGCCTCGTCGATTCTCGCCGCCACAGCGGCGTTGACCTGCTGCGCTCGCCAGAGCTCGTACTCATAGAGGGTCTCGTCGTAGTCCTCGGGAAAGGGCTCGCGCACGCGGCCGTTCCAGTGCTCCGAGGCCTCGGCGGACTCGCGGCTGCCATGGTGCTCGAGTAAACCGGCGATGAGGCGGTCGACTTCGTCGGTGTGCCCTGAGCCGCTACGCGGCAAACGGAGTCGGAGCTCGACCTTGCACGCGAGCTGATCGTAGAGAGTAAAAGGTCCGTCCCGGCGCGGCACCCGAAGTGGCTCGGCCAACTCGACCAGCACCTCGACCTGTTTTCGCTTCAGGTTGATCTTGTAGACGGTGCCGAGCTCACCGGCATGGAACCTGTGCTCACCCTTGCTCCGGGCGCTGTCTCCGCGAACTTCGTTGTTGGTGAAGTTGCCGCCGCAACCGGAGAAGGTGTCGGCGCCGATGATCACCCAGGCTCCGCGCCAACGGGAGTTGAGCGCGGATTCGTCCGCCGCGACCGCCGCCTGTGAGGCCGCCAGAGCACACACGAGCAAGTGCATGAGCAGTGTCGGTCGCAAGTCAGTTCGGAGCATCGGACCCTGCCGGTGGAATGCCGAGGATACAAGACCGGCGGTTCGGCCCGGTCGAGTGGCAGATCCGCCGTGACATCTGGAACACCGACGTGCCGGAGGCCGCCCGGCAGAGCGCGACTGAATGGCTGGGGCCGCCGCGATCTCGCCCGAGGTTCGGCAAGCCAGCGGCGGGGTAAGCTCGAGCGCGGTGTTGCTCTCCGATTCTCGCCCCGACCGGCGTTAAGGCTGAACGGCCGATGGGTATCTCGCTACAGGGTCCCATGGCGGGCTTGGTCGTCGCCGTCATGGGGCTGTACTTGCTTTTCGGGCCGATCGAGTACTTGGCGCGGAAGCCCTCACCGATCAAACGCGAGGTTCGGCCTGAGAACGTCCCAACCTGGATGAAGGTGTTCTTCCGCGGCCTCGGCATCGTTTTGCTAATACTCGCGGCCCGGCTGTTGGCACCCCTCGTTCGGGGTGCTTAGCTTCTGATTCGGCGGTCGGCCGCTTCGGCCCGACCACCCGTTCGGGTGGCGCGCATTCTCCTGCCTTCAGATAGACAATCAGTCAACTCGACAAAGGCAGAGCCGCCGAAAGGCGGTGACGCAAAGCCACGGGTCCGTGAATCCTCCAGACCGCCGGGCTGCCGACAGCAGCAGTACAGAAGGAGGATTCCTTATGAAGTGGAAGCTGAGTCCCTGGTTGGTCGCGCTGGGCATGACGTTCTGCTTGCCGATTGCAGCGATCGGCCAAGCGGTCACGAGACAGGAGACGCTACCTGTCCAACCGGCAGGCATCGGAGATCCCCTGATTTCGGACTTTTGGACCTTTCAGTGTCCGGCGGGAGGATCTGCCAGAGTAACGGTTGATACGGTGGCCCTTTCCGGTGCTGCGACCTCTCCCCTGGACCCCATCTTTTACGTTTACTTTGACAACTTCTCGGCCGCAGTGGCCATCGCAGATGACGAGGTCGCCTGCACGGTCGCTCCCGTGTGCGGCTTCAGTTGCCCGCGGAGGCTCTTCAACTGTGCCAACCAAGGCGAGTACACGATTTTGGTTTACACCTCGAACGCTCTTGATGGGAACTGCGGGGGGACGGAAGGCATTTACGAGCTGGAGGTTGAGGTTTTTACTGGCCCGAATGGCAGTGGCTCGCCGCTTCCGGCGGATCAGGTCCGCCTCGGGGGGGAAGAACCTCTGCGGGGATTCCAGTGGGGTTTGATTCCGCCAGGACCAGCGGCAGATGACGTCCATTTCTGGCTAGACAGCACTCCCCTCTCACCGGGATCACGGGCGACCGAGTGGCAGGCCTGGGACGCATGGTCCTCCGCCCCTGGCGAGCCGATCTCGAGCAAGCCGATCCCGGAGTGAAGAGCCTTGCCGAAAAAAGAAGGGCCGACGCCCCTCGGCACCGGCCCTTCGAATCGTCGATTCTCTAGAACCTAGGCGTCGCGAGTTTCGTCGGTCCCGGCGTCGACCGCATCGCCTTTGACATCGCTGACCTTGTCGGCCATGGCGCCCACAACGTCTCCGGCCTTCCCCATGGCGCCCGACTAGTGACCGAATTCGGAGCCCATACGTATACCACGGCGCCGCGGCCTTTTTGTGACGGATCGCCCTACCTCGAAAGGGGTATCGAGGGTCGATTCCTCGTCCACGACCTCGCAAGGTCGCACGCAAGTCCAGCAGGCAGTGAGTGACCGATCTCCGCTTTTCTGATCCGGGTCGGCTGCCTGCCTCGCGGGATCGGCTGCCAGGTGCGAGCAGCGCCGCTTCCCACCCGAACGGGCGGCGCGCCTTCCGAATCGTAGGCGTAGTCTTTTAGATTGCCTCGATAAGGGCACACCTGGGAAAACCCAGCGCCGCAAAGCCACGGGTCCTCGCTTCCTCCGCGACGGCTTTCCCCGCGCGAAGACCCCAAGACCGCCGGGCTGCCGAACGGTGGCCCGGTCTTGCCGGGGCCTTTTGACATGCACACAGGAGGAGGTGCCACATGAAGCTCATCGTCGAACGACAGGAAATCTGGGTGGCGAGCCTGCGCGACACGCCGGGTGGATTGGCCGAGAAGCTGCTCGCCCTGAGGGACGCAGGGGCGGATCTCGACTTCGTTATCGCGCGGCGCTCGCCCGATCAACCGGGCGCCGGAGTCGTCTTCGTGACGCCACTGCGCACCGACAGCGAAATCGCCGCCGCCGCCGAAGAGGGCTTCAACATCAGCCGGAGCTTGTGGGCTCTGCGTATCGACTGCCCCAACCGACCGGGAATCGCCGCCGAGATGACCCAGAGGCTGGCGGATGAAGGGATCAGCCTTCGCGGTTTCTCGGCCGCCGTCAGCGGAGCCCGGGTGATCGTCAATCTGTCGGTTGACAGCCTGAGCACCAGGGACCGGGTGAAGCAGATCCTCGAGGCTTGGACCGAGCCCGTGGGCGCGGGCCCTGCGAGCCGGCATAGCGTGCCGATCTCCCCCTAGCAGCGAGCACGTGCCCCTCCGCTCCAAGCCACAGCCGCTGGGGCCTGCGAGAGAGCCTCTTAGAAACGTCCAAAGCGTCGGGAAGGTCCGCTGACTCAAAGCTAGGGTCGCTTAGCCGACAGTTGCGTCGCGTCCGATGCGGGCGACTTCTGGGACTTGGTGCTTCGACTGGGCCTCTGTTGTTGCGGAGCAACACGCGGAGCCCGCCGGAAATGGGCCACCCGTTCGGGTGTAGGCTCGTCGGAATCTCTGACCTACGCTGGTAGGCGCTTCGGTAAGGCTCGCCCGGGCGCAAGGCCCATTCTCTGCTTGCGCGGCGGGTGAACGAACCATGGAAGAAGTGCGCAAAGGGAGGTCCGAGATGGCGGACACCAGCTTCGCTCGCATCGTCGCGGTTCTTGTCGCACCGACCAAGACCTTTCTAGCCATCGCCGAGCGTCCGACCTGGCTGGTTCCGATCCTCGTGCTCATCGTGCTCGGAGCCGCGTCGGTGTACGTCGCGGTCCCGAAGATCGACTGGCAGGCAACGATCAGCACCAAGCTCGAGCGCGCCGATCGGGAGGTGGAGCCCGAGAGACTCGAGTTCGTGCTTGGCTACCTGCAGGAATACGTACCCGGCTTGGCGCTGGGCGCGGCCGTTGTTCTACCGTTGATCAGCTATCCGCTGATGGCTCTGATCTTCCTGGCCCTCCTCAAGACGATCGGCGGTGAGCTGTCCTTTCGCACCAGCCTTGGTGTACTCGTCCACGGTTTCATGCCCACGGCGGTCGGGTCGTTGCTGAGCATCCCGCTCTTCCTCGCCAGCAAGAGCGTCAACCTCTACGACCCGGACTTTGTGACGCCGAATCTCACGGTCTTCGCCGGTGCCGACACCAACCTGGAGCTGTGGATCCTTCTCAGTAGCGTCGATCTATTCTCGCTGTGGACGATCGTGCTCCTGGTGATCGGCTACAGCATCGCGGCCAAGATCACGAAGCTTCGAGCCGCCACCTGCGTGGTCGGCCTGTGGGTCATCTGGATCGCTTTCGTCGTGGGCCTCGCCGCACTCGAATAGCTCAGGCCTAGCTATCTGGAAAAGGGCAAACTCGCGGGAAGGTCGTCGGACCATCCCCTGAGAACGAACACCCTGGTCCGAGAAGCGCGGCCTCTGGGACTAGCGTGCTCACCCGGCGGCGCAAGTCAAAGCAACCGCCAGCGGACGCCCGAGTTGGGCGGCATTCGGACATTCTGAGTCCCGTCGGCATGGCTTTGAGCGCAAGCTGGAGGCAGCCTATTCCATTTGGAGCGTGTGTGGGCTGCGCCTAGTGGTGCTGGTGCCGCGTCTGTTCTCCTCCAAAGCCCGGGAATCTCGTGTTTGCGTAGGTGGCATGACACTCGACGCATGCTTCCATGAGCTTGTAAGAGTGAAAGACCGCCAGCTCGGCGTCTCGCTCGCGCGCTGCCTGCGCGAGCTTCCCGGCCGACCCATGGAACGCGGAGTCGAGAGCCTTGAAGCGCGGCGGCAGGATCCGTCCCAGCTCCTCGAACTGTTCGGCGGTGAGCCGCTGCGCCAGAATGTAGCTTCGCTCCATGTTCTCGCTGGTCTCGGCGACCCGCGGCCAGTTCCCCGCTGCGATGGCCGTCATCAGCTCACCGAGACCTTCTTCGATCGCTAGCATCTCCTCGGAGAGGAGCGCCGCGAGCTCAGAGGAGAGAGCGGATGCCGTTTGACCCACTGGAGCCGAGTGCTCCTGCCCCTCCGTATCCTGGGTCCTCGCGAGGAGTCCGCCCACGATCATAGTGCCCACGATAACGACTATCGTCACAGTCTTGCGCATCCAAATCCTCCTTCTGATACTCCACTGCTGGACCCACGCAGTGTTTCTTCGAACAATGACCATCCTCGCACGTCCGGCTTTCGGAGGTAGCTCATCCGCTAGGTAAGCTGCGTCCGAGAAGACATCGTAGGAAAGCCACGTCCTGATCCCGCAGCAGGGCGTTGCGTCGCGATGTCCCGATTCTCGAGTCTGATCAGGCTGGTAGATGAGACGTGGCGATCCTCCTCACGGAGGCGTAGCTTGGTTTACGCCAAACAACCCAGGCACCAAGCCCCCACAGAGGAGGACCACGATGCAACGCTATCTCGAAATCGACACGCATTCGAAAAGCTCGACGATCTACGTGATGAGCGCTGCCGGCAAGAAGATTCGGCAGGATGTCATCGAGACCAACGGCCAGGCGCTGATGGGCCATCTCGCACAGATTCTCGGTCAGCTGCACGTCTGCCTAGAAGAGGGCGAGTGGAGCGCATGGCTTCACGAGATCCTCGCACCGCATGTTGCCGAGATCGTCGTCGAGCAGCCGCGGAAGAAGAGCGGATCGAAGAGCGACGCGATCGACCGAGTCTCGCCGGCGCCCGATCTCTCGCATCCTCAGGACCGCCCCGGGCCTGGGACCGATCCGAGTGGCGCAGTTGAT
>CALZIK010000012.1 GCA_945787635.1 Thermoanaerobaculia bacterium | reverse complement strand
GTGGACACGTGATGGAAGCGGTGCGGGATCGGCCCTCCGGGCTCGAGCCAGACCGACCGGGCGGCCTTGAGCAGGCTGTGGGTGCCGAGCACGTTGACATCCAGAAACGCGTCCGGCCCCGTGATCGAACGATCGACGTGGGACTCGGCCGCGAAATGGACGATCGTGTCGAGGCGCTCGTCAGCCAGAGTGCCTTCGATCAGCTCCTGATCTCGGATGTCGCCGTGAATGAAGCGCAGTTGCGCGTTGGCGTTCACCGACTCGAGGCTGCGCCGGTTGCCCGCGTAGGTCAAGGCGTCCAGGACGACGAGCCGGTCCTCGGGATGCCGGTCAAGCCAGTAATGAACGAAGTTGACCCCGATGAAGCCGGCGCCGCCGGTGACCAGCAACCTACGCATGGGCGCCCACGCGGAGCTCGGAGAGCATCGCGGACAGGGAATCTCGCCAGTGGACGGGTGTCATTTCGAGTTCCTCCCAACTGGCGAAAGAGTCCAGGATGCTCGAAGCCGGGCGACGTGCCGGCGTGGGATACTTCTCGCTCGGGATAGGCCGTATGGCCACACCGTCGCCGCCGGCCGGCAGAATGCCAAGCTCGGTGGCGCGTTCGCGGATCGCCACCGCGAAGTCGTACCAGCTGGCGACGCCGGCGTCGGCGAAATGCCGAAGGCCCGAAGCCGACGGCCGTGCCGACCACGCCCAGATGGCCTTGGCCAGGTTGTGGGCCCAGGTTGGCGATCCGATCTGATCGGCGACCACGCTCACCTCGGGGCGTTCGGCGAAGAGTCGCAACATGGTGGCGACAAAGTTGTGGCCGTGTGAGGAGTAGAGCCAGGACGTTCGGATCACGAGGCTCCTGCCGGGGAGCGCTTCGCGCACCGCGGTCTCACCGGCGAGCTTGCTTTCGCCGTAGACCCCGAGGGGGTGTGGCGGGTCGTCGACCCGGTACGGGTGGCCCTTCTCGCCGTCGAAGACGAAGTCGGTGGAAACGTGAATCAACCGCGCCTCGACCGCCGCCGCTCCGGCGGCCAGATTCGCCGCGCCGCCGGCGTTGACCGCGAAGGCGGCTTCACGATCGCTTTCGGCTTGGTCAACGGCGGTGTAGGCGGCGGCGTTGATCACCAGATCCGGAGCGGCAGCCTCGATCGCCTCGAGGGTTCGAGG
Organism: Thermoanaerobaculia bacterium; assembly: GCA_945787635.1. Lineage (GTDB taxonomy): Bacteria > Acidobacteriota > Thermoanaerobaculia > Multivoradales > JAHEKO01 > CALZIK01. The sequence continues at coordinate 9,809 of CALZIK010000012.1, read as the reverse complement.
TCTGTTCGTGATCGACAGCTCGGAACGCATCGGCGCCTCGATAACCACGCCCGCGGGCGCGGTCGCCCGCAGCTCGCGCCCGAGCTGTCCGCTACCGCCGGCCAGGAACGCCTTCACGGGTACGTCTCCGCGTCGCGCAGCGTGGTTCCCGCTCGATCCCGGGCGGACACCAGAAGCGGACGAGCGTCGTCAAGCGGCCAGTCGATCTCGAGCTCGGTATCGTTCCAGAGGATCGTGCGCTCATCGTCTGCGTCGTAGAAGTCGGAGCACTTGTAGAGGAAGTCGGTATCGGAGAGGGCGTAGAAGCCGTGCGCGCAGCCGGGAGGTATCCAGAGCATCCGCTTGTTGTCGGCCGAAAGCTCGCAGCCGGTCCAGCGCCCGAACGTCGGGGAGCTGCGCCTGAGATCTACGGCGACATCGAACACCGCGCCTCGAACCACCCGAACGAGCTTTCCCTGCGGACGGGTGACCTGGTAGTGAAGACCGCGCAGCGTACCAGCCGCCGAGTGGGAGTGGTTGTCCTGCACGAAGGGTGTATCGATACCGCCGGCTTCGAAGCTGGCGCGATTCCAACTCTCCAGGAAGAAACCACGTTCATCCGCAAACACCCGCGGCTCGATGAGCATCACGTCCCGGACCTCGGTCGGCTGAAGCTTCATTCCAGAACCGGAGGGGGGTCGGTGAGAATCTCGAGGAGGTAGCGGCCGTATCCGGAGTTGGCGTAGGCCGCAGCGAGTTTTTCTAGCTGTGCGGAATCGATGAATCCGAGCCGGAAGGCGATCTCTTCGGGGCAGGCGATCTTTAGCCCTTGTCGTTCTTCGACCGCGTGAACGAAGTTGGCGGCGTCGAGGAGCGAGTTGTGCGTGCCCGTGTCGAGCCAGGCGGTGCCTCGGCCGAGGAGTTCCACTCTGAGGTCACCGCGCTCGAGGTAGGTGCGATTGACGTCGGTAATCTCCAATTCTCCGCGCCCGGAAGGACTGAGACTCTCGGCGATCTCGACAACGTCGCCGTCGTAGAAGTAGAGGCCGGTAACGGCGTAGTGAGACTTGGGTTTTGGGGGTTTCTCCTCGATCGAGGTCACGTTTCCCGCCGGGTCGAAGCTCACGACGCCGTAGCGCTGAGGATCCTTTACCCAGTAGCCGAAGACCGTCGCTCCGGACGTCCGCCTGGCGACCCTTTGGAGTCTTTCCGAGAGGCCCTGTGAGTAGAAGATGTTGTCCCCGAGAACGAGTGAGACCGGAGAGGCGCCGATGAAATCGCGGCCGATTATGAAGGCTTCGGCGATGCCGCGTGGTTCGTCCTGCACCGCATAGCTCAGCGAGATTCCCCACTGCGAGCCGTCACCCAGCAAGGATCGATAGGACTCGAGATCGCGCGCCGTGGTGATGACCAGCACGTCGCGTATTCCGGCCAGCATGAGGGTGGTCAGGGGGTAGTAGACCATCGGCTTGTCGTAGACCGGCATGAGCTGTTTGGACAGCGAGATCGTGACCGGGTGAAGCCGGCTTCCGGTGCCTCCAGACAGGAGGATTCCGCGTGGTGTAGCAGTCACTGTCGGAAACTCCTTTTAGAAGGCCCCGCGACCCGAGAACACCGCCGGAACCGTGCGCGCGAGGATCTTGATGTCCAACCAAGGCGACCAGTTGTCGATGTACTCGAGGTCCAGAGCCACCCAGCGATCGAAATCGATCTCGCTGCGGCCGGTGATTTGCCAGAGACAGGTGAGGCCTGGTCTCATCGACAGTCGTCGGCGCTGCCCGGGACGGTACTGGGTGACTTCTTCGGGCGTCGGTGGCCGAGGTCCGACCAGACTCATGTCACCCTTGACGACATTCCAGAGTTGGGGAAGCTCGTCCAGGCTGAAACGCCGCAAGAAGCGCCCGGTGCGGGTGACGCGAGGGTCGTCTCGAAGCTTGAATACGGGTCCGGTCATCTCGTTGCGGTGCTCGAGCTTGCGCCGATCGCTCTCGGCTCCCGCTCGCATCGTTCGGAATTTGTAGAGGGTGAAGGCACGACCGCGAAGGCCCACGCGCGCCTGTCGAAACAGCGCCGGCCCCTTGGAGGATATGCGGATCGCGACGGCAATGGTAGCCATGATCGGCAGGGTCGCGATCAGCAACGGCACGGAGACCGCCAGGTCCACGACGCGTTTCAAGAGCAGATCGAATTCCCCGACCTGAGTCGGGTTGAACGTCAGCATGGGAACCGCGCCGAGGCGCTCGATCGTCGGATGCTCGCCGAGACTCGTTTGAAGAAGCCCCATCCGGGCGCAGACACCCCGTTCACCCAGAAGATGCACAATTTCGAGGGTGGCTTCGTAGCGAAGCTTCGGAGCCGCAAGGATCACCTCGTCGATGACGCTCGACTCGGTCAGCCATAGAAGCTGATCCAGCGAGCCTAGGACCGGAATGCCGTCGATAGATGCCCGGCGTTCTTCGGACTCATCGGAAATGAACCCCAGCACATTGAGGCCCCAATAAGCGTGCTCGCGGATCGACCGCGCGATGGCGCGCGCTGGTTCCGAGGTTCCGACGATGACGATCTTGCGGTAGTTACGGCCTCGCTCGCGAGTGGTTCTGGCGATCGATCGGATCGCGGCGCGCTCCGCGATCAGAAAGAAAACGGCGAGAACAACCCACAAAACCACCAGCGAGCGGCTGATTCGATCGCCCGCAAGAAGCCGCGCGTCGAGTTTGGTGACAAACACCAGAACCACGAAAAAGACGCCGGCGAGCCCGCTGGCTTTGGTGATCTCCCCCGCCTCCGCGAGCCTGGATGCGGTCCGGTGCGAAGTGTAGGCTCCCATCGCCACCAGGCACACGGACCAGAGCACCAGCCCGACGGGAAGAAACGGCAGATATTCGAGAATCGAGTGGACCGGGCCCTCGAAGAAGTGGCGAGTGGGCTCGAAGCCGCCGCGCAGGGTGTGGGCGGCGAGGAAAGCAGCCGAAATCGTCAGCCAGTCGGCCAGCATCAGACTGGCGGCCACGAGTCTTGCGCGCTCTTTCAACATGGGCTCATGGGCTCGTTCCCGAGATTATAGAGGCGCTCGACCCCGGGGCGAAGCCGGGGTTGTCAGGACCGCCCGGCGAGCTCTCGAAACAGCTCGGCGTAGCGGTCGGCGACGGACGCCCAGGAGTAGCGCCTGCCGGCCCGACGGGCCGCCCGCGCACCATGCTCGAGAGCGGCGGCCGGGTCGAGCCTGAAGCGCTCGACGGCCGCGGACAGGGTGCCGAGTTGGGAGACCCTGAAGTAGACGCCTGCACTCCCCGCCACTTCGCGGTTTTCCGGTGTGTCGTTGACGATCACGCAGTTGCCGTAGCCCATGGCCTCTACCAGGGCCGGGTGGGTACCGCCCACCTGGGTCGCCTGGATGAACGCCAGGGCGTGAGACAGCAGCTCGCGGTAGCCGTCTCCGTAGATCGGCCCCGGAAACAGCACCCGCGAATCGCTGTCTCCGCTGTCTCCGGTGAACCCGGCGATGAAGTCCGCGGCATATGGGGCTCCGCCCACCATGACCAGCGGCAGGTCTCCACCCACCGCCCGGTACGCTTCGACCACTCGGTGAGGGTTGTTCTCGGGCTCGAAACGGCTCACGTACAGAAAGTAGCGACGGGGCTCGAGCCCGAGCCGTTCGAAGATCTCTCCCGGCGGGAGCGGCCTGGGATCGACCCCGTAGGCGATCACGATCGACTCGGCTCGGTAGCGCTCGAGATAGTAGTCCCGGATCACTTCGGCGTCGCTGATGAGAGCCGTCGGCAGCGCCACCGCGAGCCGTTCCGAGAGCGAATAGACCGCGCGCCCGACCGGCCCCCATTTGGTGCGCTGCCTTTCGATCCCGTCGACGTTGAGCGCCACCGGCGCGCCGGTGGCGCTCAAAACGGGCGCGAACACCGCGTTGGCTCCGTTGACCAGAAGCGCTGCATCGAACCTCTCTCCCGCCGCGTGGAGGCACGCGAGCGCGGTGTGGACCGGCGTTTCGGCGTACTTGGTGTAGATGCTCGGGAGGCGAACCAGGCGTACCCCTTGAAACTCGGTCGTTTCGCGGGGGGTGTAGCGCGACCTGCAGTAGACCGTGACCGCCAAGCCTCGCCGCACCAGCCGTGGTGCCAGTTCCTCCATCAGGGTTTCGAAGCCGCCGTAGCAGGCCGGAATGCCGCGGCTGCCGAGCAGGGCTACACGAAGCCGCCTCAAAGCGGTTGGCCCGATCTCAGAAACCACGCGGCGAGGCGCCGGCGCGGAACTCTCACGCGTTCTTGAATGTGCCGCCGCCTTCGAAGCACATGCCGTCGGTTCTTCCATAGCCAGGTGAGAGCGGGTCGAGAGCTGTGCTCGCGAAGCAGAACGTAGGCGATCACGGCGAGATCCCGAACAAGGGGAAAGCCGAGAGTCACCATGAAGCTTGCCCAGGTCTCGTGGTAGGCGCGCAACAGGAAACGATTCTTCACCGAGTGGAGGTTGACATGATCGGGCATCGCGCTGCGCCTACCCGGGAGGTTGTGCCGGCGATGCGAGGCGATCGCGCGCGGCTCATAGAGGATCTCCCAGCCGCGCTCGCGAAGCCGAAACGAGAGCTCGGCGTCCTCGCGAAAGGAGTGGAACTCGTCGAGGAAAACTTCGCCGTCGATGGCGGCGTCCTCGAGAGCCGGGCGGAAGAAGAGCGTGGCGGCCCCGGTGCCCCCGAAGACCCGCTCCGCTCGGTCGTACTGCCCGACGTCGGGTTCGCTCGAGCCCCGGTCGTGGTGGCGCCAGTTCAGCGTCAGACGCATACCGGCGGCGTCGAGCACGGCCGGCTCGTCGCCGCTTCGAAATCGCGAAAGGCGTCCGGTCACGGCTCCGACGCGGAGTTCGGGGTGGCTCTCGAACCGCGCCAGCAGGCGCCCTACGTAGTCGGTCGCGGGCAGCGCGTCGGCGTTCAGGCTCAAGGCGAAAGGAGCCGAGCTCGCGGCCAGGGCGCGATTCATCCCATTCGCGAAGCCGACGTTTTCTTCGAGCTCGATCACGCGCAGATTTGCTCCCTGTATCGACGCACGGGCGAGAGTTTCGACGGTCGAGTCCGTGCTCGCGCAATCAACCACGATGACCTCCAGGGGGCGATGCGCCAGGCGTTCGAGCGCCTGAAGATAGCGAGGCAGGTCGGCCGCCGCGTTCTGGGTGACGGTGCAGATCGCCACGAGCGAGTCCTTCATGCGCGGTTCGTCCTCACCGGGGCGGCGCTTCGCAGAGAACGTAGCTCGAACCGCGGTCCCGCGCCCGCCGGTTGCCGGGAAGCTCGTTGCGCCTCGTCGTTCTCACCTGCCAGCCGAGCTCGTCGAGCCAGCCGAGCAGGCGGGCGTGGCTGAAGCGGCAGCCGTGGCTCCAGCCGGGCGCCGGACTCTCGAAGTAGTCAGCCGACTCGTCGTCGAGGCTGACTACGGTCTGGAGCACCAGGGACTTCGAGCAGACCCGTTCGAGGTCCGCGAGCAGTTCGCGTGGATTGTCGAGGTGATAAAGACCGCCTGCACAGAGAACCAGGTTGAACCGTTCCGAAGAGCGGGACACGAAGGACCGGACGTCTTCGCGAATGAACCGAAGCCCGTTCAGTCCCAAAAGCCGCCCCGCGACCCGGGCGCGGTGGATGTTGTCGTCGTCCATGTCCACGCCCAGGACCCGGGCGTCGGGTCTGGCTTTCGCCGTGACGCAGCTGTAGTACCCGTCGGAGCAGAAGAGATCGAGACACGAGGGCTCTGCGCCCAGGTCGGCCAGGGCTTCTTCCAGCAGGGGCACGAGCACCGCTTCCTTCTGATGCTGGTTGGCGCGATGGGCCTTGGATCGCAGGGCGCTCGCGCGCCGGTAGAGTCGTCTGCCCACCGAGCCCGGGACGGCTCCCGCACAAAGCTGGGCGAGCCGGGCGGCGATCCGCGCGGAGGCGCCGGCTGGGACGGCGCCGGTATCCAGGCCGAGTGCGCTGAAGTCGTGGTACCAGGGGCGCAGCTCGTCGAGCGCGGGGTCCGAACGAAGCTTGGGGACTGGGGGCGAATGGGGCATCGCTCGAGATCAGGAATCGGCAAGGGCTTCGCTGTAGAGACGACCGTAGGCGTCGAGAAATCCGTCGCGCGAAAACTCGGACAGATCCGACGTCATGGCTCCCTTCGCCAGCCTTGCGTAGTCTTCCATGAACGCCCGCAGCCCGGCGAGAACCACGCCCTCGGACAGCGAATCGAGCACCACCCCTGCTCCCAACCGGCCGACGAGATCACCGAGCGCCAGCGGACTGCTGGTCAAGACTGGTCGCCCGGCGGCCAGGGCTTCCAGTGCGGAATGGGGATAGGCCTTGATCAGTTTGGCACTGCTCGCGAGCACCGCCACCGCGTGCACGCGCTCGAGAAGGCTGCTCACGTCGGTTCCTTCGGTGATCACCTCGGTTCGGTCGGCGAGGCCGGCGCGGCCGATCCTCTCCGCGAGCTGCGAACGGAGAACGCCTCGCCAGAGGAACACGAGCCGGAGCGCGGGGAGCTGGCGGGCGGCGGCCAGCAACTGATCGACCCCCTTGGTGGTGAACTGCCGCTGCGTCCAGGGCGCGGATCCGACCAGCAGGTTGAAGCGATCGAGCTCGGGAGGAGGAGTGCGCCGAAACTTTCGAGTGTCGAGCCCGGGAGGAATCCAGCTCGTCGGGATGCCCGTCGAGCCGCGAACCGGATCCGCGTCCCGCGGGTCTGAAACCGCGAGTCTTGCCACCTTGGGCCTGATCGTCGCGGTGCCCGGCAGGTCGGCGCCGCCCTGGCTCGTCTGCACCGTGCAGACGCAGGGTTTGGTCAAGGCAGTTCCGAGAAATGGGTAGTTCGGGAGGCCGGGCGCGAACAGATGGTGCAGATCCACGGTCCGATTCAGGTCTCGGAGACGGCCGAAGGACCCCAGCCCGCAGAGTGTAGCCGGAACCCACCTCGAGAATCGCGCGAGGGGATACAGAAACGAGATCGAGCCATCGAAGCGCTCGCGCAGCCACAGGGCTTCCTGGACCGCGCCATCCAGCTCGAGCCGCGGCGGCCTGGGAATCATGAAATGGTAGGCGATCTTCATCGTGCCGTCTCGGCTCCGCTGGCTCCAAGGACCCGCCGGTTCTGGTTGCCGAAGCGTCCGACCAACCCGTCGGCGACGGCGAGCAGCGACAGACGCGCTCGGGCCGGATTCCCCCGCGCAAGATCTCGACCTGCAGCGGCCAGCCCGTAGGCGGTCCAAAACAGCGCCAAGGGCAGCAGGCGAGCGCGGCGGTGCCGGCGTACGAAGAGGAAGCGGTTTCTCAGGATGTAGTAGGGGTACAGACGCCGTCGATGCTCGTCCGATTCGCTCATGTCGTGCCAGCCTCGAGCGCTGGGAAGAACCGCCGCCTCGTGTCCGCGTGCGGCCGCGATCTCGCAGTAATCGGCGAGCTCGCCGCCGAAAAAATAGCGCTCCTCGAAGTACCCCGCTTCCTCGAGAGCGGCGATCCGCACCAGCGCGATCGCACCCGGGAGATACCGCACCCGAATCGGGCGAGTGCTTTCGAGCGCTCCGGGCGGTAGATCTTCCGGCCGAAGATGGGTTCGGATGTGACGGCTGACGTCGCGACCGCCGATCGCAGTGATCTTCTCGCTGTTCGGGCCCGCGGTCAGCACCGGCCCCAACGCGGCGATGCGTGGAGTCTCTTCCATGGTCAGCACCAGATCCGCGAGATCGGTTTCGCTGATCGAGGCGTCGTTGTTCAGCAGCAAGGCAAGAGGGGCGCCGGTAGCGCGGAGCGCCTGGTTGTTGGCGGCTCCGAAACCGAGGTTGGTCGAGTTGGCGATTAAATGGACTCGAGGAAACTCGCTCGAGATCGCAACGGCGCCGTCCTTGGAGGCGTTGTCGACCACCCAGAGCTCCGGTCGTAAGGCTTGGAAGGCCGCGAGCGCGTGCAGGCAGCGGCAGGTACTCTCGGTCTGATTCCAGTTGACGGTGATGATCGCCAGTCTTGCGGACACAATTCAACCCCGGGAACCGTCATAGACTAGCGCGATGCCCGGACACGACCGAAAAGCACGAGCCGCGCGGAGCGGTCGCATGAATCTTGCAGCGGCGTCGACACGCATGCGCCGGCAATTGGCACATACGTTGGCGACCTTCCTGGTCGTTGGTGGGCTCTGCGCTAGTGGCCCAATTGCGGGGCAGACCTCGCCCGCGCCGGACGACCGTCTACCCGCCATCGAGTTGCCGGCCGGCACTGAGGCGGCGGTCACCGAGCAGCTCGCGAAGCTGCGAGAGCTGGCCATGGAGCAGCTCGACGCCGACGAGAGCGCGGGAGCCGAAGCCGTGGGCGAGCTCGGGCGCCATTACCACGCCTACGGATTCGCCGATGCCGCGCGTTCTACCTACGAGCTGGCCGCATCGCTTCAGCCCCGGGACTTTCGCTGGCCCTACCTGTTGGGATTCCTGGCCCAGAATGAGGGCCGACTCGAGGACGCGATGGCGCTGTACGAAAAGGCGCTGGCGATCGTGCCCGGGGTCTCGCCCGCGCTGGTGCGTCTGGCATCCGTCTACGCTGAGCTCGGCAACGCCGACAAGGCCGAATGGCTCTACGGTGAGGCGCTTCGGGCCAATCCGACGTCCGCCGCCGCGGAGGCCGGGCTGGGCGAGCTCCTGCTGGCCCAGGATCGGCCAAAGGAGGCTGTGGTCCTGCTCGAGCGCGCTCTCGACAAGGTCCGAGAGGCCAACCGGCTGTATTACCCGCTGGCTCTGGCCTATCGGAAGCTCGGGGACGAGGACAAGGCGCGGGAGATCCTGGCCTGGCGCGGAAGCATCGGCGTCAAGCCGGCGGATCCGATCATCGACTCGCTCGAGAGCTTGAAAACCGGAGAGCGGGTGTTTCGTCTCCAGGGCCAGGCCGCGTTTCGAGTCGGCCGGTATGGGGAGGCCGCCGAGAGCTTCCGCAAGGCCCTGGGTCTTGAGCCGGACAGCATCGGAGCCTGGATCGATCTGGGCTCGGCTCTGGGAGAGATGGGGCAAGCGGACCAGGCGATCGAGGCCTTCGAACGGGCCGTCGAGCTCGCTCCCGGCAACGAGACCGCGCTTTACAACCTGGGGGTCCTGCTTTCGCGCCGGGGTGAGCACGAGCAGGCGATCGACTACTTGAGCCGGGCCGGGCAGTTGGCGCCGGCGGACGGACAGCTTCGCTACGAGCTGGCCCGGGCGATGCGCCTCGCCGGGCGCTGGGAAGATTCGATCGTGCACTTTGACGCCGCGATTCAAGCTCTGCCTGCCCAGGAGGCGCCCCGACTCGGCAAAGTCCAGGCTCTGGCAGAGCTGAACGACTCGGCCCGGGCGCGCCAAACACTCGAAGAGGCGGTCGAAGCGATTCCCGGGAGCCTCGTCCTGTCCCGAACGCTGTCGCGGCTTCTCGTGACCGCCGGCGATTCCGAGACGGCCGACGGTGGCCGGGCCGTCGAGCTGGCGATCAAGGTGTTCACGGCCAGTCAAGTCCTCGGCGACGCCGAGTGGGTGGCGGAAGCTCTGGCCGAGAGCGGGCGCTGCGACGAGGCCGCCGGTTGGCAACGGGATGTTGTCCGGCTGGCCGTCGAAGCGGCTCAGCCCGAGGCGGTGCTGTCTCGACTCGAGGAGAGTCTCGAGCGCTACCAGAGCGGAGCACCTTGCAGCCGGCCACTGGCGGCGCCGTAGCCGCCGTCGCAACCCGGAAATCGCTTCCGCGCGAGGATTGTCTTTTCCGGCCTGCCGCGTTCGGCATCGCGCCGGCGAGACGAAACCTCAGGCAACGGCTGATGTCTCGAGGTTGGCACTGGCGTTGCTGTCCTACCGAG
>CALZIK010000011.1 GCA_945787635.1 Thermoanaerobaculia bacterium | reverse complement strand
GGCCAACGCGCCGGCGAAGCTCGCGACGGCGACCACCGGCAGCGCGCCGAGACCGACCGCCACCCCCAGTTGCTGCGCCAGCACCGCTCCGAGGGCAGCGCCTCCCGCCACTCCCAAGGTGTAGGGCTCGGCCAGGGGATTGCCGAAGAGCGTCTGGAATGCGGCGCCGCAGACCGCCAGAGCTCCGCCGGCCAGGAGCGCCAGAAGGAGCCGCGGCACTCGCAGCTGCCAGACGATCCGCAAGGCCACGGCGTCTCCGGAGACCAGCTCCTCGATCCCCACCTGATGTGAGCCGATCAACGGACCGAGAAAGAGAATCGCGACCCACAAGAGAACCACAAGGGGAACGAAACCGCGCCTCACGAGCTTCACGGGAGCATCTCCTCGTCCGGCCCGGAGTCGAGATCCACCGTGACCACCGGGCTGGACGGGCGGTGGCCGCCGGCCGCCGGGTGGTGGGTGTGAAACGGGGCGTCGAAGATCCGCTCCAGAAGCCCGGGTTCGAGCACCTCCGCGGCGGGGCCGGTCGAGGCGACTCTCCCCGCGGCCAGAACGATCACCCGATCGGCCAGAGCGTGAGCGAGGTTCAAGTCGTGACTGGCGAAGACGACCGTGCGCCGTTCCCGGCGAATCAACCGGCGCAGAATGCCCGCGATTCGCCGTTGATGGCCGGGATCGAGATAGGTGGTTGGTTCATCCAGAAGCAGACATTCGGTGTCCTGGGCGAGAGCGGCCGCTATGTACACCCCCTGGCGCTCGCCTCCCGAAAGCTCGGCCAGCGACCGATCGGCGAGTTCGCTCAGCCCGGCAGTCTCGAGAGCCGTTTCGGCAGCGCGAAAGTCATCGGCTCGGTAACCGAACCGCCAGCGACCGTAATGAGGATAGCGGCCGAGCAGCACGACGTCGCGCACCGTAAGCGGCACCCGCGCCGGGCGCACCTGGGGCACGTAGGCCAGCGCCCGAGCCAACCGGCGGGGACCGAGCTCGCGATAGGGAGTGCCGGCGAACGACAGTGCGCCATCGGTTGGCGTGAGGACGTTGGCCATGAGCCGCAGCAGTGTCGTCTTGCCGGCACCGTTGACGCCCACGATGGCGACGCTCTCGGCGGCGTGAACTTCGATCTCGACGTCTTCTAGAACCGGGCGCCCTTCGAGCTCGAGGCTCACCCGTCCGGAGATCAGCACGCTCATCGGGCTCGGTGACCGGGTACCGAGCCCAGGCACTCTTCGAGCGCCGCTTCCAGATCCCGGTACAGCACCGGCAACCGGGGGCCGGGAAGCAGGACGTGGCTGCCGTCGACGATCGCCACGCAGGGGCCGTCCTCGCCGGCTACCACCCGCCAGTCGGTTCTCCAACCTTCCGCCGCTTCGCCGTCGACCGGATCGGGCTGAAGCTCGAGCACCACCTCCGGCGCGCGCACCACCGCTTCTTCGAACCCCAGCCTGGGGTAGAGCTCCTGTGCTCCGGCGGTTACATTCGAAGCGCCCAGCCGCGACAAGAGCTCGCCCAGAAACGTTCCCTCACCACCGGCGTAGATCTCCGTCGCTCTGCCGGGCTGCCGGGCGACCGACAGCAGCACCCGCACCTCGAGCGGGGTACGCCGGGGCGTCAATCCGCGCCGCAGCTCGGCGACCACTTGTTCGCCTCGCTCGGGGACACCCAGGCGACCGGAGATCATCGAGATCGCACGCTCGACGTCGGCGATCGACTCATGCGGGACGATCATGACCTCGACGCCCAGGTCCTCGAGCGCGCGTGAAAGCTCGGCCTCACTCGGTACGAGAATCGCGAGGTCGGGCTCGAGCCCCGCGATGGTCTCGAACCTCGGGTCGTAGAGGCCACCGATCCTGGGCAACCCTTCGACTTCGGGTGGCCAGTGCGCGTAGTTGCCCACTCCGACCACACGATCTCCGGCGCCCAGCACAAACAGGCTCTCGACCACTCCCGGGGCGACCGCGATGATCCGGCCGGGCGTTTCCTGCGCGCGCTCCGACTCTGGCTCGGTTCGAGGCGCGCACGCCGCCAGAAGCAGGGCCGCGAGAACCAGAGTGAGGCGGCGGCCGGTCATTGCCAGTGGATCGAGAGCCCGCCGATGAGGCTACGCGGCGCCGCAGGGAAACCGAGCGCTTCCTCGTAGCTTTCGCCGAGGGCGTTCTCGAGACGTGCATAGGGTCGCCAATGGTCAAAGCCTCGATACTCGCCGGCCAGATCGAGCCTCACGTAGGCCTCGTTCGGCGCCCGTCCGAAACTGATCGGATCGACGTCGTCGCGATCACCCACGTAGACCGCGGTCGCAGTCCAGGTGCTCTCCGGCAGGCGGCCGGTCACGATCAAGGACGCGCGCTCCTCGGGTCGGCGCAAGAGCGGCAAACCCGTGACCTGGTCCTCGGTGTCGAGAAGGGCGGCGTTGCCCCGGATCTCTATTCGCCCGGTCCGGAGGGCGGCGCTCGCCTCCATTCCCCGCGTCGTGGCGCGACCTACGTTGACGTTGCTGAAGGTCGTGAAGTCGAAATCGATCAAGTTGGTGAGCCGGGTGTCGAAGGCGACCAGCTCGAACCGCCATGCTTCCTTCCGGAGCTCGAAACCCACTTCGAGGCTTTCGCTCTCTTCCGGCTCGAGTGCGGCATTACCCGAGAACTGAAAGAAGAGCTCACCGAGCGAGGGCGCCCGGAAGCCCTCGCCGTAGGAGGCCCGGAGGCTCGCCGAGCGGCCCAGGGGTACCCGAACGCCCAGCCTCGGCGACCAGCGGCTGCCGAATACGTCCGAGTCGTCGAAGCGTCCGCCGACGTCGAGGGTCACCCGCGAGAACCGGCGCAATGCCTGAGCGAAAACCGACGAGGTCTCCTGCCGAGCGCCGTCCAAATTGACCCCGAAGACCGAGCGATCGTCGACCTCGAGGCGCTCGGCCTCGGCTCCGAAGGCCACCCACGAGTCCGGTCCGAATCGGTACCCGGCCTGGGTGCGCAGCCGCCGCGCCTCGGAGCGGGTGTCAGAGCCGGTGAAGCCGAAGGCGTCGTCAGGGTCCGCAAACGCCGACTCCATCGTCGTTGCGGACCACTGCGCATCGAAGCTCCAGTTACCCATCGTCCGGGAATACGGCATCGCGACCTGGCGCTCCTGCCAGTCGATCCGCCGGTTCGGCGAAGGCACGCCCGACGAACGTGGAATCCCGAGCTTGGATTCGTTGACTCGAGTCACCAGGCCCAAGGTGGCGCTCCGACCCACGCTCCATTCGAGGGAGGCGACTCCTTCCGCTCCGTCGTAGAAGTCGTTGGCCTCGAGACCCTCGCCTTCCCTGAAGTGGCCGGCGACGTCGAAGCGCAAACGGCCGAGCTCTCTGCCCAGGCTGATCGCTCCGCGCCGATAGCCTCGCTCGCCCGCCTCCAGGCGCGCTCCGCCACCGCTGCCGTGCCGGCTCACGATCTGGATCGCTCCTCCCAACGCGTCACTTCCATGGAGAGCGCTGAAGGGACCCCGTACGATCTCCACCCTCTCCACGCCCTCGGTCGGCATGAACGCCCAGTCGAACCCTCCGAAGTACGGGTTGTTGAGCTCGACGCCGTTCCAGAGCACCAGGGTGTGATCGGACTCCGTACCGCGGGAAAACAGCGACACGACTTTTCCCGCCGAACCCGAGCGCACGACGTGGATGCCGGTCGCGGTCTCCAGCAGCTCGGCGATCGAAGTCGCCTGCCGGGCCTCGATCTCGGCGGCGTCGATCACCTCGACCGAGGCCGGAAGGGTGCTCTCCTCGGTCTCTTCGAGCGCCGCGGTGACTACCAGCTCGTCCTGAATAACGGCGCCGGCCGGTGCCTGGGTAGCAGATAACGGCTGAGCCGTTGCCGCGGTGACCGGCAAGACGACAAGAGCGGCCGAAACCAGCCCGAGCGTGGCTGATCGTAGGATCTTTGGTTTGCGCAATGCCGTTGTCTCCTCGGGAGCCCGAAGCTCGGAAAGGAAGTTTGCGGCACGGGGCGCAGACCCCTTTCCCCACACCCCGGGGGAATCGGTCCGCCTCTCGAGCGAACCGGGTCATGTGCCGTGACAGGTCTCCTGGCTCCCGGATTCTCCTACTCCCGGACCTTCCCCCGCCTTCGCGACCGCCGCGCAGCGGAGTGGTGTTCCCGGTTTCGTACCCGGCTACAGTGGCGGGGACCGCGTCGGCCTGGTTACCGACTTCCCTCTGGGCGCTCGCCAACGAGCTGCCCCGACCCGAAACGGGTCACCACGGCACTTTAGTTTTCAATACGGCGCGGCCTGAACCGGACCGGCCGCCAGTCTACAACGTTATCGCTGATCGACGCCGCCCTGCGTGCCGCCCAGCGGCGGCGTTTGGCGGGTTGTGAATCCGATCGGAATACCGCTGCTCTGGCTGGGCTCGACCACCAGATCATTGTTGTAGATCTGCGCCGGCGGCGCCGCGTTCTGCTCGCGCATGAAATTGATCAGTCGGGTAGTGGGATCCAGCTCCCCGCCGCCCTCGGCGCCCGACGCCGGAACCGACGAGGTCGGGATCCATCCCAAGGCGATCGTCTGGCTGTCGAGAACCGTGCCGAAGCCCCTGGATTCGGTATCCGAGTTCACCGAAACGATGGCATCCTTGGGCAGCGCGATCCAGTTGCCAAACTCGGTCAGCAGGAGAACCTTGTTCTCGTCGCTGGTGCTCTGGCTCGGCCGGTACCGCGTTTCGAAGGTGTTGCCTGAGGTCAGGGTAACCACGAACGAGTCCGCAGCGACCGGAGCCACCGTCAGAATCGTCAGACAGATCATCATTGAAAGCTTACGCATATCTAACCTCCGAATCCTAAAAACCTCTTTGATCATAGCACTTGTCGCAAGGAGGCGCGCCCGTTGCCGACTCCGGGGCCGGCTTTCCGGCCAGGTTTCTGGCCTGCCTCCTGGCCAGCCTCCTGCTGGGCGTCCAGCCGATCCATCTTGCGTCGCAGGGTCTCGTTCTCGAACGCAACTCCCACCTGCGCGGCCGCCAGTTCGAGTATCTCGATCTCCTCGATCTCCCGGCTCACTCGACCGTTGTCGGTGTAGACCACCGAGTTGACCTGCTGACTGCCGACGACCGGAAACAAGACGACCTGGCCGGTGCGCGGCCGGCCGATGCGCGCGACGAAATCCTTCGGAAGATCGGCCTCCTCGAATCGCATGGAGCGAGCCCGCCCGTCGGAGATCGCTTCGCACAGCGCATTGCGTGAACTCAACGGAATCCGGTAGCGGTGCGTCGCCTGCGCCAGCGAACCGCCGCTGGGCGTGCTGCCGAACGCCCCGAGAGCCACCAACCGATCGCCGCGGACGACGAACATCACGGCCCGCTCGACCGACTCGGAGATCACTTGCATCAGATTGAGCGCCACCGTCGCCGAAAGCAGCCCGGACCGCAGGTCCGCCACCACTCGACGCAGCTTGGCAAACCCGGCGCTCCGCTCAAGCTCTTCGCTGACGACCCGGGCGCGGCCCCGGCGACTTCGCAGCACGTTCTTCAAGCACGCTCGGATCGCCTCCGGGTCCGCAGGCACCGCCGCCACGGCGCCGGCCTCGTAGATTCGAGCGGTCGACGCCGGGCTCCCGGGAATCGCCAGGATGGACGCATGTGTTCGACCGCGACAGAAAGACTCGAGATCGCCGAACTCGATGTCGCCGTGCCGCAGATCGAGCAGGACGATCGGAGGCGACTCTCCGGGAAGCGTTAAACCCGAGTCCCACAGCTTGACCTCGGCCACCTGCGCCTCTTGCTCGGAGATCCTCTGGCGCAAGCCCTCGACCAGCTCGACGTCATCGCTCACGATCTGGAATCGCGGCCTGCGCTCGCCGTCCTCGGCTTGCTCCTCGCTTCCCGAAACCAGCCGTTCGAGCGCCACTTCGCTTTCGAGCGCCAGACTCGAGGGGCCCTCCGCCTTGCCGGCGGTCGGCTCGGCCTGAGCTTCCGTCACCCCGGACGCTCGGTCCCGATTCTTCTCGTCGAAGATCCGCAGCGCCTCGAGAACCACGATCTGGGTGTTGAGGTTGATGTCGGGGAGGATGTCGCCCGGGTAGACCGCGATGTCGTCGACCGGTCTCAGCTCGTCGAGAGCGAACTCGAACTCACCGGATGACCAGGTCACCAGATCGTAAATGGTGTGCTCGATCTGATCGGCGACCACCTCGCGCAGCTGGTCCTTGGTCATGGCGCCCATCGTGACCAGAATCTTGCCCAGTGAGACCTTGGGCACCTCGCGGTCCTGCCTGGTCAGGGCCTCGAGCAACGTGGCCTCCTCGATCGCTTGACTGTCGAGCAGCAAGTCCCCGAGCCGCTTCGAGTCCGGGGTCCACGCGCTGATGATCCGACCACGATGAAAGCCGATCTCCGCTCGGCTGGTCGCCGTCTTGATGACCAGTGTGCCGGTTCGCCCACCCAAGTGGACAAACTGCATGACGTCCGCGACAGAAACGTCAACGAGGTTGCCCGAGATCGACATATCTCGATCCGATCAGCCGGTCACCGCACCAGCTTGACCAGGTTCTCCAAAGTCTTGAGCTTACGATCGGTCGCCGAGTACATCCGCGCAGCGAGAAGAGCGGAAGCCGCGTGAGCGGCCAGCAGATCCAACAAGTCGCGATCGTCGGACGAGAAGCTTCCCTTGTGATCGAACAGCTTGAGCACGACCACGGCGCCCACCACAGCGCCTTGAACGGTCAGCGGAACCACCGCCAAGGCCTCCGATCCCGGCTCGCCCTCCATGCGCAGCACACCGTCCTCGAGCGTTCGGTCCACGAGCGGATCGCCGCCGCGATACCGAGCCCCGTCGAACAACGCGTCGTTCTTGCCGAGACCGTGGCTGAAAGCGATCTCGCAGCCGTTGTCATTCTCATCGCGCATCAGCAGAGCGAACTTCTCCGCGCCCACCAGATCGCGGGCGATCTCGGCGATCGTCGAGGTGACTTCCTCGACCTCGAGAGTGGCATGCAGCTGATAGGTAGCGACATAGAGGTTCATCAGCCGGCCGCGCTGGTTTTCGGTGTCCACCAACCGCGTCGCGAGCTCGCCCATGTCCTGTTCCGCGGCGGCGAGATTCTCCTTGAGCCGGTCGACTTGCTCGCCGGTCTCGAACTCGGCTCCCACTGCTCGAGGCACACGCTCCTGCAGGACCCCCAGGAGCTTCCCGGCGCGCTCGAGCGTGACTTGAAGCTCAGCAACGACGTTGTCGAGCTCGCCGCTCGTCGCCGGTGACCCCTTGAGCGTCGGCTCGGTCACTAGCTCACGCCGCTCATGGTCAAACGCGAAACGATGGCGAGAATGCTCTCGCTCTGAAAGGGCTTGGTGATGTAGGCGGTAGCGCCGAGCTTCATGGCGCGCTCGGTGTCTTCGTCTTTGCCCTCGGTGGAAACCACGACCACCGGAATCGTCGACAGAGCCTCGTCGTTCTTGACCTCGCGAAGAAATTCCAGGCCGTTCATTCTGGGCATGTTGATGTCCAGCAGGATCAGCTCGATGTCGGCGTGCTCGGCCAGCTTTTGAATTCCGTCGATGCCGTCCTCGGCGTGCACCAGACGGTGCGAGCGGAGCATGACTTCGAACATCTTGTGGATCAGCTTCGAATCGTCAACGACCAGGATCTTCTTGGGGTCCACGCGTTCTTCCTTTCTCGAGAACCGACCACACGGCAGACGCATCGTACCCGCGCTGCGCGGTCGAGGATGCGAAGAATTTCACACGTCACTGAGCGAGTTTAGCCGACTTGCGCACGCCTCTTTGTGTGGCGTTGTTCATAGGGTCAATCGTGAGGATTTCGATTAAATGACAACGGTTAGCCAACCATTGGCAGCCGGGAAACCGAAGCAATGGTCAATGAGGAACTCAGAGAGCTTCTTGACGACTTCCTGCTCGAGGCGGAAGAGCGGCTGACCCGCATAGAAGTCGCGCTGCTGGCGTCGGTGGAAGCCGGCGTCGAGGCGAGGCGAGGATCGTTCCGCGAGGTGCGGCGTGAGCTGCACACGCTCAAGGGCAACTCCGGCATGATGGGCCTGAGTGGTCTCCAAGCTCTGGCGCACGAGCTCGAAGACGAGGTCGACCGGCTCGATCCTGAGAATCCGGATTTCACCGCGCTGCTCGCCGGCCTGGACCGGTTCAAGCGCGACCTCGCCGACGTCTTGCGTGAGAACGATCCGGCGGCCGTCGCTCCCGAAATCATGCCTGCTCCGACGCAGCCGCGCGATCGGCGAGAGGGAAGCACTCGAGTCCGTCTAGACCGGCTGAACCGACTGCTCGAGACCTCGACGCGCTTGGTCGTCGCACGCAATGCGCTGCGCCAACGAATCCAGCTCGGAGCGTCCCTGGATCCTGCCGCTCCCGATTTCGCCACCGAAACCAGACAAACCTGGCAACAGACCGAGGAAACTCACCGAGAGCTTGACCAGATTCTCGAGCTTCTTCAGGAACAGGTTCGAGAGCTGCGCACCATTCCCTTGAAGTCCGTGTTCACTCGACTCCAACGTCTCGTTCATGACGAGAGCCGCCGCAGTGGAAAGGAAGTCGCCTTCGAGCACCGGGGCGGCGAGACTCCGCTCGACTCGGCGCTCACCGAGCTTGCCACCGATACCCTCGGCCACCTGATTCGAAACTGCATCGTGCACGGACTCGAAGAGCCCGACATGCGCAAGCAGAACGGCAAGCCTCCGCGCGGCATGGTGTTCCTCGAAGCCGCCTTGCGCGGCGGTAACGTCGACATCGAGGTCTTCGACGACGGTACCGGGATCGACGAGGGCGCGCTGCGACGTGCCGCCATGCAAGCGGGCATCGCAGAGGCGGAAACAGCTGATCTCCACGCGCTTCTGTTTCATCCGGGCCTGTCTACGCGCGAGAAGGCCGACCACAGCGCCGGCCGCGGCATCGGGCTCTCAGCGGTCCTGGCCTCGGTGCATCGGCACGGCGGAACCATCGAGGTCGACACCGCGACCGGCGTCGGGACTCGCTTCTGCCTTCGACTGCCGCTGACCGTGGCCATCACCGATGCTCTCCTCGTGCATTCGGGAAGCGAGCGGTTCGCGATCCCGATCTCCGCAGTCCGAGACACCGGGAGTTCGACCAGCCTCGACCGCGAGTCGGTCGAGCTCCACCGGTTCCTCGACTTGCCGCTCGGCGGCGATGCCGACTTCTATTTCACGGTCGAGACCGAAGGCAGAAGCAGCGCTATCAGGGTCGATCGACTGGGCACGATCCAGCGGATCGTCGTGAATCCTCTGGACCAGCTCTTCGGGCGTCCGAAGGGAGTTGCCGGCTCGACCGTGCTCGGCGACGGGCGGGTCGTCCTGATACTCGACCCCCCGCAACTCGCGGCGGCGGTCGTCCAACAAGACAGGTCACGAGCGGACGACTCATGAGCACCCCCTCGGAGACCATCCTCGCCTTTGCCGACCGCCTGAGAGCCACGCGCGACGATCAGCCTGCGCACAAAGAAACCTACGAGAGCTGGGTGGTTTTCCGCGTCTCGACAACGGTCCTCGGGCTACCGGTGACCCATGTTCGCGAGATTCTGCGTCTGTCCGACTTGACCGGAGTTCCCAATGCCCCCAGACCGGTAGTGGGCGTCATGAACCTGCGGGGCCACGTGCTCCCCGTGGTCGACACCCACGCGCTGCTCAGACTACCGCGCTCGATCTCCACGGAGTCGACCCGGGTCCTCGTGTTTCTCCTCGACGGGCGCGCCGTCGGCCTGATGGTGGACGAGGTCAGGGGCCTCGAGAGGCTCCAGGTCGAGAGCATCGTCGCTCTACCCAAGGCCCAGCCCCTGGCTCGCCTGGCACGTGGCAGATATGCGTTTGGTGACTCAGAGCCCCTTCTTCTCCTCGAACCGGAAGAGCTTTTCGCCGGCCGTGATCTGGCGTTGAATTAGCTGGAGACAGACCATGTTCAGAAAGATGAGCATCCGAGCCCGAATCGTGTACCTCCCCGCGATTGCCGGCGTGGCATTTCTCGCCATGTTCCTCATGGTGCGCCAGAGCGGCAACCGGTACACGCAACTGATGAGCGAGGTCGAGAACGGGTACTTTCCGGCGCTCAACCTCAGCCATGACCTCACCCAGACCTTGAGCTCGATTCAGCGCTCCTTCGATGAAGCGACGATCACCTTCAACGCAGCGCCGCTCGAGCAGTCTGAGGCCCTGCGCAAAAAATTCCTGGAACACGTCGGAACCGGAGCCACCAATGTCACCCTGGATACCGATCTTCTCGCGGCAGTTCGGCGCGAGTTCCAGACCTACTACGAAAACGGCCTCGAGGCTTCGCTCGGCATCATTCAGTACGGACCCGCTGCCGACAGCCTGCCGGGCTTGGAAGCGACTTCAAAATCCTACCAGCGCGTACAGACCCGGCTCGACCGCTTGAGTACCAATCAGTCCCGCGAGCTGCACCTCGCGCTGACCGGGGTGCACCAACAGAGCCGGCAATCGACAATCCGCCTCTTGGCGCTGCTTCTGGGAGTGCTGGTCGTATTGTTTCTTCTCTCGATTCTGATCATCAGGTCGGTCACCAAGCCCCTTGTGCAAGCCGTTCGTGCAGCGGACGCGCTCGCCAGCGGTGATCTCCTGACCGACATCGAGGTCAGCTCGCAAGACGAAATCGGCCGCTTCCTGCAGTCACTCCGGCAAACCGTGGACTATCTGCGGGAAATGGCCGCGGCGGCGGATCGAATCGCCGAAGGCGACCTCTCGGTCGAGATCGAGCCTCGCTCGAACCGCGACACCTTCGGCAAGGCGTTCAACAAGATGACCACCAACTTGCAGAAGATCATCGGCAACCTCAAGGTGTCTTCCGATTCCGTCTTGTCCGCGGCCGACCAGATCTCGGTGTCGGCGGTCGAGATCAGCGAAGGCGCCGAGAGCCAGTCGTCGGCAACCGAGCAGACCTCTTCGACCATGGTCGAGATCGCCGCCCAGATTGACACCGTCGGCCAGTCGATTCAGTCACTGGCCAACAACGTCGAACAAACCTCGTCTTCGATCAACGAGATGAGCGTGACCTCCGACGAAGTAGCCAAGTACTCAGAGGGCCTGCTTGCGGCGGTCGAAGAGACCTCGGCCACGATCGAGGAGATGACCGCTTCGATTCAGTCGATCGCCAATAAGGTCGACGTTGTCGACCAGGTCTCGCGCGAGTCCGCCGAGGCCGCCCAGGTCGGTGGCACCCGGCTCTCCGAAGTGATCCGCGGAATCGAGACCTCGACCAGCGGCATCGGCAGGATCATCCGGATCATCGAAGAGATCGCCGACCAGACCAACCTGCTGGCGCTCAACGCCGCCATCGAGGCCGCTCGCGCCGGCGACGCCGGTCGGGGCTTCGGCGTGGTCGCGGACGAAGTCAAGCGGCTGGCCGAAAAGTCGGTTGATTCCACCCGCGATATCGCGCGCTTCGTCGAGACCGTTCAAAAGGACACCCAGGAGGCGGTCGAGCTGATTCACGGCATCCTCGACGAGATCGTGGAGTCGGTGACCAAGACCCGTAGCCTGGTCAGCGAAGTCTCGATTGCCACCCAGGAGCAGCGTGGCGGCGCGGCACAGATCCTCGAGACCTCACGAAACATGCAGGACACCACTCGACACGTCGCCTATGCCGCCAAGGAACAAGCACGCAGCGCGCGCGACGTCCTCGGCGCGGTGGAGAACATGAACGCGATGACCCAACAGGTCGCGCATTCCGGCACCGAGCAGAAGCGCGGCGGCGACATGGTCGTCAAGGCCGTCGACCAGATCGCCAGCATCGCCCGCAACAACGTCGTGACCAGCGAACAACTCTCCCACGCCACGGTCAGCCTCGCCGAACAGGCAACCCGGCTCCAGGAGATCGCCAGCGTGTTCGCCGTTTGATCCAAGAAATAGGTGACCATGCAACCCACTGCCGCACCCGAAGCCTCCTGGGAGAGCTGTCTCGATGAGCTCGACGCCCTGCCGTCGCTGTCGGTCGAAGAGCGCGTCGGGGTCGTCGAACGACTGATCCGAAACCCCAGACCCGGCATCCGAGAACAGGCCCTGCGCGTGGGCGCCGCGGTGCTTTCCGATCAGACCCTGATCGAGTACCTGCGCAGCGACGCCGACGCCGTCATCCGCAACGCGGGCCTCGAGATTCTCAAGCGCAAGGGCGGGCACAGCCTGGCGCTCGCGGTGGAGCTGCTCAAGGACCCCGACCCCGACGTGGTTTTGCAGGCGGTTCTCCTCATCGATCACATCGGTGACCCGCGTGGTCTCGAGCCCCTGCGCGCGGTCTTGCGCCACTCCGACACCAATATCGTCCAGGCCACCATGCTCGCCGTCGGCCACCTCGGCGACCACCGGGTGATTCCGGACCTTCTGCCCTTCCTGAGCGAGGATCTGTGGCTGCAGATGGCCGCGATCCAGGCCCTCGGCGACCTGCGCAGCAACCAAGCCATCGCACCGATCGCCGAGCTGCTGACCGACCTCACCGTCGGCTCGACCGCCGCCGAAGCCATAGCTCAGATCGGCGGCGATCAAGCGTTCAAGGTCCTCTCCGGCCACTGGCTCGCGTTCCGCGCGACTCTCGACCCCGAAAGCTCGCTCGGGCTTCTGGCCCACGTGCTCGAAGGTCTGGCGACCGAGCCGGCCTACCCGGCCGAGTTGAGGCCGTCCTTGGCCGAACACCTGCGCGATCCCTACCGGGGCGTGCGCCAATCGGCCGCTCGGTGCCTGATCGCGCTCGGGCCGGGAGCAGAGGACACCGAAGCGCTGAGCGCTCTGACGGCGGCCGACGAGGAATGCGACGTTCTGCCCACCTGCCTGCACCGCCGAACCGATCTCGCCGCCGTCCTGCTGGCCAAGCCACTGCCGCTGAACTCGTGGGGTTTTCTGCTGTGCACCCGGGCTCCCGACCAAGCTCCAATCGACGCACTGGTCGCGAGCATCGACGCGTTGCCGGCGGTCCAGCTTCCTCCGGCGCTCCTCGGAGCGCTCGAGGAGCTACGGCTTGACGCGCTCGGAGAGCCCCTGTTACGACTCTACCTGCGAACCAAAACGGCCGAGCGCGTTCGGTTGCTGCCGGTCCTGCAAGCCAACCGCGGTGTCGTTGCCCGCGCGCTCGAACGGATCGAGGCCATGGCGCCCGACGATCGGCTGGTCCTGCAAGCGATCCTGGGCCACTCGAGCCACGAGACTCTCCAGGCGGTGCTCGAGCTCGACGATGACGCTCGGGTCGAAGTGCTCCGACTGGTTCTCGACCAGGCGGACCTCCTGCGGGCCCTGCCCTGGGAAACCTGGCTCAGCGACAAACCGGACCGCTACCTCGACGTCGCCGCCAAGGCGGCTTCGAACGGCGGCTTGCCGGACCTCCTGCCCCATCTGCGTGGAGCCCTGACCAGGACGCCGTCCGCCGAGGCGATCCGGGCGGTCGGCAGGCTGGGCGACCGCGACAGCGTGCGAGTGATCCTCGCGATCTTCGAGCGAGGCGATCTGGCCACTTTGAGGCCGGTGGTGATCGAGAGCTTGGGCCGGATCGGCGGTACCGAGGCCCGCGATGCTCTGCGCGAGATCGCCACGTCTCGAGAGGGCATCGATTCGCGTCTCGCCTACCACGCCCTCGCCGAGTGCGCTTCAGAAGATGACGACGAATGCTTCCGGCGCGCCGCGAGCCACAGCGACTGGTACATCCGCCTGGCCGCGGTGGGGGCCTTGGCACGGTTCTCACGGCGAAAGAACCAACGGGCCCTGTCCGAGCTCGCCGCCGACCCGGTCTCGCTCGTTGCCCAGAAGGCTCTCTTGGCGCTCCGGTCACAATGAACTTGCTGTCCGAGGTTCGCACCATGACCGATGAGGAGCACCGGCTCCTCAACGAATTCGTTTCCGACCTGTACGGCATCTCATTCCCCGACGAGAGACGTCAGCTGCTGGAATCGAGGCTCAAGCCCCGCCTCCAGGCCTTGGACATGAGCCGGTTCATGGACTACTACCTGAGGCTCCAGTACTCGTTCGACGAAGAGGCCACGAGCTTCACCCGGCTGATCACCAACAACGAATCGTATTTCTTCCGCGAAACGCGTCAGTTCGACGCACTGTTCGAAGAGGCCTGGCCCGAGATCACCAAGGGAGTCAACAACGGTGGTCCGGTGAGAATCCTCTGCGCCGGATGCTCGTCGGGAGAAGAACCGTATACCCTGCGGATCTTCTCCGAGACGCAACGCCATCTGTTCCCCCGCCTCGCGATGAAGATCGACGGCTTCGACATCGACCAGGACCGCCTGGATCGAGCGACCCGCGCGATCTACGGCCGCAGCTCACTGCGCGCCACCGGCGAGAACCAGATCCGGCGCTTCTTCACTCGCACCGGCTCGGAGCTGTACTCTTTGAACGAGCATCTGCGCCAGGACACTCGGTTTTCGCCGGGTAACATCCTGGATACGTCCGCCTACCCCAACCTCGGAAGCTACGACGCCCTTTTCTGCCGCAACGTGCTGATCTATTTTTCCGAACGCGCGCTCCATCGAGCGATCGAGAACTTCGCGCGAGCCGTGCGCCCGGGCGGTTATCTGTTTCTCGGCCACGCCGAGTCAATCATCGGTCTTTCGGAAGCTTTCGAGACGGTGCGCTTCGAGCGCTGCATCGCTTACAGGCGCAGCCGATGAAACCGGTTCGCGTAGCGATCGCCGACGACTCGGCTTTCATTCGCAAAGCGCTGGTTCGTATCCTCGACGTAGATTCCCGGCTAGAGGTGGTCGGCACCGCCGCCTGCGGCGAAGAGCTACTGGAACACCTCGACGAATGGCGTCCCGAGGTGATCAGTCTCGATCTCTCGATGCCCGGTATCGGAGGGCTGCGCACCCTCGACAAGATCATGCAGGAGCGGCCAACGCCGGTCATCATCCTCTCGACCCACGCCCTCCAGGACGCGCCGCTCACCATCGAGGCGCTGCATCGGGGCGCGGTCGACTTCATCGACAAGCAACGCTACTCCCTGGTCGATTTTCAGACCTTGAGCAGGATCTTGATCGACCGCATCCTCGAGATCGCGGCCCGGGAACGGGCAGCGCCGAGCCCGGCGCAGCACTCCGGTCCCGGGGTCGAGCTTCCAGCTCACCGGCCGCAACCCCTCGTCCCCACCCCAACGTCCTACGATCTCCTCGTGATCGCAGCCTCGACCGGCGGTCCGATGGCGATTCAGACCGTACTCGAAGAGCTCGGCCCTCGGCCCCCGGTGCCAATTCTCTTGATCCAGCACATGCCACCCGACTTCACCGCCGCTTTCGCGGAGCGTCTCAATAACCACCTCCCGTTCGCGGTTCGCCACGCGTCGGACCGCGAGCCGCTTCTGCCCGGCACCGCCTACGTCGCACCGGGGGGCTTCCATTTCCGACTCAAGAAGAGCGCGCCCGGGCTGCTCGCAGCCTTGAGCGAAGAGGTCAACGGGCAGAGCCACCGTCCATCGGCCGACGTCGCGTTGACCTCTGCCGCCGAGATCCTGGGTCCGCGGGTGCTGGCGGCGATTCTCACCGGCATGGGCCGCGACGGTGCCGAGGGCTTGAGCGAGCTCTCCAGCCGCGGGGCCTACACGATCGCGCAGGACCAGGCCAGCTCGGTTGTTTTCGGTATGCCGCGGGCCGCCGTCGAGGCGGGAGGGGTGCGCGACGTGCTCCCGCTCGAGGCGATCGGCCCGCGGTTGGCACAGGTCCTCCGGGCACCCTGAAGGCCCGCCTGGCTGCGCGGCGCCGTCTGAGCCTCCGCAAATAGGGTCGTGGCCTTCATGTTGCGTTCATCTTCGGTCCTCTAGGGTCGGCGGCGATGGACGAATCACCCGAAACCAACCGGCGCGCTCGCCCGACCATCCTGCTGGTCGAAGACAACCCGGATCTGCGCTCCGCGACGATCGACCTGCTCGAGACTCTCGGGTACGAGGTGCTGGCGGCTCACACCGGCGCCCAGGCGCTGGCAGTGGTGCGCCGCGAGGCCGTTGACCTCGCCCTGGTCAACGCCTACCCCACCGAAGGCAACGGCCTCGAGCTCGTCGACGAGCTTCGCCTGACGAAGCCGACACTTCCGGCGCTGCTGGTCTCGGGCTTCGGCGACGATCTCGAACTGCGGCGGCGGGTGCTTGCTGGACAGGTCGGTTTCTTGCCGATCCCCTTCTCGCTCGAATCACTCGAAGCCAAGATCAAAGAGACCCTGGAGCTGAAACCCAAGCCGTCTCGCGAGACCCAGGCAGAACCGATTCCCCTGCCGAAGCCGATCTCCGCGCCGCGACGCGCCACCCCGACCGCCAGCTCGAGAGCCTGGCTCGCCGCGGCCGCAGTGGTGCTCGCCGCCGGCCTGGCCTTCCAGCTCGCCGGACGGGCGCCCGAAATGCCGGCCCTGGCGTTGGATCAGACCCCGCGCGGCCACGAGATAGAGCTTCTGGAGCCGGTCGGCGAGATCGACGGTCTGCCGGAACGTCTCGTCTGGCGCCCCGCTCCGGGGGCGGTCGTCTACCGAATCGTCCTTGCAAAGATCGACGAGACGACCGTTTGGCAAGCCGAAACCGGCGACACTTCGATTGTCGTCCCAGAACACATCACAGTGCAACTGCACCCCGCAGTTTCGTACGTTTGGCGGGTCGAAGGCCTGGCGGAAGATCTTTCCGCGACCGGCCGGTCCGCCCTGGTAGCTTTTCGATCCGGTCCAACCGGACCGGTGTGAACAGGAGGTTCCAAGACATGAGCAGAACAACCAATCGATTCCTTACCGCAACCACCATCGGCCTGATGCTTTTTCTCGGCGTCGGCATGTTTCTCGGCGACGCCCCTCTCGCAGGCAAGGACAGCCTGACCCTGCGCGTGAACGACGCCGAGGGCGAGCCCGGATCGCTGGTCGCCGTCGTCATTCGCACCTACTCGTCACGCCCGCTCGGGCAGGGACAGGTGTGCTTTCGGGCCGCCTCATTCGCCGGCGATACTGGCGGCTCGAATGGCGAGACCGGGCCCTTCGTGGGCCTGGAAGGCTTCAAGGTGTTCGGCAAGGGCTCGGTGATCGCCGACGCGTCGATGGAGAACACAGCGGCCGGTCAGGTGGTCCTCCTGCAGTTCTCTTCCAACACGGCCAAGGTCAACCAGGCGGACGGTCCGCTCGCGGTGCTCTACCTCCGGCTGCGCGACGACCTGCGCCGCCGCCAGGAGTTCCAGATCCGGGTCGATCCCGCCGAGACGCTTCTCTTCGGCTCCACCGGTGAGCCGATCACGGTCGAGACCAAGCCAGGCACCCTCAAGATTCGGGGCCGGGCGGGTAACCCCAGGGTCGAGCCCGACGGCGACACGATTCGGCCCGGCGACAAAGTCCGTATCGGCGTCGAGACCTTCGAGCCCTTCGCGATCGCCAGCGGACGTGTGGGACTGGTCTACGACCCCGCAATCGCGGCCCGCACCCCGAAGGTCAAGATGGACCGCCGCCACGGTCGCCGCAAGATGAGCGTCGACACCTCGACTCCGGGCCTGGTGCTGGTTGATTTTCAAGCCAGGCGAGGCACCCTCAACCAGGTCCCCGGCAAGATCATCGAGATCGATCTGCGCACTTCGC
Source organism: Thermoanaerobaculia bacterium (assembly GCA_945787635.1). Classification (GTDB taxonomy): domain Bacteria; phylum Acidobacteriota; class Thermoanaerobaculia; order Multivoradales; family JAHEKO01; genus CALZIK01. The sequence goes on along the minus strand of CALZIK010000011.1, from coordinate 10,297 downwards.
GCTCGGTTCCGGCCGGAACCGTCAGCGAGCTCACCTTCGATCCTTCGCTGACCTTCTTCGCCGATCCTCAGGGCAACATCCTGCCGGTCAAGATGGGCGACAAGACCCTGACCTTCGTGGCTCGCAGCAGCGGCTCGAGCTCGAACGACGAAGACTCGGACACCGACGCCGATGACGACACCGACGCGGATGACGATCCCGACTCGGACGCCGATGACGATCCCGACTCGGACGCCGACGACGATCCCGACTCGGACGCCGACGACGACACCGACGCCGATGACGATCCCGACTCGGATGCCGACGACGACACCGACGCCGATGACGATCCCGACTCGGATGCCGACGACGACACCGACGACGACGACGATCCCGACTCGGACGCCGACGACTCGGACGACGACTCCGGTGACGATTCCTAGCGCCGCCTCCGGGGGGGCTAGGAATCCCTGACTTCGCCCCTGGTTCTGGCCCTGACCGCGAGCCCCGCCAAGGTCAGCGCCAGAGCCAGGGCGCCAAGCCACACCCGGTAGTCTCTTCCGGGCGCGACCGCCGGAGCCGACCCCATCAGCACGTATCCGCTCCACAACCACGAGCCGCGCCAGCGCTCATCGGCCCGGAACCGCAGCTTGGTCCGGCGCAAAGCCTCCGCCGGGGCCAGCCCCCGCGAGAGCTGGTAGTAGAACTGCTCCATGAAGACCTCGGTGGCTTGATCGCCCACGGGCCAGAGCGTAGCCAGCACCGAACGGGCGCCCGCAGCCAGGAACGCGCCGGTGAGCGTGGTCAGGGCGCGGCCGTCCTGCCTTCCTCCCAGTGCGGTCGCGCACGCCGCCAGCACCACAAGATCGGGTTCGATCGAGGTCGCGGCAATCTCGTCGGGCGTCAGCATTCCGTCATCGCCGCCACCGGGGGTAAGGAGAATCGCGGAGCCCCGATTCCATTGCTCCACCAAAGGCGCGTGCGTCGCAAAGTGAATCACCCCACCGGTGCGCCCCGCGTGCTCCCGAAACGAAGCCTCGGTGGCGTCGGGCCCGAGCAAGACCCGGTGCTCGCCGGGAATCCGCCGGGCAGCGCTCTCGAGCTCCCGCCGGGCCGCGGGCAGGGGTTCGAGGTCGAGGCGCGAGACCCACGATGGATACGGAAACGCGACCGGCATCGCCGCTGCTCCGAAACCGAGAAAACCCAGTTCGGACCGGGACGCCCGAGGCCGCTCGAGCCCATCCGGCAGCGCCCAGGCGCTCGGAAGATACGAGACCTGCGCTCGGTCGATCAGAAGCTCCCTGTCCTCTCGCGACCCGGGTCCGGGCACGGGCACGGGCACGGGCAGGATCTCGAACGGCACGTAGCGCAACCGGCGATCCGGCGCTATCCACAGCCGCGTCGCCTCGGGCAGCTCTTCGAGAGAACCGAGAAGCTGCGACGAGAGGTAGTCGACCAGAGCACTGGGCGGCTCGGAACCGTTCGAGAGGTGCCGGTGCAACTTCCCGACCGCCTCCAGGACCGGCGCAGGATCACCCAATCCGACCAGCCGGATCGCGCCGTCTCGAACCGTCCACAGGAAAAGCTCGGAATCGGCGACGAAGTACTCGACCAGAACGTCCTCACCAAGGCGTCGGGCGATCTCATCCGCCTTCAAGGGCTTCATCGGAGCCACCGGCCGTTCGCGGCCGCTCTCGCGCAGTCCCAGGGCGTCGAGAAGGTCCCGGGCTTTGGCCTGTTGGGCGATCTCGAGGGCGTAAGGTGCGCGGACCCCACCTTCGCGGCGGTCCATCTCGGCGAGAGTAACGAGGGCACCGGAATAGACCGTTCGTTTGTCGGCGAAAAAGGAGGCCCGGTACTCGGCTCGCCCAACGCCCGCGCGCCCCGCTTCGATCTCGTCGATCGCCTGCTCGTAGCGCCCGAGCGCAGCGTCGAGCTCGCCTTGCGCGCGCTCGACTTCTCCCAGGGCGGCAGTCGTTGCCCAGACGCCCTCCGCCGACCCGCTCTCGTGAGCAAGGGCGAGTCCCTCTTCGAGCCGGGCGCGAGCCTCATCCGCATGCCCGCGCGTCAGGAGCAGTCGGCCGAGAAAGCCGAGCGCTTCGATCGCGATCCCGCGGTCCCCGGTGTCCTTGACCAGATCCAGAGCGCGCCGGTACGCCGCCTCGGCTCCGACGAGGTCACCTAGATTCAGGTGACGGGCAATTCCGAGGTTGAGCTCGACGTGCGCCAGGCCTGCCGGGTCCGCCAGCTCCCGGTAGCGCGAAGCCGCGGCTTCAAAACGCTCGATCGCCTCGACCGGATCCCCGAGGTTGCGATAGATGACGCCCGAGTTGACCAGGATCGAGGCCTCTTCCTCGGGACGCACTTCGACGCCTCCGCCCGGCGTTTCGGCGCCCAGCAGGTCCGCGTAGACGTCGAGAGCCTCCCGGTAGGCGCCCAGGCGCTCCAGAACGACGCCTCGATTGAGTTCGGCGATCCGGGCCTGCTCGATCGCCCACGGTTCCTCGCCGTAGATGGCCGCCAGCTCGCGAACCGCTACCTGCCGGTCGAGCGCTTCCTGAAACCGGCCCGCAAGCGTCGCGACCGCTCCCAGGTTGGCCAGATTGATGGCTTGGCCGTAGGGCTCTTCGAGTTCGCGGTTGACCGCCAGCGCCTCCGAGAACTGCGCCTCGGCCTCGCCGTAGCGGCCGCGGTGCTGCAATACCAGGCCGAGGTTGTTGAGTGTGCGCGCCAGGCGCAGGGGGTCGCTCAGTTTTCGCCGGAGTTCGAGCGCGGCACGGCAAGCCGTCTCGGCGGCCGCGAGCTCGCCCAAGGCATCCAGGACCACACACAGGTTGTTGTGGGCGATCGCCCGGGACGGCTCGTCGAGCCCCGAATCCTCGAGCACCTCTCGGTAGGCACCCGCGGATGCCTCGAGTTTTCCAGCCCGGTGAAGCTCGCGCGCCTGATCGAGCGTGGTCCCGGTTGCCGCCGAGGCCGCCGCCCAGACCGGCGCCATCGCCAGGGCGGTCGCGAAAAAAGCGCGCGTCGGTTCGAACAGCATTCGGTTCGGGTACCATTTTCACACGGCGCGAGCGCCGCTCGACCCATTACCCGGCCCAAGAGCCGAACATCAAGAGCATGAGGATCCTGGTCGTCGAAGACGAGAAAGAGCTCGCCGAGGCAATCGTCGATCTCCTACGTGACGAGTCCTACGCCGTTGACCATGCCCCAGATGGCGACGCCGCCTCGGAGCTCATGGACGTCAACGCCTACGACTGCGTGCTTCTGGACTGGACGCTTCCCGGCCGCTCGGGAATGGATCTGCTCGCGGCGTGGAGAGCGCAGGGCGACGCGACTCCGGTCCTGATGCTCACCGGCAGGACCTCTGTGGAAGATCGCGTGAGCGGGCTCGACACCGGCGCCGACGACTACCTGACCAAGCCGTTCTCGCTGGTGGAGCTTCTGGCCAGGGTTCGCAGCCTCATCCGGCGCCGCTCGAAACCCCTGCAAACCTCTCTTCGCGCCGCCGATGTCGAGATGGACCGCGCCGGCCGGCGAGTCACCGTCGCCGGCAGCCCCATCGATCTCTCGCCCAAGGAGTTCGCCCTGCTCGAGTTCTTTCTGGGTCGGGTCGGCGAGGTCGTGACCCGGACGGAGCTCATCGAGCACGTTTGGGACGACTCTTTCGATTCCTTCAGCAACCTCGTCGACGTCACTATCTATAAGGTGCGCAAGAAGATCGACGGCGCCAGCAGCCGCAAAGGAAGCGGCAAGCTGCTCCACACGGTCAAGGGCGTCGGCTACGTGTTGAAGGACTTGCGCGAGTGACCCCCTCAGGGCCACCCCGCGGGGGGCGGCGTTACTGGATGCCGACCCTGGTTCTGGCGCTCGGGGCCGGCTCGATCCTGCTGCTTCTGGCCAACAACTGGATCCAGCGCGGCCTGATCGCCCCCGACGTGGGCTCGCTGAGGGCGGTCGCCGACATCCGCACCGGGATCGCGGTAGCCCACCTCTGGATCGAAGAGCTCGTCACCGGGGACCAGGTCGACCTCGCCGAGATCGAGCGGAGCCTCGAGAGCGCGGCCAAGCTCGCGGGCTCGCTCGAGCGGCGCGCCGCGGCGCCCTTCGGAGACCCCGCCACCGACAACCACATCCGAGTCCTCACCGCGAAGGTCGCGGAAGAGGTCGCGCGCTTTCGCCGGTTGACGCGAGAACGCCGAGCCGGCGCCGAGGGCGGTGCTGAGGTCGGCATCGGGTCGGCGTTCGACGTCAAGTACGACCGTGCCTTCGGAGAGCTCGACGCGAAACTGGGTGACCTGGAGCAAGCTCTTGTAGTCCGGCTCACCGCCTCCGAGCGGCGCGCAACTCTCCTGTATCGAGGCCTTCTGGTTGCCTGGACATTGATCATCCTCATGGCCGCTGTCGGGCTCTGGACCCGCGAGCGCCGCCAGCAGCTGACCGAGGTCGCCTTGGGAGACAGCCAGGCCCAGCTTCTCCAGGCACAGAAGATGGAGGCCGTCGGCAGGCTCGCCGGTGGTCTCGCGCACGACATCAACAACTATCTCGCGGCGATCGCGGCACAGTCCGAGCTGGTCAAGATGAAGGCCGAGCCGGGCGGCACCACGGCCAGGCGCATGGACGCGGTGCTCGCGACCACCGGAAGGGCCGGAGCGCTCATCGAACGCCTGCTCGCGTTCAGCCGGCGCCAACCGGCGCGACCCGAGTCGGTCAACGTCAATCTGGTCATCGCGAGCCTGGACACCATGCTGCGCCAACTCCTCGGCGAAGACATCGAGCTCGAAGCCCGGCTCGCCGATGATCTCTGGCCGGTCGAGATCGACGTTTCCCAACTCGAGCAGATCGTCATGAACCTGGCGGTCAACGCCCGCGAGGCGATGGTAACGGGAGGCACCTTGACGATCGTCACGCGCAATACTCCGATCGGCTCGAGCGGCGAAGCGCCCCTTCCAAGCGGGGCCTTCGATCGGGTCGAGATCACAGTCTCGGATACCGGCGCCGGCATTCCGAGCGGGCTTCACCGCAAGATCTTCGAACCGTTCTTCACAACCAAGGAGAAAACCCACAGCGGCCTCGGACTCGCCACGGTGCTCGGTGTCGTCGAGCAAAACGGCGGCCGGGTGGATGTCGAGTCGAGCGAGAAAGGCACTTGCTTTCGGATCGTACTGCCCCGCGGCAGCGGCCCGCCGGCCCCGGCTCCCGCACAGGTCGAGGCCGGCATCGAGCCGTCCGGCAGCGCGCGAATCCTGCTGGTCGAAGACAACGACGAGGTCAGAGGCTCGACCCACGACCTGCTTGCAACCTGGGGCTATGAGGTGACCAGCACTTCCGATGGGCTCCAAGCGATCGAGATCTTCCGGAACCGCCCCTCGGGCTTCGATCTGCTGATCACCGACGTGGTCATGCCGGGCCTGAGTGGTCGCGAGCTCGCGGAGAAGCTGCGAGCCCTCGACGGCGACCTTCCCGTCCTGTTTATCTCGGGGCACACCGACGATGTCGTTTTGCGCCACGGTCTCGAGGCCGGCGAGGTCGATCTCCTGCCCAAGCCGTTCTCCGCCCGCGAGCTCGGGGATCGGGTCGGCGCGGCCCTGGCCGCCGGATCAAAGCGCGTGAGCCCGGTCGATCAGCCGCGGGTGAAGACCAGCCGGTCGGCGTCCGAGAGCTCTTTGCGAAAACCGTAGCCGTCTTCGGCGAAGTCTCTGAGGTCCTTCGGATCATCAACACGCTGCTCGACGACGAAGCGCGCCATGAGACCGCGAGCGCGTTTGGCGGAAAACGCGATCGTCTTGGGCTTGCCCTCGCGGATCTCCTGGAACACAGCGGTCACCAGACGCGATTCGAGCCGCTTGGCGGGAACCGCCTTGAAGTACTCGTTCGAGGCCAGATTCAGCACCACGCCCTTGCCCTTCTGCTCGGCGTTGAGCTCCTCCACCAGGCGATCGCCCCAGAACTCGTAGAGGTTCTTGCCGCGGGCGTTGTCGAGGCGGGTGCCCATCTCGAGCCGGTAGGGCTGGATCAGGTCGAGCGGCCGGAGCAGTCCGTAAAAGCCCGAGAGGATCCGTAGGTGCTTCTGCGCCCACGCCAGATCACGCTTCGACAAGGTCGCCGCGTCGAGCTTCTTGTAGACGTCACCCTGAAAGGCCAGCAGGCAGGGCTTCGAGTTCTTGACCGTGAACGGCAGCCGCATCGTCTGGAAGCGCTCGTAGTTGAGCTCGGCCAGGGACGGGCTCAGCTTCATGAGCCTTTCGAGCGCCGCGACGTCGAGCGTCTTGCAACGCTCGAGCAGGATCGCGATGTCTTTCCCGAACTTCGGCCGGGTCGCCGGCAGGCCCTTGGAGGCCACCGAGAAATCCAGTGTCTTGGCGGGGGAAAGTAGCGTCAGCACGCGGCCGAGACTACCAAACCCAGCCGTCGTTGAGGCGGTGGCTTCTCGCCCCAGCCCCGGCACCGCTCTTGCCGGCTACCGTCTGCCGGGGTGGCACCCGCGGCCGCCCAGCGGTGTAGGGCGGTTTCGGCGGCACTGCAGTTAGAATGGCCGGCAGGACGCGGGATAGAGAGGCCACACGTCCGGAGGCAGGCGGCCCGCTGGGTGCCGTCCGTGGTGTCCGGTCCCTTTTGGATTGGGCACGATGCAAGGTATCGATCAGGAGAACCCCCCGGCCTCGTACTGGGATTTGGCGATCGGAATTGGTCACGAGTATCGGAAGGAGTAACAGATGAATCACTTGTTTCGTAGATGCCTCACGCTGGCGCTTGCCGCCGTCATCGTCCTCGGCGCGACGGGCACGGCCTGGGCGGCCAAAGCCACGATCATCCGAGACGATTACGGGGTACCCCACATCTTCGCCAAGAATCTCAAGCCGACCTGGCGCGCCGTCGGGTATGCGACCGCGCAGGACCGGCTCTGGCAGATGGAGCTTCACCGACGGACGGCACTGGGCACCCTGGCCGAGATCCAGGGTCCGTCGGCGCTCGCCGGCGACGTTCAGGCTCGCGCCCTCTTTGGGCCGCAGGAGTTCCGGCGCAAGCAGTTCCTGGCGGCGTCAACGGAAACCAAGAAGATCCTGCGAGCCTATGCCGCCGGCGTCAACCAGTGGATCGCCGAAGCGGCCGCCACCGGCCAGCTGCCGCCCGAGTTTCAGGCCACGGGCCTCGTGCCCCGGCCGTGGACGACCGACGACTCGGTCGCCTGGGGCATTGCCCTTTTGTTCAGCTTCGGCACCAGCGGCGAGAACGAGCTCACCTTTCTGGCCAACCTCCAGGAGTTGATCACGATCAACGGCTCCGCGGCGGGCCCGGCGATCTTCTTCGATTCGCACTGGGTCTTCGATCCGACCGCTCCAACCACGATTCCGGCAACCGCCGCCGCGCGGGCCAAGACCGCAGCGGGCACCTTTGCGACGGCCCTGCCTGACCTTCCGGACTTCGACGCCCGCAAGGCCGCCAAGGCCTGGGAACGATCCTGGCGCGGCTGGGAACGGAATCTCGAGCGCATCGGGCTGCACCGCGGGCCGGCGTCCAACGCCATCGCCATCGGACCCGAGCTTTCGGCAAGCGGCTACCCGCTGCTTCTGGGCGGTCCCCAGCAGGGCTACTCCGTGCCGCAGATCAACCATGAAGTCGGCATCCACGGCGGCGGATTCGACGTCAACGGCGCGGCGGTCGCCGGTCTTCCGGGGGTCACCATCGGCGTCAACCGCGGGCTGGCCTGGTCTCTGACGACCGGCGGCACCGACAACAACGACATCGTTCTCGAGTCGCTCAACTCCGACGGCACCCAGTACCTCTACCGGGGCTCCTTCCGGCCGCTCGACTGCCGCGTCGAGACGTTCAACGTCCTCGGCGGCGGACCGGTGCCGCAGGTCTTGTGCCGCACGATCAACGGACCGGTCCTGCAGGTTCAAGGCACGATCGCCTTCACCTTCAAGAGCGCCAGCCGGGGCAACGAGATGGGCAGCATCGAGGCGTTGCTCGGCGTCAACCAGACTCGCACGCTCAAGAAGGCCGAACGATTCCTCGCCAACGCCGGTCACAACTTCAACCTGGTCGGAGCCGACACCCGGGGCAACATCGGCTACTACCACGTGGGCAAGATTCCGATCCGCGCTCCCGGCGACAGCCCGTTTTTCCCGCACATCGGAGACGGCCAGGCCGACTGGCAGGGGTTCATCCCGTTTTCGGCCATGCCGCAAGCGAACAACCCGGCGCAGGGCTATTTCGTCAACTGGAACAACAAGCCCCGGGTCAATTGGATCAATTCGACCGGCGGTTTCTGGCAGTGGGGGCCGGTCGCTCGCGTGCGAACGCTCATGAACGTGCTCGAAACGGTTCCGGACGGCGCCGCCACGGTGGACCTGCTGGAGAACCTCAACCTGATCGGCGGTTGGACGCTCGACACCCCATCCGGGAATCAGGCGAGCGTGCCGGTCTCGACCTTGCTACCCGATCTGCTCGGCCTGGTGGATGCCTCGGCCGACGCCCGGCTGCCCGACGTCCTCGACATCCTCGGCTCCTGGGACCGTCTGAAGCTCGATCTCGCCCCGCGCGACGGTCAGTACGACAACCCGGCGGTCGCGATCTTCAACACCTGGTGGGACGAGTTCATCACGCGGGTGTTTGCCAACGAGCTCGGCGGCACCCTGGAGCGCAACGTGGCCGCCAACCTGGCGGCGCGGCTGTTGCGCCCGGGCCTCGTGCCGCTCAACTATCCCGGTTACCTTGGCGGCGAGACCGCAGGCGGTGCCGTCACCGGCGCCCTGGTTTCCGCCATCGACCGGCTGATGGGCGAGTTTGGCTCGGCAGACCCGACGACCTGGCTGGCCGAGGCAACGATGCAGAACTGGCGCCAGATCGGCGCCGCCCCGGTGCCCGACACGCCGCACATGAACCGGGGAACCTACAACCAGATCACCCACCTCAAAAAGGGCGACATCTTCGCCCAGAACGTGATCGCGCCGGGGCAAAGCGGCAATCCGCTCGCCGCCGACGGCACGCTCAACCCGCACTTCGCCGACCAGCTCCTCAACTACGCGACTTGGAGCTACAAAGAAATGTATCTGTCCAAGAGCGCGCTCTCCGGGCACCGTGAGTCGAGAACCGTGCTTTCGGTGAAGGCCAACAAGAAGAAGTCCAAGAACAAGAACTCCGAAACGGATCAGCAATAGCAGTGGCGGTCAGCCAACGGAGGATTGAAATGACGAGCAACACCATGCAAGACCGGAGTCCGCTACACCGGTTGCCCCGGCTCCTGTCGCGGATCACAGCGGTCGCCTCGATCGCGGCGATTGCGCTTCTGGTCGCCGGTCCGGCAACGGCCAAGGACTTCCAGAAGGGCGATCTCAGCGGCAGCTGGGACACCACCATCTCGTGGGGCGCCCAGTACCGCCTCGACGATCCGGACCTGCGGATCATCGGCCTGCCCGAAGGAGGTGAAGCCTTCTCGGTCAACGGCGACGACGGCAACCTCAATTACGACAAAGGCATTGTCAGCAATGTCCTCAAGCTCACCACCGAGCTCCAGATCGAGTACAAGAACGTCGGCAGCTTCGTGCGCTTTCGAGGGTTCTACGACGAGGAGAACGAGGACGGCGACCGCCTGCGCACTCCCTTGACCCAGGAGGCCAAGGACCGGGTTGGCAACCGGGCCGACGTCCTCGACGCCTTCGCCTGGGCGAAGTTCGACCTCGGAAGCCGACCCGCGGAGATCCGCATGGGCGAGCAGGTGCTGAGCTGGGGCGAGAGCACGTTCATCCAGGGCGGCATCAACACCATCAACCCGGTGGACGTGACCGCTATCCGGGTGCCCGGAGCCGAGCTGCGCGAAGCGCTCCTGCCGGAGGGCATGGTCACGTTCTCACTAGGCATGTCCGAGAACACCTCCCTCGAGCTTCTCTACCTCTACGACTGGGGTCGCACCCAGATCGACCCGCCCGGAACCTACTGGAGCACCAGCGATTTCGCCGGCAACGGTGGCTCGACGGTGTTTCTCGGCTTCGGCGACTCGGCGGATGACTTCACCTTCCCCTTCACGGATCGCCTGTTTCTCGGGGTGCCGCGCGCGGGGGACGTGTTCGCCGACGACAGCGGCCAGTACGGCGCGGCGTTTCGGGTGTTCGCTCCCAATCTGAACGGCACCGAGTTCGGTTTCTACTACCTGAACTTCCACAGCCGCCTGCCGACCATCAACGGCACCACCGGCACCCTCGCCGGAGCGCTCACCGCTTCGCGCATGGGAACCGCCGGCACCGCGGCGCTGACCGCTCTGGCCGGGGGCGCGGGCCGTGACCAGGCGATCGCGGCCGGGGTTCTCACCGGCGTC
>CALZIK010000010.1 GCA_945787635.1 Thermoanaerobaculia bacterium | reverse complement strand
CTCGAAATACCCCGGCCGGCGCGCCAGGATCGCGGCGGCGAGCTCCCGCGCGCGGCGCGCGTCGAGGACCGGGGTGCGGGCCGGAATCACTCCGGTGCTCCTTCGTCGAGGTAGAAGGGGTAAACGAGATTGTGGAGTGTGTTGGTGGCGCGTACCCGGTAGTGCACATCGATATCGAGCCGGTTGCGCAGGGTCGAGGCGATCGTGACCTTGATCTCGATCACGTCGATTCGGGGCTCCCAGTCGATGAGCGCTGTTTCGACGCGGACTCGCACCCTCTCGACCGTGGTCGCGCTGGCCGGTTCGAACAGAAAGTCGTCGAGTCCCGCGCCGAAGTCAGGCCTCATCACGCGCTCGCCGGGAGTGGTTCCGAGGATGATCCGGATCGCTTGCGCGACGTCCTCTTCGTAGACCGCGGTCGAAATCGTGGCGTCCGGGGCGATGCCGAGCGGGAACGCCCAACCGACTCCCAGAAAAGCCTTACTGTCGCGCGGGTCGGCCAAGCTCAACCTCCAATCAAGACCGTCGGGTGGCCCATGACGATCGGCGCTCCACAGCCGGCCAGGTCTCCGAGGCGCGCCGCGGGCCGGCCTCCGATCAGCACGGTCGCGCTGCCGATGACGATGGGTGTGGGTGGGTGCGGCCCCGCGGTCGGCGGCATCGCGCACGTGTGGGTGTCGCCCAGTACTGCGGCCGGCAAACCTCCGATCAGGACCGTCGGCACGCCGGGTCCGGAGATCAATCCGGGGTGACCGGTGGGGTCGGTGACGCGAGCTGCCGGGGGCATGAGCGGGCTCCTAGTTGATCTTGACCAGCGGCGCGGTGACGTTGCAGACGCCGGCGGACTGGAGGTTCGTGGCGGTGGCGCCGTTGATGGTGACGTTCGGCGCGGTGATGTTGATCGCCGCGCTGGCGGTCAGATTCAGGTTGGGCGTGCCGGTGACGGTGATGCCGTCCGGAGTCATGTTGATCACGCTGGCGCCGGTCTGGATCTGGATGCCTGCCGGCGACATGACGACGGTCTGGGCCTGGGGCGTCGAGATCGTGATCGTCGGCGGGATGTCGGCGAACGTGATCTGGTTGCCGATCGGCGTGCGGATGGTCCGGATCTGCGGCACCGGTGACGGCAGCGGCGGTGGCGCGGTCGCGTTCCACAGGCTGCCCAGAACGTAGGGTGCGTTGAGCTCGCCGTGCTCGAAGCCGATCAGCACCTCGTCGCCCGGATTCGGGATGAAGTAGGTGCCGTGGGCCAGTCCCGCCATCGGCACCGCCACCCGCGCCCACGGGCTGAGATTAATGTCGTCGATGAAGGGCAGCCGGACCTGCACGCGGCCCAAGGCCAGTGGATCGACCGGATTGATCACCTGACCGACCACCAAGCCGTAGAACTTGCGCTGCATGTCCTCGGCGTTTTCGGCCAGTTGTTCGAGCATCTCTTCCATTAGGGAATGATCTCCTTGTAGACGTCGAAGCTGGTGCTGTAGCCGCCGCCGTCGATCGAATGAGTGGCGCTCGCTACGCGGTAGTCGCCGCTGAAGTCCGGGCCCAGGCCTTCGAGGCGGACGACTGCGCCGGCGCGAATTCGCGGATCACCGATCGACGAGGCGCTGCCGGTGAGACGGGCGTTGAGCTTCTTTCGCAGATCGTGAATGATGCGCAGCGCGCTGCTCGCGACATCGGCGGGGCTCGAAATGGTCTGGTCGACAATAGTCAGCGTCGGACCGCTCACCCCCGGCGCCACGGCCGCAATGCCGGGAACCACCGAAAGGCCGAGGCTCTCGCGGTCGAAATCCCAGAATACGGTGACCAGGAAGCTCAGTGGCAGCTCGCGCAGGGTGAAGCGGTAGCCAACGCCGGCGACCTGGCCGACGTTGCTCACCCGCGGCGAGAAATCGAGCAAGGACTCGCCCCAGGTCAGCGTCAGGCGCGGCTCATATTCCTTGAGGAAACGCGACAGGTAGAGCACGTCGCCATCGACCCAGAAGTCGGCGTCGTACTTGGCCGCGATGTACTGGAGAAGCTGCAGATCGGTCTGACCCTGGCCGGGCGCCGCCTGGACTTCGCCGCTGCCGGTGAAGATCACGTTCAAGGCGGTGAGTGCCGTCGAAGCCGCGACGATGGTGGGATCGATCAAAGGCACCAGAAGGTTCTTTGCGCCGACGATGGTCGCCACCAGAAAGTCGGGAAGAAAACCGAAGCCTCCGGCTCCGGTGCCCTGGGAGAAGCGGTGCAGCTTGTCGTGCGCGACCATCCTCATGCTCGGCATGCCGCCGTTGGGAAACGTGGCCTCGACTCCGGTGATCTCGCCGTCGAACATCGGCTCGAGCCGGTCCGGGGCGTATCCGACCTCCAGGCTCAGACGGTTGTCGAGGTCGAATGTGCCGTCGGGCGCGGCGTCGAGAGCGCGGACCGGTCCGACCGAGATACCGGTCGGAAAGGGTTGGAAGCCGAGGCCGCGAATGTGGTTCTGGAGCCACCGGAGGTCGGGGTTGGCGATGTCGATTTCGACGCGGTCGGCGGCATTGCGACCGTCCTGATAGCTGACCCCGGTCACCACCGAGCGGACCGAAGCGGGCATCGCGCTGCCGTTGATCTGGATCGCGAAATCAGGCGCGTAGGTGGGGTAGGCCGAGCTCAAGACAGGACCTCCCCGGTCTCCGGATTCAGGTAGGGAAGCGACGGTATGCGAAGCGCCATCCCGGTCAGGTCAGCTTGGGGGTCGTCGATCCCGTTCTCGATCGCGATCGCTCGCCACACCCGCGGGTTGTCGAGGAATCGCGCGGCCAGGCCGGCCAGGTCGTCACCCTCAGCGGCGATATGCACCTTGCTGAAGTTGGTTGTCTGACGGTTGACCTCGCGGCTTTCGCGACGGGGATCTACGAATTCGTTGAAAGTGACGTTGATCCGGGCGCGGACCGGCCGTCCATCGTCCAGGAACTTGACGAACTGCTGCCCGGCGCTGGCGAGCACGCACCGAAAATAGAGAGATCCCCAGGTCACTTGCAGAACCGGTGGAGCGTGCAGCTCGGAGTCGATGTCGAGGAGCCCCACGATCTTGCCGGTTTGCTCACGCACGTCGGTTCGTTCGGCGGTCGTGTCGAAGAAGAGCTCCATGTCGAGCGTTCGCATGTTGCCGTTGACGAACTGGAGCACAGGCGCGCTCAGGCCGGGAACCGACTGGGAAGCGAAGTTGTTGTCGTGGTTGACGCTGTATTCCTCAGGGTTGAACAGCACCGGAAACTCCTCGCCGGTGTGCTCGATCCTGATGACTGCTTTGGCAAGACCCATGGCTTCAGATCCTCCCGGTCCTTTCGCGCCATGCCTTCAGACGGCGGTCGATCCGCCGCACGACTTGATCCGTGATGCTGTGGATGTCGATCGGAGGAGCCTGCGGGGTGCCGTGAGCTACCCAGTTGGTTGCCGCCGGTCGCGAGGAAGACATCGAGGCGGCGCCGGTAGCGAGTCCGACGGCGTGGGGACCTGGCCGGCGTTCGCCGGTACCAGTACGCGGGTGCGCTCGCTTGACGACTCTTGTGGCCCGAACCAGGGTTGACTCTTCGACTCGAGTCGTCCGGCGCACCTGCCGGCGAACGGGCAGCGAGCCGAGGATGGTCTCGCTGCGCTGGTGGCGCGGTCTTAGGACCTCGCGTGGTGGTCGAGACGCGTCGGATCGTTCGGAGACCCGACTCCGGCGCGGAGCCGGCGGCGGTGAGCCAGCCGGCGCCGGTGGGCTCGAACGAAGCCGTGCCTCGGTCGCACTGCCTCTGACTCGGGATTCCGGGTACGGCTCGGCGCGAGCAGGGAGCGGATCCGTGATCTCGGCACCGAGACGCGTGAGCGGCCCTGTTCGAAGCTGTCGTCGCGCTGCCTTGTCAAAGCGCGCGGCGGGGGACGACTGGTGACTGAAGTGCAGGTGGATCTTCGGTGCGACCGTTCGTACGACCGAGCGGAGGCGCTCGATGATCCGGTCTCCAAAATATGGCAGCGCCAGGCGCAGAAACTGGCGATGCGGCAGAGCGAGTCGTGAGGACCTTCGTCGGTAGGTGCCGACAATGGACCGTGCCCAAGTGGCGAATTCGCTGCCGATAGGCCGGTTCGGCCTTCCAGCTGTGGGTTGCGGCCACCGCCGCTCTAGCGTCACCATGTACTCATTCCGCGTTCATTTGTCCGTTGATCGCCGAGATCTCCTCGACCCAGCGCTGCCGATCCCTGTGCTCCAGGTTCACGACGTCGTCGAGCGACCAATGAAAGTGATAAGCGATGAAGGCTACCTCCTCGTTCAGGGCATCGAGGGGGTAGCCTAGGACCCCCCCAGGCCATTCATTTGCACCTCAAAGCCGTGGTCGCACTTCGGACAGATAGCCGGCATCGTTGCCGTTCCGTTCCGGTTGACCTGGTTGTAGAGCTCTTGCAGATAGGCAAGGTCCGAGGCGTAGAGGCTTTCGACGATCTTCGGGTTCACCTGCTCGAGCGAGCCCAACCTGGTGATCACCCGCGAGAGCAGAATGACGACGAAGTAGGCCTCGTTGGTCTGCACCCGACCGTCCTTGAGTGGCAGGATCTCGTCGGCCGCCGTCGCCAGGCGCATGACGCCCTCGCGGTGGAGGTTGCCCTCGGCGTCGACGTAGCCCATCGGCAGTGTGAACTCGTGTTCGGTCTGAAACATGCCGTTCTCCTTAGGCGCGCTCGAAGCGCTCGCAGCTGATGGTCAGGCTGTCGACCGCGACCTCGTTGCCGGTGGAGTTGAGGTCGGCTCCATCCCAACCGCTCGGCCAGGCTTCGAAGAAGTTGTAGCGAACGCTTTCCTCGCCGACGTCGTTCTGGAGGATGATCGACCCGTTCTTGCGCTCGATCTCGCCACGCACGGCAGCAGTGTGCCAGTCGTAGAGCTCGCGTGAATCGGTGATCCCCCAGTTAAGAGTGATGTCGGGATAGCTGACCGTGCCGCCCAGCTTGCGGACCGTGCTGGGCTCGCCGCCCTCGCGGTACTCGATGACCTCGACGGTCGAGCCGAAGCCGCTACACTCGCGGAAGCCGCCTTGCTGGATGCCATCGATCTCGAGTACGAAGCGGAAGTTTTTGTATGGATCGTTGCGCATTTGAGTGAATCTCCTTTCCTGAGGGCTATTCCTCGACGCTCGGGCCGCCGGGCTGCTGGATCACGCGAAAGACAATGAATTCCGCGGGCGGTGCCGGATAAACCGTGACCTCGAAGGTGAGCAAGCCGAGCGCGATTTGGCTAGGCGGGTTGAGCTCCGCATCGACGCGCACGCTGAAGGATGCGTCGGGTGTGATGCCGACAAAGGCGCCGGTACTCCAGACCGTGGTGAGGAAGGCGTTGACCTGACGCTTCACCGTTTCCCACAGTCCCGGGTTATTGGGTTCGAAGACCGCGAACTCGGTGCCCTCCTGAATCGATTCTTCGATGAAGAGCAGCAGGCGCCGGACGTTGACGTAGCGCCACTGAGTGTTGGTGGTTAGAGTGCGCGCGCCCCAGATGCGGAAGCCGCGGTTCGGGCGCCGGCGCAGCACGTTGACGCTGAGCTCGTTGAGCTGCCCTGCCTCGGTCTCGTTGAGCGTGCGCTCGAGATCGAGCACGCCTCGGATCTGCTCATTGGCGGGGGCCTTGTGGACGCCCTTGGTGTCGTCGGTCCGCGCGAAGACTCCCGCTATGTGGCCCGAAGGAGGCACCCGGATCGTGCCCTCGACGTTGGGGTCCGGGTTGTTGATGCAGATTCGGGGGTAGTAGAGCGCCGCGTAGCCGTTGTCGGAGTTGAGGCTTCCGCGCTGTCCGCGAATTCCCGCCGGATCATTGGGGTCGGCACCGGCCTGCGGATCGAGAATCGCGAAGCGATCCTGCATCTTCTCGCAGTGCGTGATCATCGCGCCCTGAACGGCAAGGTCGGTGCGATCGGGTACCGCCAGCATGGTGACGTCGTCGACGCGCTCGAGGGTGTCGATCGCGGCGCTGTAGTGAGCGGAGCCCAGGGCCGAGGGATCGTCGGCGACGCCGGCAATCGTGGGAGCCGCTGCCGCCGCGACTGCGGGAACGTTGGCCGGCGGCGCGCTCGGATTGGGCGGGTCATCCGCGGGCGCCACGGAGATCATCGCGGAGCCTTGAGCGGCTACGACCGAGCCGAAGTAGCGGCTGTGCCTCGAATCCATTGCCAAGTTCGAGAAGGTCTCGTCGGCAAGAGGGTTGAGAACGGCGGTGTCGGTCACGATGAGCGTGAACTCCAGGGTCTGCACCTGGACCTGAGGGTCGGCCGCTGCCATCGTGTAGGCGGCGGCGAGCCCACTCTCGAAGGTGAGGATGTGGTTGACGGTATCCACCGCGCCGACCACGAGTTCTTCGGAGGCTCCGCCCTGTGAGATCTCGACATAGCTGCCGGGCTCGATTCCGCTGCTGTCTGCGACTCGAAATCGTGTTCGTGCCACCGCCAGGTCGGCGATGCGCACCGTACCGGCGGCGATCGGCGCCGCCAGATTGGCCGTGAAGGTCAGAGTGTTGGTAGCGATCAACGCGATTTCGGCCGTGGCCGTCGTACCGCCTCCGTCGTCGATAAGCACCACGTCGCCGACTCGAAACTGGGTACCGTCGTCGACATCGGCGGTGTTGTTGAGCGCCCCGCCGCCGGCCAGATTGGCCAGCCCGCGCTGCGCCTGGGTGGTCGCGATGTTGGCGCTCTGGACCTCGATTCGAAAATCGTTGGCCCCGATTCCCTCATCGAGGGCGGTCGCGACGATGGTGGTGTTGGGTGTCTGGTCGGCGAGGTCCCAGGACGCGCGCACCGCCGTGCCTGCGCGGACGAAATAGCAGCTCGCACCGCCGTTTTCGAAAAAACCCATGACCGCGTGGCTGGCGTAGAAGATCGGTGCGGTGAAATGGCCGCCGAATCTATCTCGTAACTGAGTCGGATTGGTGACCAGCGTCGGAGTGTTGATCGGGCCCTCCCGTGCCGGCCCGACGATGGCCAGGATGCTGGTGGCGACGCCCGCGATGGGGCCGGGTACGGCGATCTCGTCGATGTAGACGCCGGGCACCTTGTTTACTGCGTTGAAAGGCATAGATCCTCCTTTTTAGGGCGTCAGGGTTATCTCGTAATCACTCGGCGAGCCGGGTACGGTCACCGTCTGTGTGGTTGGCTGAAAGCCCGCAGCGACGACGCGCAGCGTCCGGTTTCCGGCCGGCACCTGGGGAAGCGAGAAGCGCCCCTCGGCGTCGGTAATCGCCCGCAGGCCGGCGTCGAGAACGTCGACGAAGGCACTTGGAATGGCGGCGCCGCCGGGATCGAGCACCTGGCCGCCGACCTGGATGAGGGTCTCGTCGACGGTCGGCGTGCCGGGTGCGAAACCCGCGAACTTGGTGGTCACGATCGGTCCGGTCACGTCCGCGACCCAGGGCACGCTGATCGTGACCGTGACCGTGAACGACGCTCGCAGCTGGTTGCCCATCGCCGTCCAGAACTCAGCCGCGCCTTTGAGGCTGTCCACCTCGGGAGCAATCATCGGCAGCGGCGGCTCTTGACCCGCGAGCGAACCGGCCAAGAAACCTGCCGGCATCGTCGGGTTCCGACCCAGCACCTGAAGAGTCTGCGAAAGCAGGCGGTGCTCCTGGAGGAAAAGATCGATGCCGCCGATCGGCCAGGCGGTCACCAGGTAGGAGCAATCGATGCGCCGCGGCGGCTTGCGCCGGGTCGCCAGGAAACCACTGCGCTCGATCTCGGGTTCGTTGCTTCGCAGCTCGACGTTTTCGTTGACGTCGAAGAGGAACAGATTGACCGCGCTCTGGGCCGGGTTGAAGGTCGTGACCGGACGATCGAACAGGATGTCGGCGACCGCCAGCTCGGGGAACTCCGTGGCTAGTGACGGATCATCGAGCAGGTTGCGCAGGCTCTCGCTGAGGTCGCGGATCATGCGCTCAGCTCCGTCTTGCGCTCGTGATTCCAGCCGCGGCCGAGCTTTTCGTACTCGCGCCGGCTGGCGTCCCGAATGTGTGACATCGACA
The DNA here is from genome assembly GCA_945787635.1 of Thermoanaerobaculia bacterium. Taxonomy (GTDB): domain Bacteria; phylum Acidobacteriota; class Thermoanaerobaculia; order Multivoradales; family JAHEKO01; genus CALZIK01. Next base: position 4,646 of record CALZIK010000010.1, on the reverse strand, counting down.
CGGCACCGCCGTCCGCCGCGGCGAAGTAGGCGGCCGCGAGGGCGATGTTCTTGATGTTTCCTCCGGAGAGCCGGACGTCACGCGCCAGCTCGCCGAGGTCGAGCTCGCCGTCGAGCGGGACCTCTGGAGGCAAGGTGACCCGCCAGATCGCCTCTCGGTACTCGCACGACGGGAAGGGAAACTCGATGACGAACTGGAGGCGACGAAGAAAGGCGTCGTCCATGTGCCGCCGGAGGTTGGTCGCGAGAATGGCGACTCCTTCGTATTCCTCCATTTTCTGCAAGAGATAGCTGATCTCCACGTTGGCATAGCGGTCGTGTGAGTCGCGCACCTCGGAACGCTTGCCGAACAGAGCGTCGGCCTCGTCGAAGAACAAGATCGCGCTCGCGCTCTCGGCTGCGGTAAAGACGCGGTCGAGATTCTTCTCGGTCTCGCCGATGTACTTGCTGACGACTTGCGAGAGATCGATCTTGTAGAGTTCCAGGCCAAGATCGCTCGCGACCACCTCTGCCGCCATCGTCTTGCCGGTTCCTGAGGGGCCGGCGAACAGGGCGCTCAGGCCCTTGCCATAGGACAGCTTGCGACCGAACCCCCAGTCTCCGAAGACGATGTGGTGGTTTCGGACCTGGTCGGCGATGCTCTTCAGCTGAGCCATCTGGTGGTCGGGAAGCACGATGTCTTCCCATCGGTAGCGAGGCTCGACCTTGCGGGCGAGCCCCGCGAGAGCCGTGCTCGACAGACTTCGGCAGGCGTGGTGGATGTCGCCCTCTCCGACGGTGACCTCGTGTGGAGCGCGCCAGGTGGCGCGGTCGCGGGCCGCTCGCATGGCGTCGTGAACCTGCCCCGGCGTGAAGCGAAACCGCCCGGCCAGCGATCGCAGATCGGCCTCACGGATGGAGGAGTGCACCGTGCCGGCATGCTCTGCCCAGAAGTCAGCGAGCGTGGCCTCGTCGAGCGAGTCACCGTCGAGCTCTACGAAGACAACTTCGCCCAGCTGGCGCCGAGGGTGCCAGGAGCGCTCGCCGATCAGCATCGAGCATCGGCTGAAGAGCTGGATGCCCTCCAGCAAAGCTCGAAGCGACCGGCGCGCTTCGGCGTCGTCCGCGAGTAGGCTGTCGAAGCCTTCAACGCACAGGATGGCGGGCCAGAGTAGCGATTCCCGAGCTGCCCGCCAGAGCACGTCGTCACGTTGGGCGCCGGGAGGTAGGTCATCCGCGTTCACTCGGAGCAATGGCAAGCCCAGCTCTTCGCTGATCGCGGCGGCTCGTGCCAGCCGGCCGCTGCCGTAGGGCCCACGCACATGGAGGGCGATGTTCGAGCGTGCCTCCCCGGAAGGCTCGAAGTAGGCGCGAAGAGACTCTCTCATCTTCTCGAAACCGCTCGAGTCTCCGCTGGCCAGGCCGGTTGATTGCCCGGGCTCGAGCCAGTTCACCTGGTCGGCGATCAGCGGATCGAGGAGCCGATTGCCGAGCAGGAATCCGGCGATCCGGTCGTCGAGCGCGAGGGCTCGCGCTCGAAGCGGTAACGGCCCTTCGGCGGTCTCGACGAATCGCACGAGCCGGTAGCGCAGAAGCGGCGCCATCGGGTCGAAGATCGAGCGCGTATCGAGGCTCTCTCTGCGCGTGGCGCAGGTCAACTCGAGGACCAGCTCGACGCTCGGACGCTTCCGGGTTACGTCGTCGTGAAGATACCCGAAGATCTTGTCGTACTTACGGTCGATTTCGGGAGCCAGGCAGATCAGAAGGCATTGCTCTTCGGCGCGGGTCAGCTGGAAAAGGCGCGTCAGGTAGGGCAACGGCAGGCGAGGACCGTCCTGCCGGCTTCGCGCCGTCGCGGAGTCGATCGACTCGCGAAGGTTCCGGGCAGCGGCCTCGAGGCGCCGAATCGACGCGTCGCCCCCGTCCTTGGACTCGTCGGTGGGCCCCAGAAGCCTCGCGATTTCCGCGTCCGTGATGACCAGGCCCTGGAGTTGGGCCAGAGGATCACTATCGACTCGCCGGGACCGCATCACTCCGATCTGGAGGAGAAGATCCAGCCTGGTCAACTCGTCCTCGAGGTGTTCCCATGCGTCCGCGTACGGCTGGTTGCCGGGGCGGGCAGATGGTGGAGGCGCCGCGACGGTGCCCGAGACAGTCTCGACCCTTTCTTCGGGCTCGTCAGGGGAACGGCGCCAGATCACGGCGTTCCCTCCGCGAAATTGTCGGGGCGTGCCGGTCCGAGAGCGGCGCGGATCTCGTCAACCAGACGCCGCGAAGAGATCTCTTTGATCGGAACGGACTGAGGCTTGAGCTCGACCCGAAACGCGTCCCGCCCGTTCGGAGTAATGATGAACAGCTTGAGGCGCGGATGCTCCAGCAGGAGCTCGGTAACGGCTGCCGGGGCCTCTCGACCGCGGCTGCCGAGGATCACTACGTCGGTCCTCGTATGCTCGACCAGAGTCTTGAGGTCGGTCCGCTCCCCGGATTGACAAACGACCTCGAAGTCATCTTCCTTGTTGAGCAGCGTGCTGACGATTTGGGCAAGCATCCGGGGGAGATCTACTACGGCAATTCGAATCGGCACGAGTAAAGACCGGTAGCCACTTTCTTACTGACGGGCAACACCAGGCATTGTCTTTGCCCGAGCTTCCGCTGGGAATAGAGCAAGGGATCGAAATCGGATTGAATTCGAGGTTGAGATCGAAACGCCGGGCTTTCCGGACCGAGCCATCGGCAATGCCTTGCAAAGGGCCGCACCGACAAGTGAGACAAGGGGCCGGTTGGATCCGTCTAGATCGAAAGGACCAAGATTCGCTAGGACAGGGGTCTAGTCCAGGTACCCGGTCACCCAAGCTGACGGTTGGCCTTTCTGATGATCTGTGATAGGACGAGCAAACGGCGCTCAAGCGACAGCTCGGGGGAGTGGGTGGATTGGAGGAGGAATAGGTGTCGGAACCCGAAAGGTTAAAGGTCTTGATTGTCTCGGACGTGCGCCTGTACCGCGACGGACTGACGCAGGTTCTGAATCAGGACGGCCGGCTCGGCGTCGTGAGTAGCGCGGAGAGCGCCGCTCTGGCGCTCGAACAGGTCGAACGGTACAAACCCGAGTCGGTACTCTTGGACGTCGCGATTCCGGAAGCCCTGGAAACGATCAGCATGATCGCCCGCAAGGCTCCGGAAACGAAGGTCATTGCCCTAGGGCTAGGCGAGTCCGAAGAGGACGTCGTGGCCTGTGCCGAAGCCGGGATCGCCGGCTTTGTCGGCCGCGAGGGATCGGTTGGGGACGTCGTAGCCGCGGTTCGTGATGCGGCTCGAGAGGAATTCGGCTGTTCCCGGAGGATCGCAGCGGCCTTGGTGCGCCGGGTCCGAAGTCTGAGAGCCAATCGAACCGGGCAGGTGTCCCTTACTCCTCGCGAACGCCAGGTCGCGGAGCTCCTTGGTGAAGGGCTGACCAACAAGGAGATCTCGACGCGCCTGTTCATCGAGGTTGCCACGGTGAAGACTCACGTCCACAACATCCTCGAGAAACTGGATGCTCATTCCCGCAGTGAAGCCGCCGCAAAGCTCCGGATCATGGATCGGCCTCGCTTCAGGCCGGACCTCGGGAGAGGGATCGGATCGGCGATTTGAGGTGCGAGCTCCGGATACCGCCTAGGCGGCGGCCCTAGCTTCTGGTCGGCGCGGTTCGCCTCGGCCTACTCGGTGAGCTCCCGCACCAGCGTCTTGGTCATCCGCTCGGTGGTGATGAAGCCCCAGTTCCAATCGTCGTGGTAGTCGGCGAGAGGGTTCGCGGCGAGGATCTCGGCTTCGGTCTTGCCGGCCTCGACCAGCGTCCGGACACGGGCCAGGGAGTCTTCGAGCATGGCGATTGCCGCGGCGAGGTCGGCCTTCCCGGCCAGTTCACCGTGCCCGGGGATGATCTTGGTGCTCTCATCAGCGAGGGCGAGGATTCGCTTTTGCGCGGCGAGGAACCCTTTGACGCTGCCGCCCGAATCCAGATCGATGAACGGGAATAGGCTGTGGAACAGGACGTCGCCGGCGTGGATTACGTTGTCGTTGCGGAAGTGGATCACGGCATCGCCGTCGGTGTGGGCACGCTCGACGTGGAAGACGTAGGCGCTTCGACCGTTGAGGTGGAAGGTCACCGAATCGGAGAAGGTCACCACCGGCAGGGCGTCCTCGGGCGCCGGCGCCTGCCCGGTGGCCGTGGTCATGCCTTCGGCCGCCAAGCGCTCGCGGAGCTTGTCGTGGGCCACGATGGTCGCGCCCGCCTCTCCAAACGCCTCGTTGCCGCCGATGTGGTCGCCGTGGACATGCGTGTTGACGAGGAACTCGATCGGTTCTTTGGTGAGCTTGCCGATTGCTTCGAGAAGCTCGTCGGTCAGGGGCGGCAGGCCATCGTCGATAAGAACCGCGCCGTCCTCGCCGAACAAGAGTCCCAGGTTGCCGCCCGCGAAGCCGCCCACGCCCTCGAGCATGTAGAGCCCCGGAGCAAGCTCGGTGGACTGAAAGGTGATTCCCGGCTCCTGCATCGCGTCTTGGGCGAGAGCCGGGTCGAGAAGCGCTGCCGGCGACAAGGCCAGCAAGGCAGCGAATACGGATTTCAAAGACATCGTTTTCTCCGTGAAGTGCTCCAAAGAAACCCGCCTACTCGCCCGGCACGCCGCG
>CALZIK010000009.1 GCA_945787635.1 Thermoanaerobaculia bacterium | reverse complement strand
GCGAGCGGCGCGTGTCGTTCGGAGTCTCCGCCGGCGGTCCGGCGGTCTCTCCGGGTGCCGAAGACCCGGGCTTCCAGATCAACGCGACCTTGACCGTTCGTTTCTAGCCCTCGGGCGCGAGCTCATAGGATTGGCCCATCGCCCAACGCGGCGTCTGATACTCTGCGGCTACGAGAAAAGAGGGCGCCGTGACGGCCCTGGCCTGAGTAAGGAAGTGGGTTGAAAAGAAAAAACCCGCCTCAGGTCGTCAGACCGTCACGGCGGCCCTTCACCTTCGACTAGCGGCCGCCCTCAACCTGTCCTACGCGCGAAGCACCGCAAGGTTCCGCCTGGAGGGCAAACCGGAGGCCTTTCGCACGAGGCATCACAATTTGCGCCCCTCCGGCGCGCTATCGGCCGTCAAAAAGAGAAAGGCCGGGGGCAAGCCCCCGGCCTTGGAATCACGGACTGAAGCTAGCGGCTAGCGCCAGTTCAACCGCACACCGAGTCGGAAAACTCGCGGTGAAACCGTCTCTCGGATGTGCTCTGCACTACCCGATGTCAGGTTGTCGAACCGCTGCAAGACGTAGGTCTCGTCGGTGATGTTGAACGCGTCGAGGCTGAAGGTCAGGCTCGTGTTCCCCGAGGTCGCGAACTCTTTGTCGAGTCGCAGATCGACCAGGAAGATGTCGTCGTTACGGAACGAGTCGATCTCCGGGCTCGCGAGGATGTTACGGCCGATACCGTCGCTGCCTGTGACCGCGCGGAAGTAGGGAATCGGATAACCTTCGCGCGCCGAGATGTTGCCGGCAACGTTGAAGCCCCACGGGCGGTCCGGAGCAACCTGATAGAGGCCGTTGAAATTAGCCTGCCAGGTGGACTGGATCCAGTTGTCGGTCTTACCCGAGCCCGTCGACTGGACGACGTAGAGACCGCCGTCGATGGTGGACTGCTGGGTTGAGGCTCCAGCACCATCCTGAAAGCGATTCGGATCGTCGTTGTCGAAGGTGCTGGCCGGGATATTCCACTCCTCTTCGAGGTTGTAGTTGAAATAGCCGCGCAGCATCCACTTGTTGGCGAGCCTCTTGGTTGCGTTCACCGAGACGCCCTGGTAGTTGATCTCACGTGGACCGTTGGTGAACAGGTCGCCGCCGGTGTAGGTAAGGCTCGAGTTCGCGGAAAACGTCTCGTAACTGTAGGCCGTGCCGTCGGGCAGCGTTCCGGTGGTAAAACCGTCGGAGACGTACTCGTCTCGACTTATCGTGCGAACGTTGCCGTTGGAGTCCCGGAACAGTTCCTGGTACTCACCGACATCATCCGTGTTGCGGAGAGTGAAGCTCGCGCCGACCACGAACTCGGGCAGGAAGGCGTGCTCGACGCCGAGGATCAACTCGGTGGTCATCGGAGCGTCCATGTTCGGATCGTTCACGTTCGACGCGGACAGCGACGTCGGGTTGGCCGGGTCGAAACCCCAGGCGCCCTGGAGCACCGCCGTCGGCTCACCATCGTCGTAGAAGCTCGAGAAGCCACCGGGCTCATCCAGAAACAGGATGACCGCGAGCGCCGCGCCGACCGGGCTGGTCCGGCTGACTTCGCTGAGACCCAGCGCCTCGGGGAACTGCGCCAGACTGGCCCGGAGGAGCGTCTTGCGCTCCGCACCCAAGGCGTATGTGGCGCCCAGTCGCGGCGAGATGCTCTCCCAGTTGATGCCATCACCGTCGTTGCCGTCGAAGCTCAGGGCCGGCATGACATCCGGAAACGCCGGGTTGGCGTCCACACCAGCGGCCGCATTCGAGCCGTCCTGGCCGTCAAAGCGGAAACCCACGTTGAACGTCCAGTTGCCGGTGGTCATCGTGTCCTGAGCCCAGAAGGAATCGTAGTTTGTTGCGTTGACAGCCGGCCCCTGCCGGTAGGCATAGACCAGGTGCGCGTCGCCGGCTCGCGAGCCGGGGAAGCCGAAGGTCTCGAGAAGGGCTGGATCCTGCACGCCGCCGAACACTCCGTCGACGTGGAAGATGTTGCGGCCGGGATAGGACCACGCGCTCGAAGTCTCGGCCTCGCGCATGCGGGCGCCGAACTTGATCTCGTGGTTGAGGTTGCCGGTGTTGAAGAAATAGGACGCGTCGGCCCGAATCTCTTCGGTCGGACGGCTGTTGCCGCCGGTGCCGTTGTTGGTTCGGAAACCGTTGACATCAGTGTTGCGCTCGCCGCCGGGGGCGGGGGTCGCCGGGCACTGAGGCGCACCGGTGGGGTTACCGCAGACCGTGGCCAGCGTAAAGCCGCCATCGACGAAGGAGTACTGGGCGCTGGCAAAGAGGTTGGAGTTGAAGACGTGAGTGTCTTCGAACTTCGAGACTCCCGTCGGACCGCGCTGATTCCAGGTGGCCGACGCGTCCCAGTTGGGGTTGGCGCCGCGACCGAACTTCAGCTTGTCGCCGTTGTTGAAGGAACCGATGGCCGAGTTGGAAGGACCGAACTGGGCGTTGAGCTTGATCGCGGTGTTCTCGAGCACCGTACGGTCGGTGCCACCGCCACCCGCGACGTTGTTGATGTCGTTCTGACCCCAGGAGGCCCAGGCCCAGAATTTGTCCTCCAGAACCGGCCCACCGGCTTCGAAGCCGAGGTCCTGGATGCGGTCGATCTGGTTTCGCGCGAAGGGACCCTGCTGACCGTTGAAGTCACCAAGGTCGCCCGAGGAGATCTCCTTGTTCGATTGCGTCAGGGCCCCGAAGTAGCCGGCACCGTCGGTGACCAGGAAGCGGGCCGAGCCGCGAAACTCGTTGGTGCCGCGTTTGGTCACCAGGTTGACGCCGACACCGGACGTGTTCTTGGTGACGTCGGTGCCACCGGTCGAAAGCTGGATCTCCTGGAACTGGTCGAAGTCGTAGTAGGAGGGCGAGGCGCCGATCGCGGCCATGTCCGTGATCTGAACGCCGTCGACCATGAAGTCGTTCTCGTCGTCCGAGACGCCCTGGCCGCGAAAGGTCGACTGCTGACCGCTTTCGTTGCCCCCGACGTTGATCCGATCGACCATGACGCCGGCGGCCTGACTCAGAATCGCCCAGGGATCGCGGGCGGTCGGGATCTTCTCGAGCTCGACCTGGCTGATCGAGGTACCGGCCGAGACCTTGCGCTCGTCGAGGAGCGGGCTCTCGGACGTGACCGTGATCGTCTCTTCGACCGCCGGGGTCAGAGTCGCCGCGATCGAGGTGTTGCGACCCACGCTGACCACGACGCTCGGGTACTCGGCGGTGGAGAACCCGTCGAGGGCGACGGTCAGCTGGTAGCTGTCGGGCGACAGGCCCAGGAAGCGGACCTGGCCCTGATCGTTCGAGACCTGGACCTTGGGGGCGCCGCCGCCGGTGAGCGTGACCGTGACCCCCGGTAGGGCGCTGCCTTGGTTGTCCGTCACCTCGACGTAGCAGTTGCCGGTCTCTTGCTGACCGAACGCTACGCCGCTGGTAAAGACGAACAGCGTCGCCACCAGGCAAATGAACAGATGTTGTTTTTTCAACTGTGATACCTCCGTTGTGAGGACCAAAAAATCTCTCGAGAAACCGACCTGGCCTCGAGAGGGCTTAGAAGACAGACCGGCCGAGACCCAAACATCGCAGCCCATCTCAGAACGGTCGCGAGCGACAAGCCGCGGTCTGAAAGTTGAGCCAGATAGAACATGAGTCGGCGGTTATCTCCGATAGCGACAAGTGCAACCGGCCTACCGCAAAACCCCGCCGCCGACATCGACACAGCGCGTAACTACTGATGAGAAGGGTGTTTGTATCGACTTCATGATGTCTGGTCGTTCACTAAACCGAATACGCTGCGCACACTCGAGTGACCGTTTTGTAGAAAGCGACCACCGGCAGCTCAAGAATTTGAAGCAGCAATTTTCAATACCTTGAAGCTACTTCGTACTCGCCCCCAAGCTGTCGGCCGCACGAGTCCCGTACCCGCATCTCATCGAAGGCGGAACCTGCGACCGTGGTCGTGAACGAACCGAATGTCTACAGCGAAGTAGACTTACTCTTCAGGCTGACTGAGGCGTTCTCGCGACGCGTCACCTCGTGCGGTGTTGCCCCGGGCCGCGCCGGGACAACGGAGCCGTCGTCAAGATCCTCCGGCTCGAGCTCTCGCACCGGACCTACAAACCTGTAGCCCCGCCCGTAACAGGTCGCGATAAAACGGTGTGGCCGAGCTTGATCTCGCAAGGCCGACCGCACCAGAGAGACAGCGCGCGACAGAGCGTTGTCGGAGAGAAAGCGGACTCCCCAGACCGCATCGACGAGCTCTTGCCTCGGGATGACTCTGGATCGGTGGTGAAGCAGGTAGATCAGAACCGCGAGAGCCCGATACTCCAGATGAACCGGGCGCCCGTGGGAGCGAAGCTCGCCGCGTTGAAGATCGAGCACCCGACCGGCAAACGCGAACCCCGAGGGGCTGCTTGCCGCAGTCTCGCCGTTCTCGACCGGTTTTTCTGATCGTGTTTGCGGACTCGCCATCTATCGCTTTTCCCTCGACATCGAAGCTCCGTACTCGGACGCGGAGCAATAGGGTTGCCAAGTGAAACGCAATTCGCAGGCGAAGGTTCCAGCCTCAAGACACTCCTGCGGCCTCTAAATAGCTATTAGAAAAGCATTTAGCGAGACATCGTGATGATCGATACCCCGATTCGCGCCTCGGTCTGTGTCCTGCGACACCGCGGAGTTCGCAGCCGGGCTGATCTGCGGACGTATCAAGCGCAGCGCGTGGGGCGCGCACGGCGTAGGTGCCCGGATTCAAGAGACGCGCGACGGCTATGTCGTCGACGCTGTCCTGACCAACGGCTTCGTGGCGATCGGCGACTTCGTGGTCACATCGAGCGCCCTCTGAACCCCGCTTCAGCGAAGCCTGGCCGCGATGCCGCTCAAAGTCTCACCCAGCGCGGCCCGCCGCCTCTCGGCGATGGAGCCGCGCCGGTCTCCTTCGTTGAACTCTCCTCCGAGCGCCACG
>CALZIK010000008.1 GCA_945787635.1 Thermoanaerobaculia bacterium | reverse complement strand
CGTGAGCAGAAAAGGGAGGTGCCGGCATGCGGCCACCGGCCTCGGTTCGATCGGGGTCGCATCGCCGTGCGGGTCGGTAGGTGGCGATCGACTCGAGGAACCGAGCATCGAGAAATCGTAGCAGAGGCGGCTCAGGCCGGCGGAAGATTCATCCGGCGCAAGAGATCTTCGAAGCGAGGGTCACCGCGCAGCGGCTCGAACCAGTTCCAGTTACGAATCCAGGGAACCCAGGCGTGGGGAGACTCATAGTTGAGCCAGCGGAAGGCCTCATCGAGGTCTCCCAGGGCGGTGTGGAGTCGCGCCAGCCAAAAGGCCTTCCAGGGCTCATCCGGCAAAGCCTCGAGCTCGGCCACCAGCCGGCGAGCGTCTTGCTCTCGTCCGGCCGCGGCGTACCCGATCCCCGCCACCCATCGCCAGGGTGGAGCCAGGGCCGCCTTTTCGTACTCGACCACGGCCTCGTCGGCCATGCCTCGGTCGAGAAACACATTCCCGAGGACCATGTAACCCCGCGGGTGAGAGGGGTTCATCTGGATCGATTTTTCGGCCTCGGCGATCGCCTCGTCGTAGCGCCCGAGCCCTTCGTAGATCAAACCCAGGTCGGAAGTGTAATTCGGCGTCAGAGGGTCGAGCTCCTGGGCACGCTTGTGCGCCTCGATGGACTCCTCCCAGCGTCCGAACAGAACGTGAAACCAGGCATCGTGATAGTGCGCGATCGCCAGGCTCGGGTTGATCTCGAGCGCCCGATCGATGCTCCGCTGCGCCTGTTCCCATTGCCACTCGTAGTAGCCCTCGATAAAACCCAGAGCGGCGTGTGCTTCGGCGAGATTCGCGTCTAGCCGCACCGCCTTCACGGCGGCCGACTTGGCCTTGTTGAGGGCGTCTTCCGGCGGCACCGGACCGTGAGCCACGGTGATGTATCCGAGGGCGAGGCCGGCGTAGGCAAGCGCGTCCCCGGGGTCTCGTTCGACCGCTTGGTGCAAGAAGGCCATGCCCTTCTCAATGCCCTCCGCGGTTCCCTTGTTGAGCCAGAACATGCCGCGCAGATAGGCCTGATAGGTCTCGGGATCGACCTCGCGGCTGGCGGTCAAACGCGATTCTTCCTGCGGCGTCAGCGTCACGTCGATCGCCTCGGCGATCGCCCGCGCGATGTCTCCCTGCAATGAGAGAACGCCGGTGAGGTCGCGCGAAAAACTGTCGGACCACAGCCGTCGATCGCTGTCGCCGTCGATCAGCGACGCCCGGATGCGCAGCGTTTCGGCCTCGCGCATCACCGATCCTTCGACTACTCCATCGACATTCAGCTCGCGGGCAATCTCGGGCAGGCTCTTCTCGGTCTTCTTGTAACGCATCGCGGTGGTCCGCGAGATCACCGCGAGCGAGCCGATCTTCGAGAGATCCGCGATGAGAGCGTCGGTCATGCCGTCCACCAGGTAGTCCTGTTCGGTGTCGCCGGTGAAGTTCTCGAGTGGCAGAACGGCCAGCGAGGCGATTCTCGGCGCCTGCGCCTCGGGCGGAGGCCGTTGACTCCACCACGCATAGACACCGGTCAGGATGACCAAAGCTCCAACGACCGCGACCGCGGCCAAGCGCCGAGTCGCTGTGCGCGAAAAACCATCCGTGGGGGTCGCTCGAACGGTCCACGCGCGGCCGGACGCGACCTCCTGGGCGAGATCCTGGAGTTCCCGGCGGAGATCTTGTGCCGACTGAATGCGCCGGTTGGGGTTTTTCTCCAAGCAGCGGCGGATGATGCGGCCGAGCTGCCCAGGAAGATTCTTCCTGGTTTCGGTCACGAGAGGCGGCGTGTCGCGCAGGATCGAGGAGATCAAGGATGCTGCCGTATCGCCCTGGAAAGGTCTCTCACCGGTCGCCATGCGATAGAGGACCACGCCCATGGAAAAGATGTCCGAGCGGGCGTCTGCGACTTTGCCTTCGATCTGCTCGGGAGACATGTAGGGATAGCTGCCGAGAACGGCACCCACTCGGGTCATGGCCTGGGTCGACAGCTGGCTCATGTCGGGTGAGGCCGGCTGGCTTTCGATCCTGGCCAGGCCGAAGTCGAGCACGCGAAGGCGACCCTCGCGATCGATCATGATGTTGGAGGGCTTCAAGTCGCGGTGAACGATGCCGCTCTCGTGAGCGGCGCGGATCGCATCGGCGAGCGGGACGGCGAGCTCGAAGAAGCGCTTGGTCGGAAGACCTCCTGGAGGAATCACCTCTTCGAGCGTCTTGCCCTCGATGTGGGCCATAGTCAGGAAGTGGACGCCTTCGGCCTCCTCGATCGAGAAGACCCCAACGATGTTGGGGTGGTCGAGAGCCGCCAGGGCCTTCGCTTCGCGCTGCAGACGCCCAAGGCGTTCCGGGTCGGCGGCGACCTCGGCGGGCAACACCTTGAGCGCCACCCTGCGCTCGAGCTGGGTGTCCGTCGCCAAATAGACCTCGCCCATCCCTCCGGCGCCGAGTTTGCCGGTGATCCGGTAGTGGGACAGGGTCCTACCAATCATTCTTCAACTCCAAGAGCGAATCCAGAGGAGATCTCAACCGCGAACGGCAAGCTCCCCGCTTCACCCGGAAACAAACATCTGTCCTTCGCAAGCCCAGAGTACCTGCGTGGTGGGCCTGGGCACAACCGGCAAATGGCTGCACGTTCCCACCGTCACGTTCCCTACGAGATCAACGTCTACTCCGCGAGTGCGAGCTTTCCTTCCTTGACCACGGTCTCGCCTCCGATGGTGAGCGTCGAGCCGGTCACGTGCAGGCTCAGGGCCCCTTCGGAATCGTTGCTGCCGCCCGCCCAGTTGTTGTTGCCCAGGCCAAGCGTCACCATGCCGCCCATCTCCCAGGATTTGTAGCTCGAGCCCGCCGGCGTGCGACTCTCGGCGTTCATCCCGAGGTCGACGAGCGAAAGCTCCCGGAGGTTGTCACTCGAAGAGTCGAGGTAGTCCTGAAGCACCTTCTGGTGGGTATCGGCGGTGAGGCTGGTCACGCGCCCGTTCTCGAAGGTCAATACGAGGTTCTCCACGCCGAGCCCGCGAAACTGAGTCCAGGGCACGACTACCTTGCCGCTCGCGGTGCCCGGCTTGACGCAGGCGTACGCCTCTCCCGCCGGCAGCCAGGTGTTGGCAGGCCCGCTCGGCGCGACCACGTCCGAGGTCCTGCCGGCGTTGATCCTGGCGGGCTCGCTGCCGACCGCAAAGCTGATGTCGGTTCCGGCTTTCGAGGTCATCTTGACCATCGCGCCTTCCTTGAGCATTGCGGACACCATGCCCGCTCTGGCGGCCAGGTCCGCCGGCGCAACACCGATCGCATTCCAGAAAATCTCGCTGATCTCGTCATAGTCGGCGCCCACCGATTCGGCGTACGCCATGGTCGGAATGCCGCCGGTCTGACCGAGTGTCGCACTTCGGAAGCGGGCATTGCTGAGCGCGCGGGTCAGCGGCACGCCCGCCTTCCGGGCGGCGGCGAGCCGATCTTCGGGTGCGTCCGAGAACAGACCCGGATCCTGGACCGAGCCGACATTGATGAACACGTCGGCCATCTTGGTCACCAGCAGGTTCGCCGTGGGAAGCTGCCCGAGGTGCTCCATCGGAGTCTCCATCAGAGCTCGTTTGTTGGCCTTGGGAATGTTGAGAGTGACCAGCGATTGGCCGCCGGCCTTTGAGACGGCGACTTGGATCGCGCCCATGAGCTCGATCTCGTTCGTGCCGCCGGTGATGACGACGATCTCACCGGGCTGAACCGCCGCCGATTGGTTGACGAGATTGTCGGCGATAGCGTCGTAGTCGGGGCCGCCGGCGTTCACCACGGGTGCGAACGAGAGCAGCACGGCCAGGGCCGTCGTTACCAGAACCTTCTGCATGGGGCCTCCTTTTGCGGTCGCGGCGCGCTCGAGCACCGCCGGTCTCCATCTCTTCGTCAGAGTGATTGCATCGTAACACGTCGTTTAATCTCCGGCGTCAACCCCCTGCTCTCTGGCGCGTCGCGCCGCGAGCTCACTGGACGCTGGCCGTGCCGGTCCGCGAACACGAAGACCATTCCCATCTCCGTGACCTCGGCCACTCCCTTCGCGGGAGACAGAGAGCGGACCGCAACGCCGGCTATACTGCCCTTGGGAGGGACAATGAAGACGATCCTCGTGGCCACCGACTTCTCAGAGACTGCCGAAAGCGGCCTCGACTGGGCGATCGAGTTGGCCCGGGCGCACGGCGCGACCATCGATCTGGTCCACGCGCTCCCTCTGCTCACCCGGTCCGCCGACTATCTCCCCCAGCCGCCGGACATGAACGCCGAGTTGAGCGCGGCTGCG
>CALZIK010000007.1 GCA_945787635.1 Thermoanaerobaculia bacterium | reverse complement strand
CCGTCGGTTCCGAGACCACCGCGGCCGCGACCGGAGAGGTGGGCAAGATCCGGCGCGACCCGATGGCGATGCTGCCGTTTTGCGGCTACCACATGGGCGACTACTTCCGGCACTGGATCAAGATGGGCAAGCGGCTCTCCGAGCTGCCCCGCTTCTTCCACGTCAACTGGTTCCGCAAGGACAGCAAAGGCAACTTCCTGTGGCCCGGCTTCCGCGAGAACATGCGGATCCTGGAATGGATCGTCGAGCGCTCGCGCTTCGGCGCCAAGGCCCAGGAGACCCCGATCGGCTGGGTGCCGCGCTACGAGGACATCCGCTGGGACGGCCTAGACTTCCCGCGCGAGGCCTGGGACGAGGTAATGGAGGTCGATCGCAAGACCTGGAAGCGGCAGACGCTCGGACACGAGGAGCTGTTCCTCGATCTCAGCGACCACCTGCCCAAGGAGCTGATCCTGGAGCGGGAGATGCTCGTCAGCAGGCTGTAGCTGACGCGTCTCGGGGATGCGGGCCTCGGAATCGGGCCTCAGCGGGCGCCCGCCTGGAATAGGTGCCCCCTGGAAACAAGTGCCCCTCTCGCGAATGGCCGGGGAGCGCCTGAAGGTTGACCCTCGGGGGAATTTGATCGGCGAAGCTTCCCTCAAAGCGATTCAGCCTGGCGTCCTCCCAGTCGTCGGGAGCGTTCTCCGGATTCCGATACCGCAAGCTGATCCGGCGGATTTCGAGCCCCTCCCGACTGATCTCAGTAGCGGCCGCCGGGGCGATCGCCGAGCACACGGTGATGGCGTCGGCGGGTGCGCCGGCCCCGAGTTGCTCGCCGAGCGCCGTCATCAAACGAAGGCCCAGCTCATTGACGGACGACCCCTGCGAAGGTTCCGTCTACGCTCTTCGAGGAAGGTGGTGCTCGACGCTCGCCGAGGCAGCGCCTTCAGGGCTCCTGCGCAGTGGCGGCCTCGCCTACTTCACGGTGAAGACCGTACTGTGTTGGCTGACCATCACCGCCTCGCTTTCCTCCGGCGGCACGCCTAGAAACTCCGCAACGGAAGAGACCAGCTTGGAGTACCAGACCGTCGCGGTCACTTCGACTGCTCCCACCGGCACGTCCTTGGGAAGCTGCCAGGTGAATGTCTCGTTGCGGGCCTGGAGCGGAGCCAGGCGGTAGTCGGGTCCGAACGCCGCCGTGTTCCACTGCGCGACCGTCATTCGCCCTTGAGGATCCAGATAGGGCAGGCGGAAGATTCGATCACCGTCCGGTACGTCCCCATCGCGCGAGAGACCCGGGAAAGCCTCGATTTCCTGAATATCGCCGATATCGTGGTACGCGAGAGCCTCGGTGGAAGCGATGGTGTAGGACTCGCCTTCGAACCCTTTCCGATCGACCCGCAAGTGGTGTCGCCCGCCCTTGGCATCCTCGGCTTCTACGTGCAACCAGACAACGCGCTCCTCAGCCGAACCGGTCGGAATCATGTGCCCGGCCTTCGCATTGACGACCGTCGCCACCATGACGACCTCGGAGCCCGGTTTCACTTCCACCTGGCGGGCATGAAGGCGGACCTCGACCGAGCCCGCGAGCTTGGCGGCATCGTGGGCTCCGTGGAAGAGGTGCTGCCGGATATCAGCACGGTCCTCACCGCCCATGTCGGGAGCGCTGTTGCCCGCCGCAGGCGGCATGTGGCAGTCCTGGCAGATGATCCCGGCCTTCGCTTGTGGGCTCTCCTGCCACTCGAGATGTGTGGCCTTGACCCATAGGCCCCAGGGGTCCTTTTCGTTGTGACAGGTACCGCAGAATTCCGAGGTGTGCAGGAACGGATTCGCCTGCACGTCGTGTCCCATGTTGTCGGTCCCGCCACGAACGCCCTGCTCGACGTCACTCGGGTCGACGATGTAGTTGAAGTTGAACGGAACCTCACCCTCGAAGCCGACGATGCTGTGGCAAAGGTCGCAGGACACGCCCTCGTTCGCTCGCGAACCCTCCGAGGGCCGCGGTGGCGGGATGTCACCGGCGAGGAATGCCAGTGGAGCATGGCATCCGTTACAACCCTCCCGGACGCCCGCCACCTTGGGCTCCTTCTGGCTGTGCGGCAGGGCCAGCTCGAAGTACTCGATCTCGTCCCAGGCGTGGGTGTACGACTGCGACATCATCGATTGGGCGTGCTGGGCCGCTATATCCACATGGCATTCGGCACAAAACGAATCCGGCTCGAACTGGTCGTAGGGTTGGCTGCCGAGCGCTGCCTCACCGGCTACCGGCGTGGGCGCCGCATCCTGAGCCAATGCGGTGCCTCCGACAACCAAGAACAAGACCACCAGAACTTGCGAACTAGGCATTGCTACCTCCTTGGCTTTGACATCAGCCCTTAGTATCACTCATGGCTCCCCTGCCGGATGAGGAATCTCCGGAAGCCATGCCTCATCCCTGGGAAGCGCTGCAGACCCAGTTTGGCGCCGATTACCCTCAAAGGCCTATCCGAGCACCACTTGAACGTCGTGCTCGCGAGCGTCGTCGGCCAAGGGGACAAGCGCTCCCCCAGGAAGAAGGGCTCCGTCAAGGCTGACCCGGGATACCCCCCGGCAGACTCCGTTCGGGTTTTCGACGGTGATCCGGTAGAGCGTGTCGCCATGACGGTAGGCGATCTCGAAGCGTTTCCAGTCCTCGGGAATGCACGGGTCAATACAGAGGGCAGAGCCCCGCTTCCGGAAACCGAGAATCCACTCCAGGCCCGCGCGGTAAAGCCAGCCCGCAGCCCCCGTGTACCACGTCCACCCTCCCCGACCTTCGTGAGGAGGTTCAGAGTAGACGTCCGCGGCTATTGCGTACGGCTCTGCCTTGTACCGGTGAAGATCCGCCCTACCGCTCGTATGGTGGATGGGACTCAGTAGGTTGAAGAGATCGGTGGCCTTGCCTCCCTCGCCGAGCATGGCGAAAGCCACGACCGACCATATCGCGGCGTGGGTGTACTGTCCGCCGTTTTCGCGGATTCCGGGAACGTATCCCTTGACGTATCCCGGATCCAGAGGAGTCCGGTCGAAAGGCGGAGAAAACAGCAGCAAGAGCCCGCTCTCGCGCCGAACGAGCCGCCGTTCCACGGACTCCATGGCCTGGCGTGCCCGCTGCTCGTTGCCAGCACCTGAGAGGACCGCCCAGGACTGGGAAATGGAGTCGATTTGGCATTCGTCGTTCGTCGCCGACCCGAGCGGCGTCCCGTCGTCAAAGAAGGCTCGCCTATACCACGCGCCGTCCCATGCCTCGCGGTCCAGCGAGACCTCGAGAGACGCGGCCCGCTTCCGCCACCGTGCCGCACGCTTCGCCTCCGCCCGCGAGTCCGCGATGTCGGCAAACTCTCTCAGGTTGGCGAGCAGAAACCACCCCAGCCAGACGCTTTCTCCCCGGCCTTCGTGACCGACGCGGTTCATGCCGTCATTCCAATCACCAGCCCCGATCAAGGGAAGATCGTGGCTTCCCACCTCGAGGCTCCGGTCCAGCGCTCGCGCGCAGTGCTCGTAGAGCGTCGCCCGGTCTTCCGACTCCGTGGGCTCGAAGTAGGCTTCTTGCTGGCCCTCTTCGAGAACCGGCCCATCGAGCCACGCAACCTCCTCGTCGAGCACCGCCCGATCCTCGGTCGTCTTCAGATAGTGGGCCACCGCATATGGCAGCCAGAGGCGGTCGTCGGAGATACGGGTCCGAACCCCGCGGCCCTTCGGAGGATGCCACCAGTGCTGGACGTCCCCTTCCCGGAACTGCCGCGCAGCGGCTCGCAGTATGTGCTCGCCCACGAGCTCGGGCTTCGTCACCGCCAGGGACATGACGTCCTGCAGCTGGTCGCGGAATCCGTACGCTCCGCCCGATTGGTAGAACGCCGAGCGAGCCCAGATGCGGCAGGAGAGCGTTTGATAGAGAAGCCAGCGGTTGAGGAGGAGGTTCATCGAGGGGTCGGGTGTCTTGACCTGGACCGTGCCGAGGACCTGGCTCCAGTACTCCTGCACCTCGCGGAGAACCACGTCGCAGCTCAGCGTCCGATAGCGTTCGACCAGGGATCGGGCCTGCTCGGGGCCAGAACCTTGGCCCAGCAAGAACAGCACCTCGGTGCGCTCCCCCGGCTCGAGCTCCACCTGCGTCTGGAGAGCCGCGCAAGGATCCAAGCCTGCTCCGGTCTTGCCCGATGGCTTCTCTCTGCGCTCCAGTGAAGCGGGATGGTCGAGGCTCGCATTTCGGCCCAGAAACTCGAGGCGATCGCCGGTCCAGGAGGTCTGGCGGCCACCCAGGTCAGCGAAGGCGACCCGGTCGGCGAATTCCCGGTTCCAGGCATTTCGCGCAAACAGGGCACCCGTCGCGGGTTCGATGTCGGTGATCACGAACGGTGCGGACTCGCTCCTCGAAACGCCCAGCACCCACTCCGCATAGGCAGTGACCGAAAGGCGCCGCTTGCGGTCGGACTGATTCTCCAGAGTGAGCCGAGAGATCTTGATCGGGTCACGCAGCGGCACGAACTGCAGGAGATCCAGTGCGATGCCATGCGATGTGTGCTCGAATCGACTGTAGCCCTGACCGTGCCGGATGACATAGGGCGAACCTTCTTCGCGGATGGGGAGACAGGTCGGCCCCCAAAGCCGACCACTGTCCTCATCACGAACATAGAACGTGTCGCCCGGAGTGTCGCTGATGGGATCGTTCGACCACGGCGTGAGCTTGTTCTCCCGGCTGTTCTCGGACCAGGTATGGCCGGAGCCCGACTCGGAGACCTGGAAACCGAACCCCGGGTTGGCCACTACGTTGATCCAGGGAGCCGGGGTCCACTGCCCCTTGCCTAGCACCGTGACGTATTCCCGGCCGTCCGGTGTGAATCCTCCCAGACCGTTGAAGAACTCGAGATCCAGCGGCGGAGGAGAAACGGATTCGGCCGTGTCACGCTGCGGGCGGAGACGCGGCGGCACCGGCCCGGGCCGGAGTCTCCCCAACCGAACCAACTGCTCTGAGAGTGTCCCCCGGTTCGCATGAAGTACGAGTCGCGCCGCCGCGTGCAGGAGGATCTGGTCACCTGGGGACACGAGGTCGGCCCTGAGCACGAACACGCCTCCGTGATACGGATGGCCCTCGTGGCCGGCTCCGGACTGGATCGCTCGCACCATGGCTTCGAGGGACTCCTGGAGGCCCGGTGCGTAGGAGGTGCCCTGCGCATTCAGGATCACCAGGTCGGCGGCAATCCCCTTCCGGTACCAGTACTCGTGCGCCCGCACGAGCTGCCTCGCGACCTCCCGCTCCTCCTCCGTCTCGATGCGCACCAGAGCGATGGGAAGATCGCCGGAGATGCCGTAAGCCCAGAGCTCGGGCGCGCCACCGCGGTTCTTCGTCAGTACCTGAGTAGCTGCGCGCAATGTGGGATCGGAGTAGAGCAGACGGTTGGCCAGACGCTGGAAGAGATGCGCCTCGTCCTGGGTGATCCGGAGGTGGTGCAGCTGGACTTGTGCGTGCGTCCACGCCAGGGAGCTCTCGCGCGCAAACGTTGCCGGTTGGCGGTACTTCTCCGCAATCTCGAGAGCCTCTTCCCGGGACGGCGCCACGAGCGTGGTGAACACGAAACTGACCGTCCCGCTGGCGGGAATCGCTACACGGTGCCGGAGGCTCACAATTGGATCCAGAACGGTTCCTCCAGTGTTCGAAAGGGGCCCCCCGTCAACCACGGAGAGCGGCGTCCGAACCCCGCGGCCCCGACCGAGAAAGCGCGCCCGGTCGCTCTCGTACTGCAGCTTGCCAACCGTCCCCCCCTCGACCGCAGCCAAATGGGCGAGCCAGGGCTGAGGCTCCTCTGCTGAACGTGGGCGCCGTGTAGCCAGCAGGGTTCCGAGCTTGGGAACGAACTCCGTCTCCACGAAGAGGTTCGAGAACGCGGGGTGGGCTTCGTCCACACCCTGCGGAGCCAGCACGACCTCGGCATATGACGTGACATCGATCTCACGGTCATGGTTCTCGAGATTGGTCACCGTCAGCCGGCGAAGCTCAGCATCGTCCTCGGGGGAAACCACGATCTCCAGAGCGATCGAAAGGGAGCGGTGCCGCTGCATGATCTTGGCCCGGTCTTCGGAATAGACGACGTCGTAGTCCTCCGCTTCGGTTCCAGTGGGCTGGAATGCAGCGGACCAAACGTCACCGGTCTCCGCGTCCCGCAAGAAGAGGAACGAGCCCCAGCAGTCACGCGTTGTGTCCTCGCGCCAACGGGTGACCTCAAGGTCCCCACACCGGCTGAACCCGGAGCCCGCCGCCGTGACCATGACCGTGTAGCGGCCGTTGGAAAGGAGATGGGTGCGGGGGGTGATGTCGTGCGGCGATTCGAATCGTCGCAAGGTGGCGGGAACAAGGTCGCGTACGAGCGCCGCCTCCCTCACCTCCTCGGCCCGAGGCCGGGCCACGGCCACGGCACGCGGCGTCCGCTCCTGGAGCAGCAGCTCCGCCGCCTGCACCAGGGGATTGGCGTGAAAACGCCTCCGCGTGCGGCCGTCGTGAACCACGTTGCCCAGAGCAACGAGGGTCATCCCCTGGTGATGGGCCATGTATGCCCGAACCACGGCCACCCTGGCCTGCTCCGGTAACCTCGAGGGGGTGTAGTCGAGGGCCTCATAGAACCCGTAGGCGCCTCGGGCACCGGCTTGCTCGAGGCGGGCGAAGTTGTTCAGGGCGGCCCTGGGATCCACCATGGCCGCGAGTGCCGTGGCGTAGGGAGCCACCACCACGTCGTCGAACAGCCCTCGCTTGAGTCCCAGGCCGGGTACGCCGAAATCCGAGTACTGATACGTGAGCTGCACGTCACGAACGTTGTAGGCCGATTCCGAGACCCCCCACGGAACCCTTCGCTCCGCGCCGTACCGGATCTGGCGCCCTACTACGAGGCGGCAGGTGAGATCCAGAAGGCTATGGGCGGGCTGCCGCATCACGAGGAGCGGCATCAAGTACTCGAACATGGACCCCGACCAGGAGACGAGGGCCGCACCACGTCGCACCGGCGTGAGAGACCGGCCGAGCAGAAACCAGTGCCGAGGTGAGACGTCGCCCTTGGCGATGGCTACAAAGCTTGCCAACCTGGCCTCTGAGGCCAGCAGGTCGTAGCTGCCGGGATCGAGCGTGCCGTCGGCCACACGGTAGCCGATGGAGAACAGCCTGCGCGAGGAGTCGTAGAGGAACCGAAAGTCCATGCCCTGGACCATCCCTTCGGCGACCAGCGCGAGGGCGGAGAGCCGGTGCCCGAGGGTCGCCGCGGCATCGGGTCGGCTGGTCTCGAGATCGCGGGCGTGGCTCCGGACGGAGTCCCGTACCGCCCGGGCCCAGGCCAGGACCTCGGAGCGGGAGCTGTCCTCGCCGTCGCTCGAGAGCGTACGCGCGATGTCCAGAAGATTCTCGGCCTGGACCTCCAACTCCTCGAGCCGCTCGACCCATTCCGGGAGGGACGTCGGGGGAACCTCGAGGACGGCCGACATCGCCGCCGCGGCTTCGCGCAGCTGCACCGCCGCGACTATTTGCGTGCGTTGGGGATGCTCGGCCTTCTGCACGGAATCGAGAACCAACTGGAGAGCGTCGCGGGCTCCCTCCAGGGTCTCCGGGCCGAAGGGGGGCCGTTGTATGAGCTCGCGGCACGCTTGAGACAGGGCGATCAGGTGCCCGGCCAGATTGCCGCTGTCCACGGTGGAAACGTAAATGGGCTCCAACGGCCGGAGGTCCCGGGTGTCGTACCAGTTGCAGAAATGGCCTCGGACGCGACGCAGCTTGGCCATGGTCTCGAGCGTGGCCTCGAGCCGTTCCACCGTGTCCAGAATCCCAATCCAGCCGAAGTCATGGGCGACCATCGTGCTCAGGAGATACAGACCCAGATTCGTCGGCGAGGTGCGGTGCGCTTCCACAGGCTCGGGGTCTTCCTGAAAGTTGTCCGGCGGCAGAGCATGCTCCTCCTCGTCCACAAACGTCTCGAAGAAGCGCCAGGTCCGGCGGGCGATGAGCCTCAAGGAGCGCGTCTCGTGCGGGGAGAGAATTTGCGATTTTGCGATCTTGGCCGGAACGCTCATCCGCCACGCGAGAACGGGTGCCAGCACCCAGAGGAGAACGACCGGCGCGGCTGCTGGCCAGGCTCCCGGCTTGAAGAAAACAACGAGAACCCCGGCTCCGACGGCGAGGACCACGCCCCAGCGAAGGTGCCAGTGGAAGACCCGGAGTCCCAACTCGGCCCCGTAGCCCGCGCGCGCAGCCGTCACCCACTCGAGGAGGTTTCGTTTCGTGAGGTAGAGCCGCCCGAGCGTACGCACCACGGCATCCACCATGAGCCAGGTCTGGTGGGTCAGCATGGTGATGGCCAGAAGCGTTTGTGACAGGGCCACGTAAATGTCGCGCCCCACGGCGCGCAGGTGGCTGCGCTTGGAGATCCCCCATCGCCGGGGAAGGAGGCCGTCGAGAACCGGGATGACGCTCGGGACAGCGACGGCTCCAACGAGCAGGCCGGTCCAGAGGAGGGGCGGAACGGCGGGTAGGATCCAGCCGGCCACCGCCACGAGAAACGAGAAAGGCGCGACGAGACTTCGGCGGAGATTGTCCACCATCTTCCATCGGCCCAGGGTGGGGATGCGAGCCCTCTGCCTCCGCCCCGCGGCATCGCGCGCGTGGCCCAGGATCCAGGGCAGGAGCTGCCAGTCGCCGCGCACCCATCGATGATGGCGGCGGGCGGCCACCTGGTAGTTGGTGGGGAACTCCTCGAAGAGATCCACATCGGTCACCAACCCGACGCGCGCGAACAAGCCCTCGAACAGGTCATGGCTGAGCAGCGCGTTCTCCGGGACCGTTCCCTCGAGCGCCGCCTCGAAGGCCTCGACGTCATAGATTCCCTTGCCTGTATAGGAGCCCTCCCTGAAGAGGTCCTGATACACATCGGAGACAGCCGCCGCGTACGGGTCGACGCCTCCGGGGCCCGAGACGATCCGCTGGTAGGCCGTGCTTGCCGGACCCGTCGGCAAGGACGGCGTGATCCGAGGCTGCAAAACCGCGTAGCCCTCGACGACCCGTCCTTTCCCGGGGTCGAAGAACGGCCGGTTCAACGGGTGCGCCGCGGCCCCGACGAGGCGATAGGCGCTCCCCTTGGGAAGCCGGGTGTCGGCATCGAGGGTGATGACGTAGCGGATCCCCTGAGGCACAACGGGCGGCTGTCCGTCGACTGGCACGAACGTGGTGTCCTTGGCGCCGCGCAGAAGCCGATTCAGCTCATGGAGTTTCCCTCGCTTCCTTTCCCAGCCGATCCACTTGCCTTCCTTTTCGTTCCAGAGACGCCGACGATGCAACAGGAAAAAACGGCTCTCGGCTCCGGGCGGACCCTCGTATTTCTGGTTGAGGCTCGCCATGCCAGCGGCCAGCGCGGCCAGGAGATCCTCGTCGCCGGGCATACGCTCGTGGGGAGCGTCCGCCCAGTCACTCAGGAGAGCAAAGTGGAGATGGCCTTCGGGATTTGCCAGGAAGTGCACCTCGAGCCGCTCGACCTGCTCTTCGATGTCGTCGTGCCTCGTCAGCAACATCGGCACGACGACCAGGGTTCGAAGCTCCGGAGGCACGCCCTGGGCAAGCTCGAGCTTGGGGAGCAACCTGGGTGGAACGAGAATCGGAACCAGGCGATGGACGAGGGACACCGCGATCTCTGAAGCGGGCACCAGGCCCAGGATTCCCAGCAGGACGAGGACCGAGGGGCCTGCCCCGGCCGTCCACGTGTAGAACACCAGGGCGGAAAGCAGGAGGGCGGTGAGGAAAGCAATCGTTCCCAGGTATCCGGCGGTCGCATGGGTGCGACAGAAGCGGCGGAGTCGGATTCGAAACGGAACGCGAAACCCCAGCTGCTTCTCGAAAGCCCGCCTGCCCCCGGACAGGAGGTAGTACCCCGGGTCCTCCTCGGCACGCTCGGGAACACCGGGAAGCCCCGGCGCGCTCTCCCGAGAGTCGGCCTCCACCCCGGCGCCGGCGGCTTGAGCGTTCCCCCGGGCTGTACGTCCGGCCAGGAACACAGTTTCCCGCGCCACCTCGATCTCCGATCGCCCCGAGCCTCGGGAGAGCAACTCGATCTGGGCTCGGTACACGTCTCGTGTCGCAAAGTCGAAGGCCGCGAACCCGGGCGCGGCGCGCAGAACTTCGTCCACTAGACTGACGCCCTCGAAGAACTCGAGCCAGTCGATGGAGGACATCCAACGCATGCTGGTGAGGATGTTGCGGACGGTGACACTTGCCGCGGCCTGGGCATGGTGTTCCTGAGCAACCACCTCATCGGCCGACCTCCCGTGGGCGCTCAGCTTTTCGTCGAGCCAGGCCAGGGCCGGCATGATCTCGGGTCCCTGGTCACGAAGCCGCTGGACGAGCTGCACGGCGAACGGGCGGCGCAGCGGGGCGTCAGCCAGGCGCCCCAGAACAGCCTTCGCGTGCTCAGCCGGCCGACCGCTCTGTCCCAGCAGGCGGTCCGCCAACTCGTCGGCCCTGGCTCGCGCCTCCCGGGAGCGGACGATCAGCTGCGACAGCCGCCGCAGGTTCTCTACCAGGGCGACGCGGAGGTGGATGGCGATCGCCCAGAGCTCTCCGATGGTGAGCGGCTGAACGCGCTGGTAGGCGCGGACGAATCGCTGTAGCGACTCCAGCTCGAACCGGCTGTCGGTATGAGCCACGTAGGCCCAGGCCAGCCCATAGACGCGCGGGTATCCCGCCAGGTGGCCCGCGGCGATCTTCGGCAGCAGGCGGTAGTAGCTCCCCGGCAGGTGGTCCCGGATCCCACGGATCTGTTCCTCCACAATGTGGAAGTTGTCGAGGAGCCACTCCGCCGCGGGCGTGATTTCGCCCTTCTCGCGGACCGTCTCGGCGACGTTTCGGTATGCGGCCAGAAGCACCTGGCCGTTGTCGCGGACCCTCGGCAGGAGATTCCGTCCTTTGGAGGGCTCGTAGGCTGCGCGCTGTGCCGCGGCCAGGCTCTCGGCGTGTTGCTCCAGGCGCTCGATGCCGAAGAGCTCGGCGCGGATCGGCTCTTCCCACTGGTGAGGAACGACAATGACGGGGTCGGTGGCGTTCACTTCGAGTTCCACGTCCCGGGACATCATCGGTCACGGCGAGCGAGACCGTTCGTCACTCTCGTCAAGTCGCCTTTCCCGTAGACCGGCCCTTCCACCAGACTGCCAGTGCATCACTTCGCGCTCTTTCGCGCAAGGAAGCCAGCCGTTGGCGAACCGTCAGGCTCTTCACCTGTTCGCACATCTCAGCCTGAGCCTTGCGGAGCCTTGCGCTCTATTGCGATGCCGCCCGGTACAGGCAGCGACAGAACTGCCTTTCCCATTGTGAACTCCTCTCACCCAAAGGGTGCAGTGTCCACGAAACCGGGTCAACTCCAGACCGGGGAATTCCTCCAGCAGCAAGAAACAGACCCGGGCTCCTGCGGCCCTTGGACCGAGCTGGAAGGAGCCAATTCTGGCTTGGGGTAGAGTCAAAAGCTGTTTCTCGGCGCCAGAGCCATCCACAGCCCGAAGGAGGCCTCACCGTGCAGAAGCTGCTCGACTCGATCGACGTCTCACAGCTCATGACTCAAGTCATTGCCTTCGTGCCCAAGCTCGTCGCCGCGCTGGTGATCCTGGTCATTTTCTGGGTCCTAGCCCGCGTGCTGGGGCGGGTGCTACGCCGTTTCATGGCCGGGGCCGGGATGGAGAAAGCGCTGATCGGCCTCCTGGTCGACAACATCCTCTATTACGGGGTGATGATCTTCGGCCTGGTCATGGCGGCCGCGCAGCTGGGGATCAACGTCGGGGCCGCTCTGGCCGGCCTCGGTGTGGTTGGCCTCGCGCTGGCATTTGCAGCCCAGGATTCGGTTGCCAACGTGATCTCCGGCATCATCATCTTCTGGGACAAGCCGTTCGTGGTCGGTGATTGGATCAAGGTCGAAGAACAGTTCGGCTGTGTCAACAACATCACACTGCGCTCGACCCGCATCCGCACCCCGCGCAACACCTATGTCGTGATTCCCAACAAATCGATCATCGACGCCGTGCTCGAGAACCTGAGCCAGCACGGCGAGCTGCGCGTCGACGTCACCGTGGGTATCGCCTACAAGGAAGACATCCTGGCCGCGCGGCGGGTTTTGCTCGAGGCGGTGAGCGGGATCGACACGGTCAAGAGCAACCCGGCTCCCGACGTCGTGGTCGAAGAGCTGGGGGATTCGAGCGTCAATCTGCAAGTCCGCGTGTGGATCGACGCCGCCAAGGACCGCCAGGGCACCTACTTCAAGGCGATCGAGGCGGCAAAGCTGGCCCTCGACGAGGCCGGAATCGAGATCCCGTTTCCGCACCTTCAGCTGTTCGTCGACGACGTCGAGGACCGGGTTTGGGACAAGGCCGCGGCGCTGCGCTCCGGAGCCCCCCGAGGTTGAATCGTGCGCCCGGCTCTCTTGCTCTGATCGGGTGGGATGCTCAGCGCCCAGGTGGGCGGCCTCCGAGCCAGCCTCGCCGATGGAATACGAGAAGGATCATCGCGACCACGCTCAGCATCGCACCGAGCAGGACGAAATACCCTTTGCGGTATCCAAGCTCGGGAATGAACTCGAAGTTCATGCCGTAGATTCCCGCCATGAAGGTGATCGGGACAAAGATCACCGTCACGATCGTCAGCGTTTGCATGATCTGGTTCAGGCGGTGGGCGGAGAGCGAAAGGTAGCCGTTCATGAGGTCGTCCGTCAGCTCGTAGTACAGGCGAGCGAGACTCAGCAGGCGGTCGAGCTGCTCTTGCACGTCCGTCAACTCGTGATCGTGCCCTCCGAGCTGAACCGGCGTCTTCGAGCGAGCGGAAGAGAAGACCTGCGCGTGATACTGGAGGACGCGGAGCACCTTCTTGAGATCGCCCTTTTGGCGTACAAGCTCCGCCAGCAAATCGTCGCTCGGCTTCTGCAGCATTTCTGTCTCCATCTCCTCGAGCCGCTTCTCGACGGCGAGTAGCAGGGGCAAGAAGCGGTCGGCCACCGTGCGGCAGAGCAGCAGCGCCAAGCCGGCGGGAGAAAAATCCGGCGGAATCGCACCCGATGTCAGCTCGGAGAGAATTCTCTTGCTACTTAAAGACGGTCCGGAGCTGCGGGTGACCAGGAAGCGCTCACCAACGAACAGCGAAAGCTGAATCGTCCCGAAATCGAGTGACGTCGAGCTGGCGTCCAGGCCCTTGAGCAGTATGAAGGTGTTGTCCTTGAACGGCTCGATCTTCGGCGGATGCCGCTCCCGCAACGCATCGGCGATCGCCAGCCGGTGCACGCCGAAACGGCACGCCAAGAGCTCCGATTCGGACTCGGCCGGCTCCTCCTCGAGAGCGACCCAGATCGTGCTCTGCGCCGACTCATCCCACTCGTCGATCAGCTCCGCTCCGCCGTCACGCAATTGTCCGCTTGCTGGGTCGTAGAGCACAGCGCGCAGCATGGTATTTCTCCTCTGGTCGAGTACCGAAGGTCTGGTTTCAGGCGCAGCCTCGAGGTTACAGCAACTGGGATGAACTCCACGTGGACCGGGGCAAGCACAGACGATCGAGGCCAGTTCGAGTCGTTCGCAAGCGGCACTCTCACAGCCTCCAGCGGCGGTTACCGGGGCCCAACCGCCCTGCTCTCAGCGGCCGCACCGACGCAGATCCTCGACTCTAACTCGCTGAAAATCAGTTGCTTGGACATGAGCTTAGCCGCCTGAGGATCTCGCCCTGACGCGTGCTGACACGGTGGGACTCCCCTTCTCGAGCTTCATGTACAAACTGGGGCACGCGGCCCACGAGAGATGTCGGTTTCTTCTGCGTGAGCCCCCGACCAGATCCGCGTCGAGCGAATGCGGCTGCCGGGGGATCCGTACCGGCGGCTGCTAGGATTCAGAGGAAAGGAGATGCAGGTGTCCAAACGAGACGACTACGCCGAGAGAATGAAACAGCAGCTGGATGACTGGAATACGGATCTGGACAGGCTGGAAGCCAAGCTCTCAGAGGTGGCGGAGCCTGTCAGGGAAAAGCTCGAGCCCCAACTGTCGAAGGTCCGTGACAGCTACGCCAGCGCGCGGCAGAAGTTGCGCGAGATCCGGGGCGCCGGCGAAGAGTCCTGGGAAGATCTCACCGACGACGCGGAGCACGTCTGGAAGACTTTGAGGCAGTCGATCAACTACTTCAAGTCCCAGCTTCGGCGGCCAGATCAGCAGTAAGAAGCGGCGGCCGCCGCCGTAGGAGAGAAGCACCGATGAAGTGGTCCTTTCGCATCGGCACGATCCTCGGTAGCGGCATGGACAGCTACCGCAGCCGAACTCATCCGCGCTAGCGCGCAATCAGAACCGAGCAGGGCGCTCGGTGCACCAACCCGCTGAATACGCTGCCCAGATACAGCTCGTGCGCCGAGTTCCTGGCCGATTGTCTGCTCGACTGAGGCCGAGGGCGACTCAGGCTATTCAGCTCGGCACTCGGCCGGCGCTGGACCCGCCCGCAGCGGTATTCGACTCTTTCGCACTTCAAGATCACTGCTGAGTTTGGAAGAGGCGGCATGTCCACCAGCTCTGATAGCTTTGTCCCGCGCAAGTAGGGGCCCACACAGACTCCAGAAACAAGAGGTCGGACATGAGCAAATCTCAGAAGTACGTGCCAACGGCAAGAGAGCAGGCGTTTCTCGACACGGTCGAGGACCCCAAGTACGACCGTCAGATCATCATCGGTCTCAAGCCCTTCATCGAGGAACGCGCCCCCGAGGACATGAAGAGCTTCTACTCGAGCGACGAGATCGCCGAACTGGTCAGCCTGCAGGGCACCGAGCGCGACGTCGAGGCGCGAATGCCGGTGAAAATGACGCGCCACTACTTCGAGATGGCCAAGCAGAGCGTCCCTTTGCAAAGGTTGGTCAAGGCGAACCCGGACGAGACTCTGAATCTCGCCGGCTCCGAGGACCCGGGCTACCAGATGGACTTCAGCCCGGTTGAGGGGCTGCTCCACAAGTACGAAATGGGGCTCATGTACGTGGTCTCAACGTGCTCGGCACACTGCCGTTTCTGCTATCGCGAGGAGCTCATCGCCCGTAAGGAGATCGAACGTCAGGATGGGACCGTCGCCAAGAAGGGGCTGGCTCAGATCCCCGAGGTCGTCGACTACATCCACCGCCACAACAAGCTCGTGGAAGACAACGGTGGCCGCCATCCCGAGACCGGTCGCGAGAAACTGAGGGAGATCCTGCTATCGGGTGGCGACCCGATGATGCTGCCCAACAAAAAGATCGCCGCCTGGCTCTCGGCCCTCGCCGAAGCCGGTATCGAGTCCATCCGCCTTGGTACCAAGGACATGTCCTTCTTCCCGGATCGCTTCGACGACACCTTCCTGGCAATGATCGACGCCTTTCACGAGACCTACCCGGATGTCGGCTTCCGGCTGATGATCCACTTCAACCACCCGGACGAGTTCCTGCTCAAAGACGACGGCGGCGCCTACCGGACCAACCCGAACGGGTCACTCGTGTGGAATCCCGCCGCCAAACGCGGCATGGAAGGCGTGGTCTCGAGAGGTTGGCTCCAGGTGGAGAATCAAGCGCCGATCATCAAGGGGATCAACGACGACGCTGACGCGCTGCGGATCATGCAGCGGGCGCTCTACCGCGCCGGTGTCGGAAACCACTACTTCTTCTGTGGTCGGGACATTGTCGCCTACCGGGCATTCAACGTGCCGATCGAGACCGCCTGGAACCTGCTCAACGAGTCCCAGAAGGGGCTCTCCGGCGTCGAGACCCACGCCCGGCTCTCGATTACCCACTACAAAGGCAAGACGGAAGTGGCCGCAGTGACCAACGAGCCCATCCCGGGCGTCCCCGCATCCGAGAATGGTGTCTTGATCTTCAAGAACCTGCGCAATGCGCTGTCGGCGCCGGATCGGGGAAAAGTCTGCGTCGTCGGCCGCAACCCGGACGCAATCTGGTTCGACGACTACGAGGACCGGGTCATCTTCGACGAGGTCGGCCTCTACGACTACGCTCGCGTCGAGCACTTACGCAAGGCGGAGTCCGTCTTGGCGAGAGACTGAGTCTGTCTGCCGCCAATCACTGCCTCACGTAGCCGCACCGCTCCCGGACCCGGGAAGCCTCGTCTTGACCGTGCGCAGACTCGTGAGAACGGCCTCCGCCAGGGCGTCGACCTCGGCTTCGCCCATCGGTGTCGACAAGGCCCCCGCACCGCTGTAGATCATCACGACGCCGGCATCGTAGAGCCCGTCGATGAAAAGCCGCAGGGCCTCAGCTTCTGCCGGCGAGGGGAACAACGACCGATAGTCCCGCGGTGGCGTCGATCGCAGATGGATGCGGAACATGGATCCGGTGCCGGTCACGCTGGCGGGCACTGCGGCCACCGAGATCGCCTCCTTGATTTTGCTGCGTGCCACATCCCCCAACCGGTTGAGGCGCGCCGTAGCGTCGGCGTCGAAGAGCTGCATGGCCGCGAGACCCGCCGCCATGGTCAAGGGGTTGGCCGAGAAGGTCCCCGAGTGAGGGAGCCGCGGCGGCGCCCCGCCCTGGACCGAGAACACCTTCATCACTTCATCGCGCCCGGCCAGCGCCCCGACCGGCAGACCGCCGCCAATCATCTTGCCCATGGCCGTCAGATCGGGGCTCGCCTCGTAGCGCGCCTGCATCCCGCCCACTTCGGTGCGAAAGGTGATGACTTCATCGAACACCAGAAGCGCTCCGTTCTCCATAGTCCACTCGCGCAGCGCCTGGACGTACGAATCGTCCGCCCGCACCAACCCGAGTCGGTGGGGCATCAGGTCGAGGAGGACGCAAGCGATCTCATCCCGATGCTCGTTCAACGCCGCGGTGGCGGCCTCGGGATCATTGAACGGCAGCACCACGACGTCGTGCAGCACGCCCTCGGGCGTCCCCACGGCAAGCGGTACCGAGGCGGGACGATCCGGAGCTCCCCAGTTCTGTGGCCCCGGTGCCTGGCTGACTTCGGCGTAGTCGTAGGCTCCGTGATAGGCCCCTTCGGTCTTGGCGAGCCCTGCTCGACCGGTGAAAGCGCGCGCCGCCTTGAGCGCTGCCATCACCGCCTCCGTACCTGAATTGACAAAACGCAACTTGTCGAAGTTCGCGGACCGACCGCAAAGATGGCGCGCGTAGGCGATCTCCACTTCCGTTGCCATGGTGAACGCGGTGCCTCGCTTGACCTGCGCCGTCACCGCCTCGACGATTGCCGGGTGGGCGTGTCCGTGGATCAGGGACGCCATGTTGTTGGCGAAGTCGATGCGCTCGACACCGTCGACATCGACGACCCGGCAGCCGTTGCCGCTTGCCACATAGAGAGGATGCGGCTGCCTAAGCAGCGTGTTGCGGCTGACGCCGCCGGCCAAGAACTCCTGCGCCTGGAGGAAAAGCTCGGCACTACGGTGGCTCATCTCAGGTCTCCCTCACCTCGGTTTCTCAGCCGGCCTAGCGGTCGAGCCGGCGAAGCGGAGCGCCGGTGTTCTCGCACACTTCCTCGAAGCTCACGCCCGGGGCGAGCTCGAGCACCTCGAGTCCCCGAGGCGTCACGTCGACGACGGCGAGGTCGGTGAAGATGCGCGAGACCACGCCGCGACCGGTCAGCGGATAGGAGCATTCTTCGACGATCTTCGGCTCGCCCGTCTTGGTGACGTGGGTGGTGATGACGAAGATCGAATCGACCCCGGCTACCAGGTCCATCGCCCCGCCGACGGCGGGTATGGCGTCGGCTGCGCCCGTCGACCAGTTCGCTAGATCACCACGTGCGGAAACCTGCATGGCGCCCAGAACGCAAACATCTATGTGTCCACCCCGGATCATCGCGAAGCTGTCCGCGTGATGAAAGAAGGAGGCACCGGGCACTGTCGTCACCGGCGCCTTACCCGCGTTGATCAACTCCGGGTCCTCAGCTCCAGCGGACGGCGCTGGCCCCATGCCCAGGAGACCGTTCTCGGTGTGGTAGACGAACACCCGGCCCCGGGGCACGAACTGCGCCACCATCTCCGGAATCCCGATGCCCAGATTGACGTAGGAGCCATCCGGAATGTCCTGCGCCGCCCGCGTGGCCATTTGCTCGCGGCTCCAGCCGGTGGCCATTCCAGCGACACCTTTCATGGATAGCGTCTCCCTTCGGCGATGAGCCGAGACTCGTGGAGGGGCTCGGAGACCTCAACGATACGGTCGACGAAGACGCAAGGGGTCACGACGTGCTCGGGATCAATCTCTCCCGGTTCGACGATGACCCGCGCCTGGACGATCGTCGTCCTCGCCGCCATGCACATCAAGGGGCCGAAGTTCCTTGCCGTCTTGTTGTAGGTGAGATTACCCATCCGATCTGAAGTCTCGCATTTCACCAGGGCGAAATCCGCTTTCAACCAATGCTCCAGGAGGTACTCCCGCCCATCGAACTCCCGTTTCTCCTTGCCTTCGGCGAGCGAGGTTCCCACCGCCGCCGGGGTATAGAAGGCGGGGATTCCCGCACCGCCGGCGCGGATACGCTCGGCGAGGGTTCCCTGCGGCACCAGTTCGAGCT
Source organism: Thermoanaerobaculia bacterium (assembly GCA_945787635.1). Lineage (GTDB taxonomy): Bacteria > Acidobacteriota > Thermoanaerobaculia > Multivoradales > JAHEKO01 > CALZIK01. The sequence goes on along the minus strand of CALZIK010000007.1, from coordinate 30,372 downwards.
CGATTTTGCCGGCCCGGTAGAGCTCGGGGAACAGCTTCGAATGGCTCGAGCGCGGATAGGAGCAGATCATCTTGCTGACCTGCCCGTTCCCGATCAACGCCGCCAGGCCGACCTCGCCGTTGCCCGTGTTGTTGTTGATGGCCGTCAGGTTGCGCGTCCCCTGATCGATCAGCGCATGAATCAGCTCGATCGGACTACCCGCCTCACCGAAGCCGCCGATCATCACGACCGAGCCTTCGACGATCGAGGACACCGCTTCAGCCGGAGTGTCAACTGTTTTGTCGATCATCTGCCTTACTAGGAGCCAACTATTATCGCCGATCTCGGCAGCGGCACCGGTATCTTTTCCCGAAGAGCTCCTCCGGCAAGGGTACCGTGTCTACGGAGTCGAGCCCAACCAGCTGATGCGAGAGGCGGCGGAACGGGCACTCTCGGAGTGGCCGCGATTCGAAAGCGTCGTCGGCAGCGCCGAAGACACCACTCTACGCCCGCGCGGAGTCATCGCCTGGGTCTGGAACTCGCGGCGAACAGCCGGCTCCGCCTTCGCCGAAGCTCTCGAGCGCTTCCTCGAGCGTTGGGGAACCGATCACATCTCGGTCCGGGACACCTATCGAGTGCGAGAGCAGGCAGACAAACGCTCGTGAGCTTGCGGCAAGGGAGCAGGAACCCTACAGGGCGCTTCTCGAAGAGCTTCTTTACCGGTGGATTTGCCGAGCGCTCTCGGAGCCCAACACCAGGCCCTGCACAGAGCAACTTCTGGTCAGTAAAGCTCAGCTAGGCCGGGCGCGACCGTACGACTTCGAAGTTCCGTTTGAGCTTCAGAAACGGCCGCTCGAGAAGTAGGTAAGACAGCGTCGAGACGACCATGATGACGAGAAGCACCACGCTCATGAGCAAGAGCCACGAAGAGATCCCCGGCTCGACATAGCGCTCCGCGACAAAGTACCTGGGAACGAGAATGATGCAGGGTATGTGATAGACGTAGAGGCCATAGCTGATTCTCCCGAGCATTCGCGTCGGCCAGACGCTCAGCACTGCCCTGAGAGGCGCAAGCGAGAAGCTCGCGATGATCATCGAGCCGCCGAAGAGCGCCACGACTGTCAACTGCCAAACGGTGTGCGGGGAGCTGCCCACCTGCGGGAATGAAGCGACAAGGGCATAGCTGCCAAGAGCGACGGTGAAAGCGACGATGCCCGATGTCGCATTGAACAGCTTCGGCAGTCGTTTGTAAACGACCGCGCAGGTCGCTCCGACAATGAACGGATCGAGCCGAGACAGGAGGACGACGAACGCGTAGGGGTGGCGAAAGCCGTTGTCCACAAGGTAATAACGCCATGCGATCGTAAACGCGAATGCCGCCACGAACAGGGCCATCAGCCGCAGGGGGCGCTTGATCTGGGTCGCCAGGAACACGCCCACGAAGGGCGCAAACAGGTAGAACTGCTCTTCGAGCGAGATCGTCCAGAGGTGGGCGAGGAACCAGGGCAATGACTCGAGGAACCTGGCGTAGGAGTAGTTTGCCAAGAAGGTAAACAGCGGGATCGCGTGCTGCTTGAACATCAACGCCGGGCTGTCGATGATCTTCGGTAAGAGGAAAAGACCGATGCAAAGATAGAAGAAATACAGGGGCCAGATCCGAAGGGACCGTCGAACGTAGAACGCCCCGACTCTGATGCGGGACGCCCTGCCGTGTTCGGCAAGCAGCAACGAGAAAATCAGGAAGGCCGACAGTGCGAAGAACAGGTCGACGCCGATCCATCCGAACTGCTGAAATGCGAGCCAGTGCCTGTTCGTTGGTCCGAAGCCGGCGGGATTGGAAAAGTGGCTCAGGAACACGAGCACGAACCCGAGGAAGCGGAGCCCGTCGAGAGAAGGAAAGTACAGACGGTCGTCGCGATCCGAAGGCGTTTTCCCTTGCATCTTTCGATGAATTCCCTGATTGAGGCTAGCGAGGCCGCCCGAGATTATCAGCCGCGCGGTCCGGCTCTACCAGCGAGACGGCGCGGGTTTCCGTCGGGCGGGAGGCCGGCTCTGCTGTTGCTATAATGTCGATTGACGCCCGGCCGTCCAGAGCCCGCCCGGAGCAGGAGGACCTTAGCAGTGAGATCTGAAAATGGCAGGGCCGGAGCGTATTTCGCGGCGGCTTTTCTCGTGGCCCTGGTGGGACCGACGTGGCTCGTGGCGCAGGTCGGCCCACGAACGGTCCTGCTCGACAACAGCGTACTCGCAGTCCGGGGTGGCAACGTCGAAGAGGTTCTCACTCTGCCGGAGGGTGGCATGGCGACCAGGCTCGAGCCGCTTACAAACGGCTGGATCGCCGGCGGCATGCAAGGGACCGCGACCGGCGTCGACCTCTTCTTGATCGCGCGGCAGGGGGAGGAGGTCCAGGAGCTCGAGTCTCCGGCCGGAGACGGCGCGGAATGGAGAGGCCGGGCAACTCCGCTGGTGGCCAAGGGTGTGCTAGAGGGCCTGCTTTGGTTGGAAGGCGATCGACACAATCGGCTGGCGGTACGCGCGGCCGCCCGAAACGAGACCGGCTGGGGACCGGCAGAGGTCGTGTCGGTTCCGGGGCCGGGGAGTCAGGTCGCCCTTTCGGGCGTGATTCTGGAAGACGGTTCATGGTTGGCGGTCTGGACCTGGGTGGACGGGCAGGGCGACGCGGAGACCGTGTGGAGCCGGCGTGACCGAAGCGGCTCCTGGACCGAGCCGGCTCGAATCCATGAAGACAACCAGACGCATGACGTGGAGCCGGCGCTGGCGGCGGTCGAAGGTGGCGCGATCGTCGTCTGGACCGCCTTCGACGGCGACGATTACCGGATGCGCCGAGCGCGGTTCGATGGGCGGTCATGGACCGCTTCAAACCACTTCGGAGGCCGGGGAGCCTCGGGGCCGGTCCTGGCCGCCGAACCCGGCGCCGGTCGAATGAGCCTGATCTACACGACGGTCGCGCCGTCCATCTGGTCGATCGTCGAGTTCGACGCCCGCGGAAAACCACTCGCGGTGGCCGCGGTCGAGCGGGACCCGCGTGACGGTGGCCCGGTGTTTTTGAATCATACCGCGAACGACGAGGCCGAGCTGGTCTGGCCTTCGTTCCGACCGGACTTCCCCGAGCGCAGGGAGCCGTTGTCGCTTGGACCTTGGGCGCCGGATCCGGGTCCCGAGAAGTAGATGCGCTTCACCGCTGCAGTATTCCTGGTCCTGGGGATCCTGTGTGCCGGCGTGACCTCGGCGCAGGTATTCAAGCACCTGGCCCATGGTGATTCGATCACCGACGGGTTCAACGACCATCCGCTGTGTCTGGGCTGCGGTGCTCCATCCTGCGGATATCCCGCTCGCCTGGCGTCGCTGCTGGGGTGTGACGGCTCGAACTGCCTGGTCTCGAACCAGGGCGTCTCGGGAGAAACGACGGCGCAGGGGATTACTCGTCTGAACCAGATCTTCGCCGGTGATCCGGTGTGGGACCTCTTGATCTTGATGCACGGCTCGAACGACATCTTCGCCCTGGAGCTGCCCGAGGAGACCGTGCGCGACAACCTGAAACGGATGGCCTACGAAGCCGCCGAGCTCGGGATCGACACCCTGCATGCCTCGATCATCCGCTTTCACTACCTCGGTAACTGGGGACAGTTCAAAGACCCGCAGGTCGACAACCTGGGCGCGCTCGTGCAGACTCTCGCCGCCACCGAGAATCGCTACTTTTCCGACCAGCGGGTCGTGCTGTGTGGAGCTTTGACGGGCTTTGGCTATCAGGTCTGCCAGAACTCTCTCTACTGCGAAGACATTCCGGGAAACCCCGATCCTTGGATTATCGGCCACCCGAGACCCGAAGGATTCGACCATATGGCGCCGGGTTTCGCGAACGTGATCCAGGCTTTTCCGGTGCCCGGCGTACCGAGCCCGCAGACGCCGGTCGGGGATCTGTGCACCGTGTCGCCGACCTTCACCTGGACCAAGGAGAGCCCCGACGTCGCCAATTGGTACCAGGTCCAGCTCGTGGGTCCGACGACCTTTGACGGCTGGTTTCCCGAGGCGCCCGTGAGCGCGACGAGCCCGGATCCTGCGATTCCCGGCGCCTGCTCTGGAAACGCTTGTTCGGTCACGCTGCCGGGGCCGCTTCTCCCGGGCAATTACACCTGGCGGGTCCGGGGGAGGAACCCGCGCGGCAGGAGCGCCTGGAGCGCCGACACGGCGTTTGCTGTGTTCTCCGGTCCACCTTCGGCACCTACCGGCAGGTATCCGGGGGGTCCCCTTCTTGATACCACTCCGACGACGCCTACCTACGTTTGGACCCAATCCCCGCAGGCGACAGACTACCTTCTGGACGGCGCGCTCCCACCCACCAGCGCTGCGGGTTTCTTCTGCGACGGAGTAAATTGCTCGGTCAAGCCCCCTACGCCCGATCTCAACGTGGGAAGCTACAACTGGACGGTGACGCCGAGCAATCTCTGCGGCACAGGGCTGGCGAGCGGTATCGCCGTATTCACCGTCGTTGGGTGCTCGCACCCGGGCGACTGGCCGCTCCAGCAGCATACGGTGACCGGCTCCGAGTCGGAAGACGCCTGCGGCACGATTCAGGCGGGCAACCTGGGCGCAGGCGACTACGTGGTTGCCGGGCCGAGCGGCAACTTGACGCTCCACGCCGGTGTCGCAGTCGAGCTGCACAACGGCTTTAGGGTCGAGACCGGCGGTGCCCTCACGGTCAGGGCGGACTACTAGGCCGGATCCCAGGTTCGCTCAATCCCAAAACGACTCTACGTCCGACGCAGGCTGGCCGACCTCCGGGAACTGACATCAGGGCGTTGAACGGCGTGATCAGTTCACGACAAATGCTACGTAGACTGCGCCACCCGCTTCCCTATCTTCTGGTCCTGCTCGGCCACACTTGGTGGTCGGTCATGCGGAGCGGCTGGATGGAGCCGCGCGTGACGAACGACACCCTCAGCTACGTGCTGCTGCTCAAAGCCTCTACTCTCGCGGAGGCGCTTTCGGGACTTCGGACCTACGCCTACCCGCTCCTTCTGAAGGCTTTCGCGCTCGACCCCGAGATTCTGCCGCACGATCTCCGGCTTCTGCCGATCTGGAGCCGAGTGCCCGAGCTCAACTTCGTCCTCTATGGGGCGGCCGTTCTCGTTTTCTGGTTGGCCGTCAGACACTTCGCTCGATCCGGCTGGCTGGCATTCGCCGCCGCGGTTCCGCTGCTTTTTTCGCCCGCGCTCGAGCATGTTCGGCTAGTCGTAACGGACTCACCCGCGGAGAGCTTCGGGATCATCACGGTTTCCCTGCTGCTCCTTCTTGTATCGCACCGAAACCGGGTGTGGGCGTGGCTCCTACTCGGTCTTGTCTTGTTGTTCACGTACTGGCTTCGCCCGATGTACCAGTTTCTCGTCGTCCTGGTTCCGATGCTCGGGGCCTTCTTGTATTCGCGGCATGCCCCGGGTAAGCCCGTTCTCGCGACAAGACTGACGCTCGCTCTCGCGGCACTTACCATCGTGCCCCTGCTGCTTTTTTCGGCCGTACGCTGGGCGGCAGTCGGTCACTTCAGCGTCTCCTCGCTTTCCGGCTATCAGTTCGCCGGCATCGGAGCGCTTTTTTTGGACAAAGAGCTGATCAGCGAACTGCCCGAGAATCAACGCCCTCTGGCGCGCGAGATTCTGGACCAGCGCACGCGGCGAGGCTGGGCTCCCCTGACACCCACGACCCCGATCAAGGCGCCTGTTGGCGCATGGCCGGCACGCTCCATCCGATGGGAACTCACAGAGAACATGTTTCCCATCAACGAGGATGCGGTCATGAAGATTCTCTATGAGGAGTGGGGGCGAGAGGCCGAGGGACCGATGGACGTGCCGGGCATGATGGGCCCGACGGCTCTGGCAATGGACGAAAGACTCGGTGAACTGGGGCGGGCGTTGATCGCACGACGGCCTTACCTGTACGTCAAGTTCGTATGGGCGGCGTTCAGAATCGGAGTCAAGTTCCTCTTCGAGGACCGGTTGGTTCGCTTTCTGTCGTTGCTTCTCGCCCTTTCGGTTCCCGCGGTTCTGATCCGCGCCGTGCGTGGTTCGACCTTTCCAGATCGCAGATGGAGGGACAGGGCTCCGGCGTTTCAGGGGCTGCTGGCGATAGCCACGGTCTACTTTCTCGGTCACAACGGTGCGATAGCGCTCGTTTCTATTCCGTTGGACCGCTACGCCGTGGCGGCCAACCTTCTTGTCCCAAGCGCTTTGGCTGTCGGCCTGTTCGAGCTGTGGCGGTGGATCCTCGGGATCCAGCCCGCGGCCGCGGGGAGGTCGATGGATGCCCGGGAGAACGCTCGCGCGGACGGACCACGTCTGGACACTCGGCGAGTGCTGGCGGTGCTGGCCCTCACAGCAGGCGTTCTGATCGTCGATGCTGCGTTCATTCACGCCGGCTTTGAGTTCGATCGCCATCGCCGGAAGCTGGCCAAGGTGCCGATCTACCTGCAAGAGCCGCGGGTGGCTACCGGGCCGGTCTTCTTCCACCGCTCCGGTCCGATGACATGGGAGGGAACGGTATTCGGTGGTGGCCGCGAGGTAGCCATAACCTACGACCAAGACGGATTCCGTAACCCCGAAAGGCTCGAAGACTGGGAGGTCGTGGTGGTCGGGGACTCGATGATCGAGCAGGGCTATCTGCCGGAGGCGGAGCTCCTCACCTCGCGCCTTGGGCAGCGCCTGGGGCATAGGGTCAAAAACCTCGGTGTCGCCCACACCGGGCCGTTGACTCACATCCACTACCTCGAGACCTGGGGCAAGGCGCCGAGCACAAGGCAAGCGGTGCTCGCGTTTTTCGAGGCAAACCTCAGCTTGATCGACAGCGAGGCAGCCGCCCTCAGCCGTCTGCAAACGCACGGGGTTCGGGAAAATCGCACGATCGTGCCGCAGAGCTCGATTGTCAAGGCGACGCTGGGCGCGATCTCGAGAGCGTTCGGGGATCCGGTAGTTTCGCGGGGGTATGTGCCGACCCCGCTGACCAATGCCGATCTCGAGCTGCCTGGGAGCGCAGAGACTGTGCGCGTGGCCACTTTCTGCCGAGCGCCGGGGAGCCGGCATCTGCCGGAGCAGAAGATCGAACGCATGCGTACGGTCGTCGCCGAGTGGGGCGAGACCGCGCGCAACCTCGGGCTCGAGCCCTGGTTGCTTTACATGCCGTGCAAACGCCGCATCCTGCACCCGTACCTTCGTTTCGAAGCGGAGGCCGGCAGAATCGGAACGTGGCGACCCACCGATCTACCCGAGGTCGTCGAGAGGCTGGCTCTCAGCCAGGACGTGGGGTTCGTCAACCCGATTCCGCAGCTCAGCAATGCCACATCTCGCGGCGTCCTCATATACGACCCCCTCGAAACCGGTCTTAACGAGAAGGGATCCAGGCTCGTGGCGAGGGTCGCCGCAGCGAAGCTCGAGGAAACGTGGCCGGCGGCTACGCCCTAAGTACCTTGTCGGTCGCGGAGGACCGCTCCCGCCACCGGAGCTTCGTGAACGACATCATGGCCGATGCAAGAAGCGCCCACCAAAGCGCAACATGAAACACCATCATGAAGCGTTGCTCGGGAATGATCATCAACGCCTCGCCGAGTACCAGCCCGGGAAGCAACAGGGCGACAAGACCACATCTGGTGCCAACCCTCCACGATCTGCAAATCAATCCAATAGCGCCAAGCGCGGCTACGAGATTCAGCAGCAAGAAGCCGAGAGACCATGTCCGTATCTTCTCCCCGGACTCACCGCCCTCTGGGTCTGCGCGACTTAGATAGGTCCTGGGTGAATAGCTGCCGAAGTAGAATTGACCCTTCTTCGCGAGAAGACAAGCCGCACCAGAAAGATCTCGGCGTTCCCAGGCACCGATCAGTCCATTCTCAACTTCGCAATTCGAGGGCCAGTGATGACCCTCCACTGGGGACACCAATGTGTCGTATCCCATGGAGGTACTGCCGAGGTGAAAATCCGTCAATTGGTTTGTTTGCACTGTTCCGACATAACTGACGCGGCCGGATTCTTGAAACGTCACGAAGTATTGAACGGAGATCGGGATCAATGCGACCAGGAACACCAGCTCACCAAGTCGTCTCTTGCTATCGACCAACCACAGCAATACGAAGACACCCAAGACAACGAAGACCGGATACAAGTAGAAGACCCTGATCCAGGCTGCGAGACCAAGCAGCGCGCCGGAGACCCCCAGCATCGCTCGTCGATGTCCGGTTTGGCCCAGTAAAAGGAGCCACATGGCAATCAACGTGAGAAAGGCCGCCGGCGCATCCGCGAGACTGTTGAACAACACCGGATAGAAGAACACCCAGTGAACAAGAGCACTGAGCCCTGCAAAGCAGATCGCCTGGAACCACCTCTTCCTCGGGGAAGAGTCAGACTTGCGAGCGAGCTCGTTGGCGAGCCTGATGTAGGCGACAGTTGAGAGAGCGACCGAAACCAGTAACAGCAGGACGTGGCCGACGATCAACCACTCTCCGGGAAGCCCCAGGCGAAATGGCAGGCTGAACCATAGATAGCTGCCCATCGGTCGCAGCTGACCAAAACATGCTCCGTCAAGGAGCGCTTGCTGTGCACAAGCCGCGCCCTCCTCCAAGTAGTAGCCGGCGTCACAGCACTGAGGAAAAAACTCCAGGAACTTCGTTGGAGCCTCTCTTTTCTAGCGACCTAGCGTCGTAGGTGCTTCGAACTCGAGATTCCTGGGAAGCAAACTGCCGACGGCCGTGATCATCATTCGCGCCCTGTGAACGGTCGTCACGGTATCACCGATTACGTCACGGGCAACAGTCGTGTGTGGGAGAATGCAGATCGCGAGTTCGATAAGGTGACCGAGGTTGAAGGCAGGTGGAAGCCGTGATTTCTCTCGTGATTCCCGTATATCGCAACGCAGACAGTATCCCCGAGCTGCTCGAGGCGCTCGACCAGCTCAACCGCCGGTTTGCCGGCGATCTCGAAGCGGTGTTCGTCGTCGACGGCAGCCCCGATGAGTCGTTGGCGCACCTCAACCGCGCTCTCCCCGGGGTTTCGTTTCGATCGCAACTCTTGAGCCTCTCGCGCAACTTCGGGGCCTTTGGCGCTATTCGCGCAGGAATGACGGCCGCGCGCGGCGAGTACGTAGCGGTGATGGCGGCCGACTTACAAGAACCGCCTGATCTCGTCGAACGTTTCTACGAGCAACTCGAGACCGGACGCTACGACGTCGCTATCGGCCAGCGCACCGGCCGCCAGGACCCGGGCTTGAGTCGACTCGCGGCGGCGACCTTCTGGAAGGTCTATCGACGGTTCGTACAGCCTGAGTTTCCTCCGGGCGGCGTGGATGTCTTTGCTTGTACACGGGTCGTTCGCGATCACCTCGTCGAGCTCAACGAAAGCAGTAGCTCGCTGATCGCCCTGCTGTTTTGGGTCGGTTTTCGACGTGTTTTCGTTCCCTATGAGCGCCGTGCCCGGCAAACGGGGAAATCGTCCTGGACATTCGCGAAGAAGCTGCGCTATTTGAGCGACAGCATTTTCAGCTTCTCGGATCTGCCGATTCGATTGCTCATGTACTCGGGGCTGCTCGGCCTAGTGGCAAGCATGGTGCTCGGCGTTGTGGTGGTCACCGCCAAGCTCGCCGGCGATATCCCCGTTCCCGGGTACGCTGCGACGGTTTTTATTGTCTCGTTTTTCGGTGCGCTCAATTGCTTCGGGCTCGGCCTCATTGGCGGGTACGTCTGGCGCTCCTTCGAGAACACGAAGTTGCGGCCGAACTTCATCATCGCTCAGTCGGAGACGTTCGACGCCAAGACAGCGAGTGACGCCCAGTGAGCGAAAACTACTTCAGGCACCCCCAAGCCCTGGTCGAGACGACCGACATAGGGGAGGGAACGCGAGTTTGGGCTTTTGCGCACATCCTGCCGGGCGCGCGAATCGGCGCAGACTGCAACATCTGCGACCACACTTTCATCGAGAACGATGTAGTGATTGGCGACCGCGTCACCATCAAGTGCGGCGTGCAGGTTTGGGACGGTATTCGCATCGACAACGATGTCTTCATCGGCCCGAATGCCACTTTCACCAACGACCCAACGCCCCGGAGCGGTCGGCACCTGGACCAGTACCCCGTGACCCATATACGCGAGGGCGCCTCGATAGCCGCCAACGCGACCATCTTGCCAGGCGTCAGTATCGGCCAACACTCGATGGTTGGAGCCGGAGCCGTGGTTACGAGGGATGTGCCGCCCCATGCGGTCGTGATGGGCAATCCCGCGCGGATCGAGCGCTACACGAGCGATACGGGTCCGGGCGGCATGGCGGCAATCGGCGTCTCCGGCACTGACGATCAACTACCGGATGTAGCGGTGGAAGGTGTGGCCCTGGTCTCCGTCCCAGTCATCAACGATCTGCGCGGCAATCTATCGGCTCGGGAGGTCGGAAACGGACTGCCCTTTGCCCCAAAGCGCTACTTTGTGGTCTACGAGGTACCCAGCACGAAGATCCGAGGAGCACATGCCCATCGCCGATGCGAACAGCTCCTTGTGGCATTGAAGGGATCGGTGTCGTGCATGGTGGACGATGGTTCGTCGCGCCAGGAGTTCGTCCTCGATGGCCCCCAACTTGGCCTCCACGTGCCGGCGATGGTGTGGGCAACGCAGTACAAATACACCTCCGACGCCGTGCTGCTCGTGATCGCCTCCGACCCATACGACCCGGACGACTACATTCGCGACTACGACGACTTTCTGAGCCTGCGCAGGACATGGGAGGAGGCAGGCTCGAGCTGAGCGCTGGCCTGCTCGCCCTGCTTCCTCAGTCACTCGGCTGCAGAGTGTCCAGGGCTTCTTGATACCGTTTCGTCGGTGGTTGTGTCTGCTCGTCTCCCGCAACTGGCGGCCCTGTTCGGAACCGCTCTGGGCTTGGTCTTGACGCTGGCGATGCCGGCGGGGCTGTTTTCGGGCGACGAGGGCATCAAGCTCGTACAAGCCCAGGCCCTGGTCAACAGCGGTTGGAGGGATTTTGCAGTGCCCTACCTGGGCTCGGATGCCGATCCGAGCGGCGCTCACATCCCCCTCCGGCCACCGTTCGTCTCGGAGAAGGACGGCAGTTGGTACGGAATCTACTCCGTTGAATGGGTAACCGTCAGTGCCGTTTTCTGGAAACTCGGCGGGCTACGGGGCGTTTTTCTGTTGTCGTGGATCGGCGCGGCCGCAGCATTGTGGCTCCTGGCGAGACTGGCAACCCGCACCGTAGGACCGGTGTGGGCCGCGGCGGTCGTCGTCGCCACCTCTCTGGGCACACCCCTCCTGCTCTACGGAACGACCAGTTACGAGCACGCTTGGGGCACGGCTCTGATTCTGGCCAGCCTGACTCTTCTGGGAGGCGACACCGTTTCCACAAAGAGCCTGCTGGCGGCGGGTGGCTGCCTCGGCCTGGCCGCGTGCATCCGCCCGGAGCTCGCCGCCTTCTCGGCTGGCTTCGCCGCCTACGCGTTTCTTCGCTGGGGAGTGGTCCGCGCAAGCGTCCTGCGATTGTCCGTCGTCGGGTCGTCCTGTGCAGGTGTGATCGGTCTTCATCTGCTGCTCAATCTTCTGTTGTTCGGCAGCGCGCACCCGAACCTCGAGGCCGCCGACCACCCCCCCACCACCTACGACATGAATTTCGCGATGCTGGCGTCGGACGACGCTCCCGATCTCCTGCTCTGGTCCCTGGCGGGCGCTACGATCCTCGGCCTTCTTTTCGCGGGGAGCGCTGCGCTCCGAGCGCTCGGCCGTGCCGCCGCCCTGATCGTGATCGCAATCGCCGCCTTCGGCGCGTGGCAGGCGATGGCAGCCGTCTCTCCAGGGATGTTCACGGAAACGCGCTCGCTCATCGGCCTGTTTACCGCGACTCCGCTCGCGGTCCTGGGTTTGCTGCGTGGAGTCGGACCGCGTCGAGCGGACGAGGACGGCCGCGAGGGAGGAGCGATCGTGGCCGCAGCGTTGACGTTTGTCGGCCTCGTCGTCGCGGTCAGGCTGCCGGGCTTCTGGGGAGGCCTCGAACTGGGGTCTCGCTATCTACTGCCCGCGGCCCCGATCCTGATTCTCGGCGCAGCTGAGTATCTGAGGCACCAATCCAAGAAAGGCATCGGTGTGGCGATTCTGCTCGGAGCCGCGGTCCTGCTCCTGCTGTCGGTTCGCGCCACTCTCATCAATGGTCAGGCCCTCCACGCGATTCGCGATCACTCCGCCCAGCTGACCGCTGCGGTCGAAGCATCCGGCAGCGACGACATCATCACTGACCGGTTCTGGGTGCCGCAGGTCCTCGCGCCGCTCTACTTCGAGAAGAGGGTCTACCTGCACGCGAGCGAATCGCTGTTTCGCGGTTTGCTCGCGCTCGATCGGACTCGGGTTGTCAGAGTCCATGGCCGGTTCGGCCCGGGCAGCTACAGGGGGCTCGCGGTCACGCGCGTTCAGGTCATCCGACCGCGTGAGGTCGTGGTCTTCGAACTCGCGCCAATCCCCCTCTGAGTCGCGGCCTGCCTCCGGCCTGGCTCTCGAGCCAGTGATCGCTCGGCTCGCCCGCTAGCTCGTGCTAGCCCCTCCTGTGACCGTTGCTTCCATATACTCCGAGCGGCGACTCCGACGATGCAACCCCGCGGGCAAAAGACCTCCTTTCTTTCGAAGATCGGGCTGGCGACGGCCTCGGCCCTGCTGACCTACCTTGTCAGCGACCTCTTGGCGGGAGCGGTGTTCATCCGCCCGCTCTCGCCCGCCACCGTGCCCGATCCGATCGCTCACCACGTCACCGTGCCGGACACCCACAGTCGGATTGCCACCTCCGAGTTCGACTACGTGCAGCGCGCCAACAATCTCGGCTTGCGTGGAAAGGACGTCGATCCCACCAAGCCGTCCGGCACCTACAGGATCCTCATGCTGGGAGATTCGTTCACTCAGGGCAAGGGGGTCGGCGACGACGACACTTTCTCCAATCTCCTCGAGCAACGGTTGAACGCCGAGCCGCCGGCCGGGATGCAGTTCGAGGTGTTGAACGCCGGCACCGATAGCTACACGCCGGTCCTGTCCTTTCTGCAACTGGCCCATCGCTTGGGCCGCCTCGAGCCCGACCTCGTCGTCCTCAACTTCGACATGAGCGATCTGGTTCAAGAACAGGCCTACCGAAGCATCGCTTCGTTCGGACCGAACGGCGAGGTGCTCGCGGTCGCTGCGCTGCCGCTTAGTGCCCCGGAGGCCGCCGCAAGCCCGCTGTACGCGCTGCGCGTCTGGATCGATCATCATCTCTATCTGACGAGCTGGCTCGTCGGTCGTTTCGCGGCGCCGCCCGAGGCTCTCGAGCTCACCGTCGACAACGTGGTGCGCAGGCGCAACCGGCGTTTGCTTCTCCATACCCTGGGCTGGGACCGCGAAGATCGCTCCAAGCAGTGGCGTGACGTCTTCGACAGCATCCGCGGCATCAAAGGCTACTGCGACCGGCGCGGAATCGAGTTTCTGTTGACGACCTACCCTTGGGGGCATCAGGTCAGCGATCACGAGTGGGCGGCCGGACACACGTGGATCAACCCCAAGGGGGCGCCGATCAGCGATCGAAGTGTCCATCGACTGGAGGCCTTCGCGGCCGACGAAGGCATCGGCTTTCTAAATCTCTTCCCGGCCTTTCGGGCCTACCGCGGGAAAGACCTCCTCTACTATCGAGAGGACATGCACTGGACGCCGGCCGGGCACGACCTGATGGCTCGGGAGTTCGAGCGCTATCTGAGGGGCCGTACGCTCGGAGCCGTCCCCGTCCCCTGATCCGTCCCCTCAACACCGGCGCAGCAGCCGGACCGAGTGCGCCGCGAGCTCCAAGCGCTCGCCCGTGGTAGGTGACGTAGTTGATGCCGCCCAGCCGGCCCCGGCGTTTCGAGCCGTCGAGCAGCGCGGCCAAGAGCAGGAGCGCCGTTTCTGAAGCGACATCTCTCCCAGCCGCGCGACGAGCGCTAAACAATCCTCCTGATTGCAGATCGTTTACCTCTGTGGACACAAGACGCAGCTTTGCGGGGAGTCACCATGAAAGCCACGATCTTCTTCCTAACGGTTCCCCCGGCCTGGCCCGCCGCCGATCTCGCGCGTTGGCCAACCTTCGGTTTCTATTTCGAGAGAGAAAGAGGGACAGGCAGCTGATCCTGCGAGCTGCACGAGCCGTCCTAGAGATCGAACACAAGTCTCAATCCATCATCGAGTCTCGCCGCGTCGATCTGCGGCAGCGCCCCGACCCGGGAGGCAAAATCTGAGCGCAAGACCTTCTGCACGTCGTAGGAGTTGGCTACCGAGGCCTTTCTCAGGCCGGTCGAGCTTCGGTCGAGGCGGATGTTGCCCGGCAGGCCCTCGAGATGGAGGCGCGTCGTCAGCGGAACGACCAGAAACGAGCGGACGCGGGGTTCTCGCACCTTGTCTGTCTGAACCACGACCGCCGGCCGACGTTTGTCCGTCCGCACCCACCAGATCTCACCCCTCCGCGGCTGCTCGTCACCACTCGTCATCTGGATAGTCCTTGGCCATCCGGTCCGCCTGGTACTCGTGCCAGCGACCTTCGTCCTCGGCCACGTCCCACCCATACTTGTCCAGATACCTTTGGGCCTGTACACGAATCTGCTCCGCCCGCAAAAGGTCGGCAAGCAGACCGGACCTCGACAGGCCCCGGCGCTTCGCCATGTCGTCCGCAAAGCCGAGGAGTTCGTCGGAGAGAGAGACACCGATCTTCACGAGGCCCATGGTAGCACATCAAAGAATACCTGGGTATTCCTGACAGGAATACTCTCGGCCTCCACGACGGTTCTTCTTAATCGCATGTTTGTGCTGTGTTTCGAAGCAGGAACCAACCTCGGGGAGGTCCTGGAGCGGACCGTTTGGAACACCTCTCCCCAACGCCCCACCAAATCCCAGAAACTCGCCCAAGAAGCTCTCGCCATCGAAGCCGAGGAGGCCCGTGCGGCCGGCGCGCCCTCGGCTTCATGGCCAGAATTCTCGTCCAGGCAGCCCTCCCCCACAGCCGGCCCCGAAACCTCCGAAATCCGCACGAGTTCGAGCGCGTCAAAGGCCGCTTCACTCTCTACATGAACGCGCCACAGTCGGTGGGGCTGCCCTTTGGCTCATACCCGCGGCTTGCCCTTGCCTGGCTCTCGACCGAGGCCGTCCGGACGCGGAGAACGGTCTTCGCGAGATCCGAGATGTCGTACTTGCTGGCGGCCGGGAGTTGATTACGAACCAGCAGCTCCGCGCGGGCGAGATCGCGCCGGGCTTCCGCCAGATCGAGTGCGGTCGCGGTCGTCTTCTCCTCGGCTTGGCGAGTTTCTCGCTCGTGCTCTTTCCATCCGAGGAACTGCTTTGCGATCCTCAGATCCCGCTCCGCGGATGTCAGCACGGCCTCCGCGGCGGTCAGCCTCTCGACATCTTGATTTGCCTTGGCCGCTTTCCTACCTGCGCAGCGCTATCTGATCGAGGACGCCAAGGTGGATCCCATGGTCACGATGGTCGCCAACGACAATTGGATGGAGTTTACGCTACCCTACGTTGTGGACTTCAAGAGGCGGCGCGCCACCAAAGACCAGCTCTTCAGCCGTATCCTCGACGAGATTGCCGCTTCCGACGGTGGCGTTGCCCTGGCGTCGGCCACGTTCCAAATCGTAGAGACACCGGTTTTCGACGTTAGGCTCAAGGGCGGGCCAGAACCAAAGGTCGTGCCGTGAGCCAGGAAGAGACCACGCCGCTGTGGAGTTTCGTTCGCTTGGAAGAATACTCGGCACCGGCCGCTCCAGCGGCCGAGCGAGTGCGCAGTGGATTCGGCCGACTCTGGGACCGGCTCCGCAGGTCCGGCGCAGCCGACGACGATGACGACCGGGTCAAGCCAGCGCCGCCCTCCCTTGCTCTGCGCGACGAGGCCGTGCCGTCGCCGAGTTGGAGGGAGGCTGCACAAGGCCTCGATGTGGCTTTGGGGCAATGGGCGGAAGGTGGCGGCGCACCCGACGACCAGGTGCGTGTCGTCGTCGGCCCGTCGGGCGCAGCTGCCGACGAGATAGTCGGCGCCTGGGCCAACTCCCAACAGTGGGGCAGCGTTGAGCCCCCACGGACCGAGCAGATCCTGGCGGGCGGTGAGGACTGGCTGGCTGGGATGGAGCAGGACGAGACGCCGCGGGTACTGACGCGACTCGACCAGTTCTACCTGCGCCACCACGACGGGCTGGAGCTCGTCGAGCGGCTAATCGAGCGCTTGCTTACGACTCGAGGACCATTCCTGGTGGGCTGCGGTAGCTGGAGCTGGGCTTATCTGACTCGTACCCTGAAGATAGATGTCGCCCTCGGTCCGCCGCTTGCGATCCAGGCCCTGGACCATCGCCTGCTACGGGACTGGTTCGGCCAGCTCGCCGCAGGCCGCTTCGACTTCTGCCAGTCCAGGGAGAACGGGTCGGCTGTCGTCGTCGGGAAGCGCCGGCCCGAGAGCCATGGCCGCGACGACAGCCCCGGCGAAGACCCCGACTTTCTGAGGCAGCTCGCGGCCTTCAGCCGGGGTATTCCTCTCATCGCCTGGCAGGGATGGCGCGACAGTCTCCGTCTGGAAAGTGACGGTCCTACCGGCGAAACCACGAGAGAGGCGACGCTTTGTGTGCCCGCGTGGTCGGAGCTGGACTTCCCCGGCCCACCCGGAGCGATAGGGCCGTGCGACCACGCCATCCTCCACGAGCTGATGCTGCAGGGATCCACGACTGCAGAGCTTCTAGCGCATCTCTTGCCCTACTCACTGGCCGACGTCACAAACAGCTTGCACGTTCTTCGGAAGTCGCGGCTGGCCGAAAGGGAGTCTGACGCGTGGCGAGTCACCCGACTGGGTTATCCCGCAGTGCGGGAGAGCCTGCGCGAGGCCGGCTATCTCGCCGGCGTGATCTGACGAGGAGGATGTCGTGAACCAAGGGCAGACCGCAGCGACTGACGTCATCAAGAGCCTGGACGAGATCAACTTCCTGGTCATCGCGGCTATCGTGGCTGGCGCGTGGCTGCTGATCGTCGCCTGCCAAAGGGGGCTGCCTTGGCTGGCCGAGAGAGTACCCGCTCGCATGCGCCTCCACCTTCTGCGGCTGGTGCCGGTGCTGCGCCTGGCCATTCTGGCCATAGCATTCGCCCAGGTCCTGCCGCAGATCATCACGCCGACGCCCGAGAACCTCATAGCCATCTTCGGTGCCCTGGGACTGGCGATCGGCTTCGCGCTAAAAGAGTACGCCAGCAGTCTGATCGGCGGCATCGTGACGATCTACGAACGGCCCTACCGTCCCGGCGACTGGGTCCAGGTCGACGACGCCTACGGGGAAGTCAAGTCCATCGGGCTTCGTGCAATGACCATGGTGACCCCGGACGATACAGAGGTCACCATCCCACATTCCAAGATGTGGAACTCCAACCTGTTCAACTCCAACTCGGGACAGCGGACGCAGCTATGCGTGGCCGACTTCTACCTCCATCCGAGACACGACGCCCAGCGCGTCCGACACAAGCTGAGAACCGTGGCGCTGACCAGTTCCTACCTGGACCTCGAGCGCCCCGTCACCGTCGTCGTGAGCGAGAAGCCGTGGGGCACCCACTACCGGCTCAAGGCCTACCCGATAGACGCCAGGCAGCAGTTCCAATTCACCAGTGACCTGACGACGCGCGGCAAGGAGGCGCTATCGACGCTCGGCGTGGAGCCGGCCGTCCAGGTCCTGGCAGCCAGTGGAGCATGATCATCTGGTGAGACTCAAGTGGCGTTCCCTCTCGACCGCCGGCGTCCTCGCCTGCCTCCTCGTCCCTGCCGCTCTTTCGTCACAAGTCGAGCCGACTAGCCGGACCGCCTCGAGGCAGTTTGGCCGCTAGGGCTCACCCACCGATCAGAGGATGCCGACCTCAGGTCCCTATCAGGACCTCCGCTCCTGGCCCTGCGCTGAGCTCCAACAGAATCCCGTTGGGTCACCCTAAGTTGAACACGGAAGACACGCTAAGTTACATTTTTTGCAGTACTTTACAGCATAATAATAGTGTCCCCAACGGGATTTGAACCCCTGGGAGTTTCTGCGCTAAACTGATGCTAGCAATTGATAGCGCTTGGAGGACGGAATCATGCCAACCGTACAGATCAACGCTCGAGTAGACCCGGCTCTCAAAAAAGCGATCGACGAATACTGCCGCTCTCGAGGTGTCGTTCTCAACCATTTCGTACAGGAGGCGCTGATCGATCGACTCGAGGAACTCGAAGACATCGAAGACCTCAAGTCGATACGCCACGAGCCGACCCGGCCGCTCGCGGAGGTGCTCGCAGAGCTCGGGCTCGATGGCTAGCTACAGAATCGAGGTCTCCAGAACCGCAGAGAAACAGCTAGCCAAGCTACCGCGAAAGGACCAGGAACGAATTGCCGAGGCCATCCGGCCGCTTGCCCTGGATCCAATACCGCAGGGATGTCGAAAGCTGTCGGGCTACGACGATGTCTTCCGAATTCGGATCGGACGCTACCGGCTCCTGTACAGCATTGGGAGCAAGAAGTTGGTGATCATCATTCTCAAAGTCGGGCATCGGCGCGACATCTATCGTTAGTGGCTAGATGCTGCCTGTAGCACCCCGCTGTCGTCGGCAGAACGAAGGATGGTGTCCTCAACGGGAGAGATTTGGAACACCGTTTTCGCCCAACTCGAATCCTTTAACTCACTGAGGGACATGAGCTTAGCCGCGTGAGGCTTTCGCGCTGACGCGTGCTGACAACTGTCCGCATCGCCTCGGGGAGGTTCTGGAGCGGACCGTTTGGAACACCCGTCCGCAACCGCGCACCAAGTCCCAGAAGCTCGCCCAGGAAGCGCTCGAAATCGAAGCCGAGGACGTCCGGGCCGCCGGCGTCGATCGAGCGCATGCCCGGGCCCTTTGCTGCGATCCTCGGTCTTTCCTCAGCGACCGTGGCCGCGGCCCCTGTTGCTGTCGCTGTCGCTATCGTCCTGATCGCGGACACCGCCTTTGTCAGGAACCACCTGCAGCGTCTTCAAGAAGCCCACGAGTGCCTGCTGGTCTTGGGAGGGCAGGTCGACGAAGCGGTCTCTCGAGGGCCCGCGCCTCGCCGCCGTGGTACAGGATGGGCCTCAGCGATCGTCGTGATGTCGCCGCGATGGCCGTAGGGAGCCGAGTTTCCTACGTCCCAGAGCTTGCGTGTGATGAAGAACTCCATGCCCGGCCGGCCGTCCTGGTCAGGACGGCCCTGAGCCAGCTGCTCGTTGCAGAAGTCCTCCAGGTCTACCCTGCCGCGCACCTCTCAGAGCACAGCGGCCCGAAGCTCAGGCCGTGGCCTTTTGCTTCGGCGCTTCGTCCGTCCAGTGACGCCGCGTCGCCCGGGCCCGCGCCAGCCAGTTCGCGAAGGTGGTGTAGGTCACGGGGATGAGCAACAGGGTCACCAGGGTCGAGGCCAGGAGGCCGCCGATCACCACTCGGGCGAGCGCAGCCTGGATCTCGCCGCCCACGCCCAGGCCGAGGGCGAGCGGCAAGAGACCCAGCACCGTGGTGGCGGTGGTCATGAGGATCGGCCGCAGCCGCAACCGGCCGGCCTCGATCACCGCGTCGGCGGCGCCCATATGGCGTTCGCGGCGCAGCAGGTTGACGGCGTCGACCAGGACGATGGCGTTGTTGACGACGATGCCGATCAGCATGACCAGTCCCATGACGCTCTGGATGTTGAGGGTCGTTCCGGTCAGGAGCAGCGTCGGCACGACCCCGATCAGCGCCATCGGCACCGCGAGCATGACGATGAGCGGATCGATGAAGCGCTCGAACTGGGCCGCCATCAGCATGTAGACCAGGACCAGCGCCATGACGATGGCGATCGAGAAGTCCCGTCGCGCCGCGATCTGTTCCTCGTACTGGCCGCCGTAAAGGACCGAGAAACCCCGAGGCAGTTCGAGCCCGACGAGAGCCTCGCGCACCTTTTCCACGGCATCACCGAGGGCGACGCCGCTTTCGAGGTTGGCGGTGACGTAGGTGACCCGTTGGCCATCGACCCGATCGATCTCGACCGGTCCGAGGCCCCGCTGCCGTGTGACCAGACTCGAGAGCGTAACAATAGCTCCCTGCGGGGTGCGCAGCGTGACACCCTCGAGGTCGTCGGCGGTTCGCCTGTCTTCGCGCCGCAGGCGCACGGTGAGCGGAAACTCGTAGCCCCCCTCGCGGTAGCGGCCGGCCTCGACGCCGGCGACGTTGGCGAGAACCGTTCTGCCGACCTCGCGCACAGACAGACCGAGCTCCGAGATTCGCTCCCGCTCGAGGATCAGCCGCTCCTCGGGGCGCCCCTCACGGCGGCTGACCCGGACGTCGGTCACGCCCGGCACTCGTTCCATTCGCCGGCTCATCTCTTCCGCGACGCGATCCGCCCGCTCGAGCTCCCAGCCCCTGAGCTCGAGCTCGAGGGCGCTGCTACCGCCACCCGAGCTGAAGACGCGATTCAGCATCCAGAGACCCTGCTGGGCCTCGACATCCAGGAGCCCACCCGGCACCCGGCCGTCGACTTCCCGACGCACCAAGTCCGCCAGGTCCGCGCTCTCCATCGCGCGCTCGTCCTGGGGCGCCAGCTTGAGCTCTACGGCCGCGTTGTCGCCGCGGATTTCGGTCGAGAACAACCGCACGTCGCCGGCCGGCACCACCGCGCGGACCTTGTTTTCGAGCTCGTCGGTGTAGGCGCGCGCCACGGCGATGTTTGTGCCGCGCGCCATTTCCAGCTGGATATCGATCTCGTCCGCCTCGGTCTGCGGCGCCAGCTCCACCGGGATCAGCGGCCAGGCGGCGACCGCAAGGGCCAGGGCGAGGCCGGTGGCGGCAAAGACCCGGCCTCGATGGTGCATGGAGGCCCGCAGCCGATCGGTGTACCAGCCTTCGACCCGCCGCTGGAGCCGTCGATGAGAGGAGGCCTCGCGCTCCTGCCGCGGCGGCAGGTGCAGGAAGCGCGAGGAGAGCATTGGCACCAGGGTCAGCGCCACGAACAGAGAGCAGATCAGGGCGAAGACCACCACCAGGGCCAGGGCCTGGAAGAGCGCGCCGGTGGTGGTCCGGGTGAAGACGACCGGCACGAAGATCACACAGGTCGTGAGCGTCGAAGCGACGATGGCGCCGGCAACGTCGCGGGTGCCGACGCGCGCCGCCTCACGGTCGGGAGCGTTTTCCTCTTCGCGTTTGCGTACGATCGACTCGAGCACGACGATGGCGTTGTCGACGATCAGCCCGACCCCCAGGGCCAGGCCGCCGAAGGTCATCTGATTCAAGGTCTGGCCGCCGAAAAACAGCAGGGCAAAAGTCGCGATCACCGAGATCGGAATCGCCAGAGCGATGATCAGTGTGCTCGAACGGTTGCGCAGGAACAGGTAGAGGACGATCACGGCCAGGAGCGAGCCCCAGATCGCCGATCTCTGGACATTGCCGATGGACTGGCGGATGAAGTCGCTCTGGTCTACCACCACCGTAAGCTGGAGGTCGTCGCGTTCCTCGTTGATGCGTTCCGCCTCACGGCGCACCGCCCGCGCCACCTCTACCGTGTTGCCGCCGCTCTGTTTCTGGATGCCGAGGCTGATCGCCGGGACGCCGTTCATCTCGACCAGGTAGCGGACGTCCTCGTAGGCGTCGCGGACCCGGCCGAGGTCGCGGACGCGTACCGGCCGGCCGCCGGGTGTCGCGACCACGGTGAGCTCGATATCTTCGAGACTCTTGTACTCGCCGAGGCTCCGGATGTAGAGATCGTCGAGTCCGCTCTTGACCGTGCCCGTGGGGAGCGTGACGTTCTCCCGGGCCAGGGCCTGTTCGACATCGAGGGCCGTGAGGCCGCGCGCCTGGAGCCGCGCGCGGTCGAGCTCGACGCGGATCTCCCGGTTAACACCGCCTCGGATGTCGATTGCGCCTACGCCAGGGATCTGCTCGAAGCGCCGCGCCAGCTCGTCCTCGAGCAGGCGGGTCACTTCCTCGAGCTCGCGGGTCGAGGTGACAGCGAGGCTGACCACCTCGATCCGGTCCAGGTCGAGCTTGAACACCCGCGGCGCGGAGGCCTCCACTGGCAGCTCGTCGCGCAGGCCGTCGAGCGCCGCGCGCAGGTCGTTGGCGGCCTCGTCGATGTTGCTGCCTCGGGCGAACTCGAGCCGAACCCGGCTCGAGCCCTCCTCGGACTGGGACGTGACCCGCTCGAGATTCGGCAGACCGGCCACCGCGTTTTCGATGGGGTCGGTGATGATCTGCTCGATCTCCTCGGGGCCGACGTTCGGGTAGTTGACCCTCACCGTGAGCTGGGTGAACTCGACCTTGGGCAGGAGATCGATCGGCAGGCTGCGAAAGGAGACGATCCCGAGGACGATCAGGATCAGGAAGGCCATTGTGGTGGCCACGGGCCGGTGGATCGAGACCTCGGTCAGGCGCATGTCATCGGCCCTGCGGTTGCACTTGCTCGGACGCGGCCGCTTCGAGCACTCGGTCAACGACATCTTCGCTTTCTGGAATCTCGGCTCCGAGTGCCGCGGCGACCTTACGCTGCTTGTCGAGGAAGCCCTCGAGAAGGTCTTCGCTCTGCAGGCCCTGGAGCTCCATGAGCCGCTCCCAGGAGACCGGGCGGACCCGCGCTTCGATCGGCTGCATCGCATCCGCCTCGGAGCCCGCGGCGGCCGCCCGCACCTCGGCGTTGAGCAGTTGCTGCCCGACCACGACGACCCATGCGCCTTGCTCGATTCCGGTCACTCCAGCCGCGCCGGAGCCCTGCGCCAGCACCTCGATCCGACGGAACGAAGCCGCGCGCGACTGCTCTGGGCTCGCGGTCGAGACACCGGCCGGCGCCTCGAGGCCGGCGGTGTCCTCGATGACGAAGACGCCGGGTTCGCCGGAAGCCGGGTCTTCCCAGAGGGCGCTCACCGGCACCAGCGTGGCCTGCCGGCTCTGGCCGACCAGGATCCGGACGGTCACGAACATCCCCGGCCGCAGTCGCCCGCTCTGCCCGGTGGCGGGGTTCGCCACGTCGATCTCGCCCACCGTGGTGAAGCTCTCCCGGGCGAGAAACGGAGAGACTCGCGACAGTTCGGCCTGGATCGGAGCGCCCGGGCTGGCCTCGATCACGACCGGCAGGCCTTCTTCGACCCTGGCGAGCATGGCCTCGGTCAGATCCACCTCGATGATCAGCTCCTCCGGGTTGCCCACCACGAACAGCACGCTCGAGGGATCGACCCGCATCCCCACCTCGGCGCGGCGGTCGCCGAGCCTCCCAGCCACCGGCGCCCGGATCTCGGTCTTGGCCAGGGCCGAACGGCTTTCCTCGACGGCCGCCTGCCTCTGCTCGACCCGCGCCGCGGATTCGTCCGCGCTCGCCCGGATGGACTCGAGCTGCGCCTCCAGCGTTTCCATGTCTTGCGCGCTCACGAGCTGCTGGTCGGCGAGAGTGCGGCTCCGGGCCACTCGCGCCTCGATTTCGGCGACTCGCGCCCGCGCCGCGGCTGCACTCGCTTCGGCCAGCCGCACATCGGCCTCGGCCTGCCGCAGTCGCTCACCCGCCTCGGAGGCGTCCAGGCGCACGAGCAGCCGGCCGCGCTCGACCGCCTGGCCAATCACCGCCGGTACCTCGACGATCCGCCCCGCGGTTTCCGGTCGAATCGCGACCTGATTGCGAGCCCGCACCACGCCCGGCATCGTCTCCTCGATGGGAAGCGCCCCGAAGCGGGCCTCAACAGCCTCAACCAAAGGCGCCCGCGGCGGTGGCGTTTTTTCCTTCGCGCCGCCTCCGCCGCAGGCGAGAAGAGCCGACGAGAGGAGGGCTGGTGCAGCGCGGAGTGCGATTCGAAAAAACATTGAGGGCTTCGTTGAGAGCGGAAGGCTGCCAGCCATCGGTGCGCGTAACTCGAAGGCAAACACTATCAATGTGTCGAGCCCCTCTCGACGAGATCGCCATGTTCAGTCCCACCACCGAGTCCCACGCCGAATAATCCGGCTCGGCCGTCGCTGGGACAGGTAGGGCCGAATCTTGGGAACCTTTTCGTCGAGCCCTGCCTCTCAGGGGATGGCAGGCGAGCGCCGAGCCCAACTCTTGTACGCTTGTCAGGCTTGAGGAAGAACAGATGAGACAGCCACCCTTGATCTTCGCGGCTCTGCTGCTGTTAGCGGCCATCTCGTCGGCCCAGGACAGAAGCCCAGCGGGGCTCTACGCAAGCGCCTGCGCGAGCTGCCACGGCGCCGACGGCAAGGGAAGAGCTCAACAAGACCTGGCGTTCGAGACACCGGTGCCCGATTTCTCCGACTGCGAGTTCGCTTCCAGGGAGCCGGACCCGGACTGGTACGCCATCATCCACGAGGGCGGACCGGTGCGGGCGTTCGGTCGCATGATGCCGGCCTTCGGCGACGCGCTGACGGGCGACGAGATCGAGAAGATCCTCGTCCACGTCCGCACCTTGTGCGACGACCCGCGCTGGCCGCGCGGCGAGTTCAACCTGCCACGACCGCTCTTCACGGAAAAGGCCTTCCCCGAGGACGAAGCGGTGTTCACCGCCAGCGGCGACGGGGACGCATCTGAGCTGGAGATTCTCTACGAGAAACGCTTTGGTCCGGTCGGCATGGTGGAGATCGCGGTGCCACTCGCCAGCGTCGATTCACCCACCGGAAGCCGCGAGACCGGAGTCGGCGACATCGCGCTCGGCTACAAACACACCGTCTACAGCAATCTGGCCAGCGGCAACATCGTCAGCCTCGGCGGCGAGGTGATTCTGCCGAGCGGTGACGAGGACAAAGGGCTCGGCAAGGGCACAACGGTGCTCGAGCCGTTCGCGACCTGGGGAAGACTGCTCGCTTCCGACGCCTTCTTCCAGGCGCATGCATTCGCCGAGTTCCCGACCGAAGGCGGATTCGATGACGAGCTGGGACTCCGACTGGCGCTAGGCAAGACCTGGACGAGCGGCGGCGAGTTTGGCCGCGCCTGGTCACCGATGCTCGAGGTGCTCTCGGTCCGGGACCTGGCCTCTGGCGCCAAGACAAAGATCGATCTCGTGCCGCAGTGCCAGGTGGCACTCAATACACGCCAGCACATACTCTTCAACCTGGGAATACGCGTTCCGGTGACTGAGACCGCGGGGCGGGATGCGCAACTCGTCACGTATCTGCTGTGGGACTGGTTCGACGGAGGGTTTTTCGATGGCTGGTAAGCGGCTGATGAAACTCGGGATGATGACCGCGTTTTCTATTGCGCTGGCCACCGCAGCTTCGCCGGCGGCTCCCGCGGTCACACCGGATGGACCCCAGCCCACTTTCGTCACCTCCGACCAATGCATCGGCTGCCACAGCAACATGGTCGACGCCGGGGGAGAGACCCTTTCGATCGGCCATACCTGGCGCGCGTCCCTGATGGCACAATCCGCCAAGGACCCGTATTGGCAAGCGGCCGTGCGCCGCGAGATCGCAGATCGCCCGCACTTGCAGGCGATGATCGAAGACACCTGCTCGGTCTGCCACATGCCCATGTTTCGAACCCAGGCAGTAGCGAACGAACGGTCCGGCGAGATCCTCCGCTATCTCGAGGGCGGCTTCACGCCCCAAGAGCAGCAGCTCGGCGCCGACGGCGTGTCCTGCACGGTGTGTCACCAGATCTCGGCGGAGAACCTGGGCGAACACACGAGCTTCGACGGTGGCTACCTCATCGAGCCGTCCCTGCCGGAGCAAGGCAAAGTCTACGGGCCGTACGAAATCGCTCCCGGGCTCCAGAGGGTCATGCACTCAGCATCGGCACTTTTGCCGGCCGAAGGGCTGCACATCCAGCGCTCGGAGCTCTGCGCCACCTGCCACACGCTGTTCACACCCGCGACGGATGGCGAGGGCCAAGTCATCGGCGATTTCCCCGAGCAGGTGCCCTATCTCGAATGGAAGCACAGCGCTTACGAAGGCACGCAGAGCTGCCAGGATTGTCATATGCCCGAGGTGGACGTGCCCGTCCCGATTGCCTCGGTTCTGGGTGAGCCCCGAGACAACGTCTCGCGCCATGTCTTCCGCGGCGGCAACGCCTTCATGCTTCAGATACTCAACAAGTACCGGGACGAGCTCGGGGTGACGACGCCGGTCGCGGAACTCGAACAATCCGCCCAGGCAACGCTGGTTCATCTGCAATCGAGTGCTGCCCGCATCGAGGTCACCGGCCTTCAGGTGTCGGACTCCGAAGCACTCATCGACATCAGCGTCACCAACCTGGCTGGTCACAAGCTGCCGACTGCCTATCCGTCGCGCCGCGCTTGGCTGCACGTAACGGTCCGTGATGAGAGCGGCCTGACGGTCTTCGAGTCCGGAGCGCTCGGTCCCGACGGCTCGATCGCGGGCAACGACAACGACGCCGATCCCCAAACCTACGAGCCCCACTATGAAGAGATCACCAGCGCCGATCAGGTGCAGATCTACGAGCCGATCATCCACGACTACAAAAACGAGGTGACGACCTCACTTCTGGCGGGCGTCGCCTACGCCAAGGACAACCGCCTGCTGCCCGAGGGCTTCGACAAGTCGACAACCGAGGCTGCCATCGCCGTCCGTGGAGCCGCATCCGACGACGACGATTTCGACGCGGGTGGCGACAGCATTCGGTATCGGGTCTCGCTCCCGGAGGGCGTCAACTCGGTACAGGTCTCGGTCGGGCTCTTCTACCAGACCATCGGCTACCGCTGGGCGCGGAACCTCGAAGCCTACGACTCCCATGAGACCAATCGATTCGTGGGCTACTACAAGGCCAACGCCGACAGGTCGGCAGTCGCTCTGGCTGAGGCCAAAGACCAATCCCGCGTGGGCGGGGGCGCCCGCTAAGAAGACTCGGAAGCTTCGGGATTTTCCCGCGGGAAAGTCTGCGGCCGCAGGCCGGGTTCCAAGTGATCCCTTTGGGTCACCCTAACGGGAGAGAATTGGAACCCCTCCCGGATCGACTTTGATCTTCACAAGTCCTTGAAATAACGCTGACGGACGGTAGCTCTTTTTCCGACGGCACCTTCCGGCCGCTTGCCTGGTTCGACTCCCCGCACGTGGAACGTCTGTTCCGTGCCGAGGTGCTGCGGATGCTGTTGGAGAAGGACCTCGTCACCGAGGCGATCGTCGACAACCACCGAACCTGCCCCCGCAGCGGCTTCTCGGCCCACGGAGCGGTGCGGGTCGAGGAGCGCAAGGACGCGGTGCGCCTCGGCCGGTACATGATCCGTTGCCCGATCGCCGTGAAGCGGTTGAGGCTGGGAGATAGAGACCGGCGAAGTCGCTTGCCGGGGCAAAATGCATGCGCCCGCGATCCCTTCCTGGCCTCTTGAGCACGAAGCACGATCCGTTTGCTCTTTGCGGCCGGCGGGCGTGTCGCCCGTCTTGACGCGGTCGAGGAGTCTTTTGCGGCTCGCAGGTGAGACACTCGGGCTGTGCCGCCCGTCCTAGTGGGAGTAACCAAATTGGCCGAGTCCGCGAAGGGCCTGGCGCAAACAAAGGAGGGACAGGAAATGGCATGGACGACAGGAACCGTAACCCAGAACGGGAACACCACCGGAACGTGGAACATTTCGGGCTCGGCGCTTTCCAGTCACGACGCAGTCGTGGTTGGACCGACGTCAGGCAACTCCGAGCTGAGGATCGAGCACGTCACGGTGCGCCGAAGCCCGAGGCGGTACCAGGTTCGGCTGCGAGTCTTGGGCGGAGGCGCGATGGCCTTCCGCTTCTACGCCGAGCAGATGGACTGACGGAACCTCGGAACCGGAACCAAACGATAACCAACGACACAAGAGGAGCAACCCAATGAAGATCATGATCGCAACCGATGCCAAAGGCCAACCTATTGCGTCCTTCCGGCCGACACCGCTGGATGTCGTATCGGTGGAGCTGGAGCCCGAAAAGGGCGTCAAGCTCGTTGAGCGGGACGTGCCCGAGGACTACAGCCTCGAACCCGATGCCAGCTTCAAGGCATTCAAGGCCAAGTAGAAGACCGAGACACCTCGCCGGCGGGGTGCCCTTTTTTCCCGGGCACCTCGCCGGCGATGTCAGCCGGCAACGATCTGAAGCTCGGTGCCCAGCGCTCGGCCCCCTCCAGAGTAGAGGCGAGATTCCCATGGCACGCGACCTCGTTGCCTCCCCGCGCCATTCACGGCACTTTGGCCGACGCATTGGCCTGGAACCGATAGGCGAGAACCGTCAGAAAAGTCGTGTTTGGGGACACGGAGAAGACGTTTACTAGATTCAGCTCAAGGTTGAGCCAAACGAGAGGAGGTTCGGAATGGGACTGAAGAGGCGGTCGACTATCTCGGCCTCTACTCGGCGGATGGTTTCGAGATCGCGCCGTATCTATCCGGCGTATCGGCGGCGATGAGGTTCTCGGACACCGGTGAGCTGGCCCTCGGCAGGCTTTCCACCGGACGCTATCTGCTCCATCTCGGCGCGGCCCAGCGGGAGTGGCGGCATCACATCGAGGCAGTCGGTGGGACCGTGTCGGTGCACCTGGAGTAGCCTCCCGCAACAGGGGCTCACGCTCGACAGCCGCGCACCCACCTTTCCGCTAACGCGCTCTTTCCTCCAGCCGCCCCGACACGAACTTGTGGAGCACGCCGGCCACGAGCTAGGGACTAAAGAAGGTCGAACCGTCGGCTCTGCCCACCGGCGGCCCGGCTCCCCAAGAAACGGGTTGCACCTCCACGGAGAGGTCAGCTCGCATCTTGCGGGCCAGGCACCTCTTCTCGACGAGCGCTCTAACTGCCTCGCGGTGGCTCTAGTACTTCGAGCAATCGAGCGAGCGCCTCCCTCACCGAGGAGAGTGTGTACGGGTCGTCGCAGTGGGCAGCTCGTCCCTCGAGCTCAAAGAACGGCTGCTCGGAGTAGATCCGGCCCCACTCGGCGTCGACCGCTCGAACCAGCTGGCGCAAGCGGGACTCGGAGGTCACGACCTGTTCGGCAATCCGCCTCAGGGCCTCGAGCGCCTCGCTGTAGCGGCTCTCCAGGAGAATCTCGCTCTCGCGAACGCGGCGCACGAGAACGATGCGCAGCGCGCCTTCGGAGTCCTCGAGATGCTCTTCCAAGTATTGCTCGACCTCGAGCTCCGCTTGGCGACGGCGGGTTACCGGCGAAGCGCCCTTCATGAGGTCGGCGCCCTCACGCCCGATCGCCTCAGCTATCGAGAACTTGCGCTGCGACCGGATCTCTCGCTCGATCTCGCGGTCGTCAGAAGCCTCAGGTCTCCTCGAGTCGTCCTTCACCCTTGGAATTCTACGCCCCCGGGCTCTTCGCCGGCGATCGCACCTCCCACTCAACCCACTTGACACAGATTTTACGTGAAACATAAAATCTGTTACGGCGTACATAAATATAGAGAGACGCTCGAGATGGCAATCACGGTAAATCTGGACCTAATGCTGGTGAAGCGCAAGATGACGCTCACCGAGCTATCGGGCCGCGTCGGCATCTCCATCACCAATCTCTCGCTTCTCAAGACGGGCAAGGTGAGAGGCATCCGGTTCGCGACCCTGGACGCGATCTGCCGAGAACTCGAGTGTCAGCCAGGAGATCTGCTGACGCACACCGATGCGACAGACGTCGAGGCCAACGTTGAGGAAAGGCAGGAGGAAGATGAATGACAATCGATTCCTGGTCGCTGGTTGGGCCGCCATCGCTGCGGCTGGGCTCATGCCCACCGCCTTCATCGCGGCCGGCCTCGAGCAAGCTGGATTCGACCTCGAGGTGAACCGGCTCAGGGCCGGTCTCTTTGCCTCGGACTTTCTGCTGCTGATCTTCGGGGCGGTGATGATCTACGTGCTCGTCGAGCTGAAGCGCATGCTCTACGAACGGTACAGTTACCGCGGCCTCGACGTCATCATCGCTCTGACCATCGCCTGGACGGTGGTCAACTACGGCGGGTCGTTTGCGCTCCAGTCGTTTTTCACCATCGTCGGCTCGGAGTCCACCGCGGGTGCCGAGGTCGTGACCACGATCTTCTGGATCGTCTGCATCGGCGTGTTCGGCATCATCGATGCGATCCTCGGGATCATGCTGCTTCTTCAGGGACGCCGATTCGGACTGCCTCTGCTGGCGTTCGCGGCGTTTAGTCTGGCGACGGGACTCTGCGAGGTGACGGTGATCCTGTCGTTTTTCGGTCTGCTCTTCTTCCCCATCGCTTACATCGCCTTGGGAGTCGCATTCCTCGTACCCGAGAAGCGCCTCGAGTTCGTGTAGGACCTCCGGCTGATCAGCCGTCGAGTCGCTCCCAGCGGGCCCCGTCCCAAGCTCAAAGATCCCCGAGCGGGACCTGCTCAGCGCCTTCGTACTTCTTGCCGCCGTAGAGCAGCACACGCTGTCCGCGGCCGTCCCACGCCGATGCGAATCGGACCAAGCCCTGGAGCGGTTTGGAGAATGCGAGAGATCGGAT
>CALZIK010000006.1 GCA_945787635.1 Thermoanaerobaculia bacterium | reverse complement strand
GTCGACCGCTACGATCCAAGCGGTGATATCTTTTTCCGATGTCCTTTGACCTCGAGCGCGGTTTTCAGGTCCTCGAGCGCACGCCGACGGTTCTCGACACCCTGCTTCGCGACCTCGACGCGACCTGGATCGAGGCTGACGAGGGCCCGGAGACCTGGAGCCCGTTCGACATCGTCGGTCACCTGGTCCACGGCGAGCGCACCGACTGGATGGAGCGCACTCGGCGGATTCTCGAGCACGGCCCGTCTAAACCTTTCGAGCCTTTTGACCGGTTTGCGCAATTCGAAGATAGCCGCGGCAAGACGATCGCCGATCTGCTGGATGAGTTTCGGCGCCTGCGCGCCGAGAATGTCGCTGCTTTGCGAGCGCTCGACCTCGCAGCGGACCAGCTCGACCTGGCCGGCCGGCATCCCGCCCTGGGAGCGGTCACGCTCGGCGAGTTGTTGGCTACCTGGGTGACCCACGATCTCGGCCACATCGCCCAGGTCGCGCGGGTGATGGCCAAGGTGAATCGCGAGGAGGTCGGCGCGTGGGCCGAGTACCTGGCGGTTTTGAGCGATCGCGAGAGCTCCGGGTAAACTAGGCCGACTCGACCAAAGGAGGCCACGTCGTGAAGACGACCGTACCGAGGCTGTTCGCTGAGATCGCCCGGAGCCGGGGCGAGGCCCCCGCGCTCGCTGCCAAGCGCGACGGCGCCTGGCATCAGACGTCCTGGGCCGAGTTTCATCGTGCGGTGAGCCGCGCCGCACGTGGCTTCATGGCGCTCGGGCACCGGCCCGGCCAGGCGATCGCGATTCTCGGTTTCAACCGCCCCGAGTGGGTGATCTCCGATCTCGCCGCGATCGCGGCGGGGGGAATGCCCGCCGGCATTTACACGACCTCGCCTCCCGAGCAGTGCCACTACGTCGCGGAGCATTCTGAAGCGGCTGTGGGCGTGGTCGAGAACGCCGAGCAGCTGGACAAGTTCCTCGCGATCCGGGACCGCCTGCCGGACCTGCGAGCCATCGTGCTGCTCGACGGAGAGAGCGACTCCGACGGAGTTGTCAGCTGGTCTGAGCTGTTGTCGATGGGCGACGGCGTGGCGGAGTCCCGGCTCGAGGCGCGGATCGACGCACAGGCACCGGACGACCTCGCCACCTTGATCTACACCTCGGGCACGACCGGTCCCCCGAAGGCGGTGATGCTGTCCCATCACAACCTGATCTGGACGGCTCAAGCCGTGGTGGACGCGCTCGGGATCGAGGCGAGCGATCGGTTTATCAGCTACCTTCCGCTTTCTCACATCGCCGAACAGATGATCTCGCTCCACGGCCCGATGCGAGCCGGAGCCTCCACCTGGTTCGCCGAGAGTCTCGAGAAGCTGCCGGATAACCTGCGCGAAGTCCGCCCCCACGTCTTCTTCGGCGTGCCGCGAGTGTGGGAGAAGTTCCAGGCCGCGGTCGCGGCCGCCGGAGCCGAGTCCAAGGGCCTGAAAAAGAGGATCGCCGTCTGGGCCCGCGAGAAGGGCCTCAAGGGCGGGTACGCCGCCCAGCGCGGCGAGAGCCCGCCGGCGTTGTATGGCCTTGCTGACAAGCTGGTCTTCTCCAAGGTCCGTGCCAAGATCGGCTTCGATCGCGCTCGAATCTGCGCCTGCTCGGCGGCTCCGATCACCCTCGACACGCTCGAGTTCTTTCTGTCTCTCGGGATACCGATCCTCGAGGTCTACGGCATGAGCGAGGTCAGCGGGCCGGGAACGCTTTCGCGCCCGGACAGGTTTCGGACCGGTCGCGCCGGCTTCGCGTTCCCGGGAGCCGAGCTCAGGATCGCCGCCGACGGCGAGATCCTGATGCGAGGGCCCCACGTTTTCAAGGGCTACTACAAAGACGAAGCCGCGACTCGCGAGACGCTCGATGAGGATGGCTGGGTCCACTCGGGAGACATCGGAGATCTCGACGCGGACGGCTTCGTCAAGATCACCGACCGCAAAAAAGAGCTGATCATCACCTCCGGGGGCAAGAACATCGCGCCCGCGCCGATCGAGGCGCAGCTCAAGTCGATTCCCTGCGTTGCGGCCGCGACCGTGATCGGCGACCAGCGTAACTACTTGACCGCGCTGTTGTCACTCGATCCAGAGCGCTTGCTCCAGGCGGCGGCCGCAGCGGGCTCGCCGGCGGCCGACGTCGCCGCAGCCGTTCAGTGCGCGATCTTCACCCGCTGGATCGAGGAGCAGGTGGAAACCACGGTCAACGCGACCCTGTCCCGGGTGCAGTCGATCAAGCGAATCCGCCTTCTTGCCGAGCAGTTCACGGTCGAGGGGGGCGAGCTCACGCCCACCATGAAGCTGAAGCGCCGGGTCGTTCTCTCGAAGTACGCGCGCGAGATCGAAGCGCTCTACCCTTGAGAGCGTCGACGCGCTGCCCGGAAGGAGTCTTTTTATGACGCTCGAGGCTGACGCGGTGCAATGGCTGCGGGCGGCCGTTGGCGAGTGGTTAGCCGAGACGGCGCCAGACTTTGCAGCGCAGATTGATCGACACGGAGGTCGATCGCAACATGTCGGGAGACCCGGCAATGGCCTGAGTGGCGAGGAGTGGGCCGCCGTCGCCGTGGCCGCGCAGCAACACAATCTCGAGCCGCTCCTCTACGAGCTGGTCGAGCGTGGCCAGCTGACCGTGCCCGCCGCGATTCGCGAAACGTGGGAGAAGCAGTATTTCGGCAACCAGGTCTTCAATCTCTCGCTTCTCGAGACCACGGCGGAGCTTCTCGACACCGCGCGCGGTGCCGGCATCGAGCTCGTCGTTCTTAAGGGGCCGGCCTCGATCGCGCGGTATTACCAGGACCCCGGTCTTCGGGTCATGGTGGATCTGGATCTCTTGTGCCGCCAGGCTGATCTCGAGGCGCTCGTGCGGGTGGCCACCGCCTCCGGCTTCGAGACGGTGGGGGAGAACGCGACCTACCATCTCACCCTGCGCCATCCGGAGCTCGGCGCCGGGCTCGAGCTTCATTTCGATCTCTACGAGGTCATCGGTCGGCGTTCTGAGCTCATCGAGGAGGTTTTCGCCACCTGCGAGCGACTCGAGGTCGCGGGCTGCTCGTTTGATGCGCCGTCGGCCGCAGCGGACGCCGTGCTTCAGCTCGCTCATATTCTCCACCACGATCAAAGGGTGGACCTGCGACATTGGCTGGACTTTGCGCTGGCGGTTCGGGCGAGACGCGAAGATGCCGAGCTGGCCAGGTGGCTTCGGCTGGCCGATCTCGAACCGGAGTACGAGGAGAATCAGAACGTCGTGGCTCGTCTGTTCACCGACGAGACCGGGCCTGGAAGCGGCCAGTTGTCTCCGGCGGTGTGGGCCAGCGTCGAAGCCGGACTGCTGGACCGTGAGGATCGCAGAGCGTTGCTTTCGGGCGCCCGGATGCATTCCGGCTGGCTCGATCGAGCCGGCTACATCGCCCGGTTGCTGGTGCCGTCGCCCCGGCGTTGGCGGGCGCTGGCCGAGGCCGAGGGCACCGCGGTGAGCATTGCGCTCGCACGCCACCTGCGCCGGGCGTTGGAGCGCGGCAAGAACAAAGTCGCGCGGCGGGATCGAGCGCAAGCCCCCGCCGAGTCGCCTCGGGCGCGGCTGTTTCGAAGAAGAAAAAGGGCGGGAAGCTCGATGCGCGGCTCGAGCCGGTAAACGCCTGCGGCCCGGCTACGCTCTCAGGCTCTCTCTAGGTACCGATCAGCATGCCGGCCAGGGTTGCGGTAATCCACGACGCGATCGCGCCACCGATCATCGCTTTCAGGCCGACCCGAGCGAGATCCGGCCGGCGGCTGGGGGCGATCGCCGAGATGCCACCGATCTGGATGCCGATCGAAGAGAAATTGGCGAAACCGCACAGGGCGTAGGTCGAGATGATCTTGGCCCGCGGGGAAATGGCTTCTTCGGCGATGTAGTTGCCGAGCTGGCCGTAGGCGACGAACTCGTTGAGCGAGAGCTTGATGCCGAGGAGGTTGCCGACCTGGGTGGAGTCCGCCCACGGTACGCCCATGAGAAAGGCCAGCGGCCGCAGGAGAGTGCCGAAGAGCGTCTGCAGTGAGCCCGGGAAGTAGCCGGTGAACTCTTGGGTCACCGGTGAGAGCCCACCGCTCGAGTAGGTGACGATCGCGCCCTCGAGTAGCCCGCCGTCGATGATCGAGTCTAGCCAGTTGAGGATCACGTCAACGACCGCGATGAGGGCGATGAAGCCGAGCAGCATGGCGCCGACGTTGACCGCCAGCTTCAGCCCGTCGGTGATGCCGTTCGACGCGGCTTCGATCAGATTGCCGCCGGTCTCGATCTCCGGCATTCCGACATCGCCGGCGGTCTCGGAATGCTCGGTCTCGGGGTAGATGATCTTGCCGATGACCAGTGCCGCGGGCGCCGACATGACGCTGGCGGCGATCAGATGGCCCGCGGGTACTCCAAAGGCGATATAGCCGGCGAGGACACCGCCGGCGATCGTGGCGAAGCCGCCGACCATGACCGTCAAGAGCTCGGACTGGGTCATGCCTTGCAGGAAGGGGCGAATCAGGAGCGGTGCTTCGGTTTGGCCGACGAAGATATTGGCTGAGCAGGACAGGGTCTCGGCGCCGCTGGTTCCCATGGTCCATCGCATGAAATGCGCCATCGCTTCGACGACCTTCTGGATGATGCCCATGTAGTAGAGAACCGACATGAAGCCGCCGAAGAAGATGATGGTCGGTAGCACCTTGAAGGCGAAGAGAAAACCGAAACCCTTCCAGCCGCCGTCGGCGCCGTAGTAGGCGGGATCGGCGAGGTTCCCGAACAGAAAGCGCGCGCCGTAGTCGGAGAGATTCAGAAAATCCGAAACCGAACCGCTCAACCCGGCGAAGATGACCTCGCCGTTGAGGTCGTTGGCAACCAGGTAGCCGACCCCGGCCGCGACGAAGAACGTCGAGAGCAACGGTTGCAGCTTGGGCGCGAAGCCCCATCGACCGTTGACCAGGAGGATCGCGACGGTCGCGGCCATCAGCCAGCCCAAGGCGCCGGGAACGAAGCGCGCGAAGGTCGTCGCAACGGCGGTCACGAGCACCAGGGATGCCGCGAGGTGGCCCCATTGAATTCCGTCGCCGGAGCGACTCAACAGATAGAACGCGATCAGCGTTCCGAGGACGGCCATGCCCGCGAAGCTCCAGGCGTCGCCTCGCAGGATGATCACCGCGAACAGGAACTGCAGCCCGAGTCCCCAGGCAACTGTGCGCAACCGGACCTGGCTACGGTGCTCGGAGATCGCCCAAGCGAGCCCGAGAAGCACGATCAAGCCGAAGAAGCTTACGAATTGCAAGGAGGCCTCCTTTGCGAAAAGTCAGGTGATTCTAACGCGTGGGGCCTAAAGCGACGTCTTGGCCTGTGGCGGTCGAGGTCTCTGTCGACCGAATCTGATGTTCGGATTTGTAGCGGTCGAGGTCTCTGTCGACCGAATCTGATGTTTGGATTTGTAGCGGTCGACGTCTCTGTCGACCGAATCTGATGTTTGAGCGGCGATAGTGGGTCGCCGGCGCCTCGTCTCGCTCGGCGGACCTCGCTCGTACGAGGCACGCGTCGGCCCTTCAGCCGCGAAACGTGAGGGGAAGACTGCGCCACGCGCCGTGGGGGTAGGGGTCAAAGAGAGGTGGAGGCCGGCACAGACGCCGGCCTCGCTGTCTTGGACTCGCGTGTCGCGGTCGACCTCCGTGTCGACCGAATCTGATGTTCGGATTTGTAGCGGTCGACGTCTCTGTCGACCGAATCTGATGTTTGAGCGGCGATAGTGGGTCGCCGGCGCCTCGTCTCGCTCGGCGGACCTCGCTCGTACGAGGCACGCGGCGGCCCTTCAGCCGCGAAAGTGTGGGGAAGACTGCGCCACGCGCCGTTGGCGGGGCCAAAGAGAGGTGGAGGCGGGCGCAGACGCCGGCCTCGCCGTCTTGGACTCGCGTGTCGCGGTCGATATCGAGCTACAGGCTGCGGTTACGCGTAGCGGATCCAGCGCCAGAGCTCTTTGAAGGTCGGCTTCTTGCCGTACATCAGGATGCCGACGCGATAGACGCGCGAGGAGAGCCAGAGCATGCCGAAACAGGTTCCCGTGGTGAGCACATAGCCGAGAAGGACTTGCCACAGGGGCGGCGCCTTGGTGGCGATTCGAAGCATCATGAGCGAAGGAGTGAACGGCGGGATCAAGGACGTCACCACGGCCAGGGTCGAATCGGGGTCGTTGAGGACCGGCATGAAAAAGAACCAGGGCAAGACGATGAAGATCACCGCCAGGCTCGCCAGCTGCTGAGCCTCCTGGGGGTTGTTGAAAGCCGAGCCGACCATGGCGTAGAACGACGAGTAGAGGAAGTAGCCGAGAAGGAAGAGGAGAATGAAATGAACCCCGATGGCAAGGCTGATGGTGGGTAGATTGACTCCGGTCGGGATGAAAGAAACCGCTGCGACCAGGCCGGGCGCGGTCAGGAGGATCGCGGTCAGAAGCCAGATCGAGAGCTGCGTGAGCCCAATCATCCCGATGCCCGCAAGCTTGCCGGTGAGAAGCTCAAAGGGCGTGACCGAAGACGCCAGCACCTCGACCACTCGTGAGCTCTTTTCGTCGAGAACGCCCAGCATGACCTGTTGGCCATAGATGAGCGTTGTCGTGTAGAGGATGATGAAGAGGCCCACGGCGAGCGCGAAGCCACCGAATCCGCCCTCCTCCTGGCTGCCATCTTCGCTCACCTTGACGGTCTCGAGGTTGATCGAGTCGCTGAGCTCCTCGATCGCCGCCGCGTCGTAGCCGGCGCGCGAGAAGCGCTCGCGCCGCGCCACGCGCGACAGAGCACGCTCGAGGGCGCTCTGGGTGATGAAGTTCGAAAGACTCTCGGCGTGGTACTCGACCGTGCCCGACTCGAGCGCGTCGGCGCCGATCCACACCCAAGCGTTGATCTCTTCGTCGAGTACGCGTCGGTCGAGATCGACGCGCAGCTGATCGTCGGGCAGTGACGTGTCGATGTCGACGATCTCGAAGGCGACCCGATTGCTGGTGCGCTCGGCGAGACCGCCGAGCTGATCGGCGAGCCCTTGCGACAGTGTCTCTGTGCGATCGACCACGGCGAGCCGTTGCTCGGCTTTGGTTTTCGAAAGGATCAACGACGGCAGGATCGCCCAGGCAGCCATCAGGACGGGTATTGCCACTGTGCCGAGCCAGAACGCTTTACTCTTGATCCGCGCCATGTACTCGCGCTTGGCGATAATCGTGACGCCATTCATGGCTGAAACCCCGTCGCTTCGCCAGCGGTGGCTTCCCCGACGGCGGCGATGAAGATCTCCTCTAGGGTTGGCGCGTCGGATCGAAACTCCTGGACATCGTAGGCTTCCACCAACCTTCTGAGCAGCTCGGCTGGGTCGGTGTTCTCGCTCAGGAGCATGCGGGCGTAGCCATCGTGGAGCCCAGAGCTCTCGATCCCTTCGACCTCGGCGAGGCCGTCGAGATCGCCCGAGGCCACCAACCGATAGGCCAGCCCGCCGTAGCGATTCTTGATCTCTTGCATGCCACCCGAGAGAATTACCTTGCCGCCCGAGATCAGCGCCAGCGCGTCGCAGAGTTTCTCGGCCTGCTCCATGACGTGAGTCGAGAACAGGATGGTCTTGCCCCGTCGGCGGTATTCGGCCAGAACGTCCTTGAAGAGTCCCTGGTTGATCGGGTCGAGCCCCGAGAATGGCTCGTCGAGGATGACGATCTCCGGGTCGTGCAGGAGCGTTCCGATGAGCTGGACCTTCTGCTGCATGCCCTTCGAGAGCTCTTCGATCTTCTTCTTGCCCGCGTCCGCCAGACCGACGCGGTCGAGCCAGTCCGTGATCTCCGGAGCGCTCGCGCGCCGGGCGACGCCGTGAAGCTCTCCGAGGAACACCAGGTGATCGAAGACCGTCATCTTGCGGTAGAGGCCGCGCTCCTCGGGCAGGTAGCCGACGCGCTCGAGATCGGCTCGCGTTCTCGGCCGGCTGGAGAAGCGAACTTCGCCGCTGTCCGGAGCGATGATGTCCATCATCATCCTGATGGTGGTGGTCTTGCCGGCGCCGTTGGGTCCCAGGAGGCCGAAGACGGTGCCGGCCGGAACCGTCAGCGACAGGTCGTTGACGGCGAGAAACTTCCCGTAGGCCTTGCGGAGATTGACCAGCTCGATCGAGGCGTTCATTTACGAATCGCAGAAAGAAGGCCGTGAGCGGCGATGGTATCGTAGCGCGTGCGCGCCGCCGGCCGCACGGTCACTGTCGGTGCCGCGCAGATCTGAAGACCCTCGAAACGGAGCTCGACCGCTAGTGGCGGAGAATCACGCCTAGTCGCCGGCGGATGCCAAGGCTGCTTCGATCGCGGACTTGAACGCCGGGAAAGGCTGTGCCCCGCGGATAAAGCTCAAGCCCTTCACCTTGGTCGGATCCGAGGGGTCGGTGAGTCCCAGGACGAAGCTGGGCGTGCCTCGGGCGCCGGCCTTACCGGCTTCGGCCATGTCCCGCCGAATCGCGGCGGCATGGGTACCTTCGGACATGCAGCCGTCGAACGTCGCGACGTCTAGACCGAGTGCCTCGGCGTGCGCGCTCCACGGCTCGAAAGCCTTCTGGTTCTCGAACAAACGGTCGTGCATTTCCCAGTACCGCCCCTGGTCACCGGCGCAGTGGGTGGCTTCGGCGGCCTTGAAAGCCAGCCGGTGCATTCGCTCGAGAGGCAGATCGAGCGTCACGTAGCGGATCTTGCCGGTGTCGATGTATTCTTTGGCGATCTGCGGGGCCGTCTCACGGACGTGCCGGGAGCAGTACGGTCACTGATAGTCGGTGAACTCGACGAGAGTGAGTTTCGCCGTGCTCTCGCCCTTTACCGGATTGTCGCCGAGGTCGAAGACCGTTCCTTCGACGTTGGGGCCCGAAGGCGCCGCCGCGGCTCGGGCCTGGAGAAGCTTGCGGATCTCCTGGATCTCTTTGCCGAGCTTCTCCTGACCTTTCTTGAGTTGCTCGATCTCGCTCCGCAGGTCCGCTTCCGAGTCTTGAGCGTGAACGTTTGAAAAAGGCGTCAGAACAAGCAGAGCGGCGGCAACAACGAGCGACAAATAAGGTCTTTTCATGGCGCGCACGACAATAGCGGGCGTCCGAGACTTGGTCAAGGTTGCGCGATGACGCTCGCATTCGGTATGTTGCGTCAGATCACGAAAGAGAGTTTGAAGGGAAAGACGACAGAGGAAGTGTCTGCCGGGGCGAGCGAGTAGCTCGACTCGCGAGGATTTGTATCTGACGGAGCGAGAGGAGACTCGAGGTATGCGGCACGAAAACATCGGCAGAATGAATCAAGTCACGGCGCGGTTGCTGCTTGTCGGTCTGGTCATCGCGAGTCAGGCGGGCGCGGTCGTGGCCCCGGGCCCCTCCAGCCTGCGCGACAAAGAGTTCCGGCTCGAGGAATTCGATATCGAGACTGCGTACCTGTCTCCGGTCGAGCTGCCGACCGCATCGCTCGTCCAGGCCGGGGCCGAGCTCGCGGCGCTTCAGGCGCCGCTCGACGGCGGCCGTCTGGATCTGCGCAGCGGTCGTTGGGTCTCGATCACTCCGGTCGCTCCCTTGATTCCCGGCTCCGGCGCAGGAAACCTGCTGAGCTGGGAAACCGCCGGACTGCAAGCTCCCACGAGCAAGGCGTCCCTGCGCGCCGCGATCGACTCCGCTTTTCGCGGCTACCTGGTGCGCAATGCCGAG
>CALZIK010000005.1 GCA_945787635.1 Thermoanaerobaculia bacterium | reverse complement strand
CAAGTGGTCCGACGCCTGTTTCGACCTAAAACTGGC
Source organism: Thermoanaerobaculia bacterium (assembly GCA_945787635.1). GTDB lineage: Bacteria > Acidobacteriota > Thermoanaerobaculia > Multivoradales > JAHEKO01 > CALZIK01. The sequence continues at coordinate 15,212 of CALZIK010000005.1, read as the reverse complement.
ATCCGAATTTACTCTGGGCATGAGCACTCCGGGCAGCTCACAGATCGTTCGCACCGTGACCGGAGTGAGCGATTCCATGGGCTTTGAATGCTCCGGACTCTTCGATCTCGGCAGCGGTCCGGCATTGTTGACCGAGGCCGGCGCCTCCGGCCCCGTGTCTACGATCCAGGAGAATATCCAGGAGATCGTAAGGATCTTCGAGGCCCTGGGATTGGATCTGGGCAGCCTGGTCGGCCTCGCGAACCCGGCGGTGCTTGCCATCGATGTTCCAAGCTATGCGGATCCTGACTGCCTCGACTGTGCCGAGTACGTGGGCATCACGGGAGACATCGTCATTCCATAAGGGAAACAAACAACGGTTCTACCCGTTGGAAGCCTCGGCCGCCCGGCAGCTACCAAACTGCTGGGCGGCGCGAGGAGATCCTCGGATACCGTCCTGCGCACCCAATGCGACACCAGATTGATTCCTCCCGACCGTACCGGTCCAAGACGCTTCGGTGCTTGCTCGGCTCCGCCGGGCTCCTAGTCGCCGGGTTCTGCACGAGCTCAACGGTTGCGGCCTCCACCCAGGCTGCGGGGCTCGCCGAATTGCAGTACCTGCCGGCCGAGGCGGCCGTGGTGGCCTACGCCAACCTAAAAGACCTCATGGGGTCCGACCTCAGGCAACGGCTTCAGGAGCTTCGGCCCGATCGGCGCAACGAGCCAACGCACTTCCAGGAGGAGACCGGCATCAACCTCGAGACCGACGTAGACTACGTCGTGGCCGGCATGCTATCGCGCGGCGGAGAGAGTGAGGCGGTCGTCATCCTCAAGGGGCGCTTCGACAGCGCCCGCGTCGAGTCGTTCGCTCGCGAGCACGGCGGCGTCCCAGAAACTTACCGGGAGCTCCGCCTCATAACTGGGAAGGATGACGATAGAACTCGCGCCCTGGCGTTTCTTGCTCCCGACCTGATGGCACTTGGTGACGGCAGCGCGGTGCGCAGCGCGATCGACAGCCACCTCGGAGAGAGCAACGTGACCGCGAATGCGGAGATGATGAAGCGAATCGCCGGCGTGGCGGGCGGAACGAACGCCTGGGCCGTCGGCAGCTTCGACGTCCTGGCCTCCCGGGCGAATCTGTTCGACGGCGTCTCGACTCAGATTCCGGAGATTCAGTTTTTCTCGGCCTCAGGACGCGTCAATGAAGGTGTCGTGGGCAGCCTACGCGTGGAGGCGCGCGACGACGAGGCGGCCGCGGACCTGCGCGCCGTCCTCGGCGGGTTCCTGGTGACGGCCCGTCTGCAGGTCGCCTCACAGCCCGAGTTGCAGGCGATGCTCGAAACATTCGAGCTGGGACAAACCGGGAGTACGGTGGAGCTGTCCTTCAACCTCCCTTCCCAGTTCTTCGAGAGCCTGGCGCCCCGGCTGCGCCAGCCGGCAGGGCAGTAGGGTCCGCTCCGTATCGCTGCTAACAGGCCGCGACGACGGTCAGCTTGGTGACGCCGAACGAGCTGCCGAAGGTCGCCTGATCGTCGAAGGTCACGGTCATGGTCAGGATCGAGCCGATCGCCAGCGGCGGGTTGGGGACGTTGCCGGTCAAGTCGATCTTCGCGAACCTGACGCAGCCGGCGGCGTCCGTGGGCGCGGTGGTCGAAGTGGTCATGATGAGAGTCGGGTTCGCCGGGTCGTCAGTGGTCGGCGCGCAGCGCATCAACGTTCCAACCGGCGGCACCGGGGTCACCTGCACCTTGATGTTGTCGATGATCGCGTTCTGGCAGACTGTCCCCGGCCCCCCTTGCCCGGACACGTCGAACGACACCTCGAAGTTGAACATCACCGAGGGCTGGGCCCAGGCGGACCGGACTCCGAAGAAGCTCTTGGCCTGGGGCCGGCTGTAGGGGATCTGACCGGCGGCAAAAGCACCCCCCAGAACCATTGAGGTGCGCAGGAGCTTCCGTCGCACTTCATCCACATCTCCACTCGTTCGATTAGTCGTCATCCCAGCCTCCACAGTCGAAACACTTTCGAATTCCGATTCTACAACGAAAGCCAGGCCAAGAAACGGCGCAGAGAGCCGCGAGAACCGCTCGGCAGACCACTAGCGCGGTAGAGTGCGCCCGAACAGAAGAACACGCCGGACTTCGGTTCGGTTTTCGATCCGCCGAACCGGCGGGAGGAACTTCGGATGGGTAGATTTCTCGAGCAGCAGCGTCAGGCGACGTCCGTGTTCCTGGTGCTTCTGGTTGTCGTCCTGACCGGGACGGCGGCTTGTTCGCGCCCCGAAAGCTCTTCGGGTGGATCCGACGCCACCGAGCAGTCCGCTTCGGATGAGGGAGGCAGGGGCAAGAGCGCCAGCAAGGCCGAGGAGGGTGGAGAGGACGAAAACCAGGAAGAAGCCGTTCCGGTCGAAGTCGTCGGCCTGAGGCGCGGCCGGATCGAGACGGTTCTGCGTTTCTCGACCAACCTCGAGGCCGAGAGCGAGGTCCGGGTGGTTTCCCAGGCGACCGGTCAGCTCCCGGTCGTGGATCTCCTGGTCGAGGAGGGCGCCGACGTCGGCAAGGGGCAGGTGCTCCTTCGACTTCAAGACGACGAGCTCAGGACCGCTCTCGAGCGCACTCGAGGCCAGCTCGCCAGGGCTCAGCGCGAATACGACCGCCAGACCAGGCTCCACGGCCAGCAGCTGATCAGCGAGCAGGCCTACACCGAAGCCACCTATGAGCTCGAGCAGCTTCAGCTGGCGCTGAAGGACGCCCGGCGCGAGCTTGGCTACACCGAGGTTCGAGCTCCGATCGGAGGCACGGTAACCGAACGACACGTCAGCGTGGGGGATCAGGTCACCCCGGGGCAGGGGCTTTTCGACATTGTCGATTTCGATTCGATCGTGGCGCGGGTCTATGTGCCCGCAAAGGAGCTGTGGCGAGTCCGGCCCGGGCTCGAGGCACGGATCTTCACCCAGGCCGCGCGCCGAGCCGAGCCCCGGGGATCGGTCGAGCGCGTCGCTCCGCGGGTCGACCCCGAGAGCGGGACGGTGAAGGTCACCGTAGCGATTCCGAGAAATGAGACGCTCCTGCCCGGAATGTATGTCTCGGTGGAGCTGGTCACCGAGGTCAAGGAAGACGCGGTGCTGGTGCCGAAAAAGGCGCTGATCTATGACGCCGATCAGATCTTCGTATTCCGCCTGGTCGATGCCGTGGAGGACGGCGAAGATAGCGACCGGGTCGAGCGGCTGTTGGTCGAGACCCGGCTCGAGGATCGCGACAACATCCAGGTCGGAGATACGCTGGCCGAGGGCGACCGCATCGTAATCGCCGGCCAGGCGGGACTGAAGGACGGCTCGCTGGTGCGGCTGGTCGGCGCTGATGCCGGGCGGGAAGAGGAAGCGGCCGCCTCACCCCAGATCGTTTCGGCGCCGACCGTGGAAGACGAGATTCGCCTTGCCGTCGAAAACTGGGCGGCGGCCTGGGCGGACCGCGACGTCGACCGGTATCTGAAATCCTACGCTGGCGGCTTCCGCCCTGCCGACGGCACGAGCCTCGACGCCTGGCAGAAGCTGCGAAGAAGTCGCTTGACCAGACCCCGGAGGATCGAAGTCCGCCTCGATTCGCTGGCGATCGAAGATCTCGGCGACGGCCGGGCGCGGGCGATCTTCAACCAGACCTATCGGTCCGACGTCTACTCGGACGTTGTCGAAAAAACGCTCGACCTGATCCGGGAGGAGGACCAATGGAGGATCTTCGAAGAGAGCGAGGCCACGGGGAGCTGAGGGGTGGTCGACAAGCCGGGCCTCCGGCTTGATAGACTCCGACGGCCAGAACGTCAATTATGAAGAAAAGGGGAGAGTCGATGTCCAACCGCTCCTGGATCGGCAAGCTGATTGTTTTGCTCTGCTTCGGTGTCGTCATGGGAAGTCCTGCCCAAGCCCAGGTCGATCTCAACGGTGCCTGGGACTTCACGGTCCAGTTACCGGCTCTGGGATGCACGTGGACGGGCCCTGCCACGTTCATGCAGACCGGCGGAACCCTGGCGGGGTCGGGCAACCTGCCTCTGACGATGATGGGAGGGTGCGGGGCCATCCCGGTTCTCGCCGGCACCGTCGCGGGAACCGTCACCGGTCAGATGGTTGCCTTCTCGTTTACCGGGCCGGGGGGCGTGGTCAGCTTCGATGGTTCCTCGGATCCCGGCGCACAGAACCTGAGCGGCACCTGGATGATCCCGGGAACAGCTTTCGCCGGGACCTGGAGCGCGACCCGACAGATGGTCGTTCCGACTCTTCCCGAATGGGGCATGATCGCGATGCTGAGCGCTCTTCTGGCCAGCGGCCTCTACTTCTTGCGACGGCGGCGAATCTCGTTGGCCTGACTCAAGAGCTGCTCGGCTCTCTCTAAGGGATACCAGATAATGCAACCTAGTGCGTGGGTGCGAGCGACCCGCTTTTTCTTCGGCTCGGGCGGATCGACCTCCGGTGTCGCCGGCACGCTTTCACGGCCATGGGTTCGGACCATCGGCTTCGCCGCGCTGGGAGTTCTTGCGATCGGATGGACCGCGCCGGCTCTGGCGCAGACCGGTTACGTATTCGACTTGGTGCGCGGCGAGTTCACGGTCATCGGTCCGTTCGGGGGTGTCAACGTAGTCGAAGCGAGCGGTCCGGCCACGGTCGAGGTGACCTTCGAGACGGCACTCGGCGCGGCGCAGGACGACGACGCTCCCCCCGATTTGCTCGAGGAGGTCCAGATCGAGCTTGTGGCCTTGGCCCTGACGGGAGACAGCGACTTTGGCGTGGTGCCGGTCGGCCTGTGGTCCGGCGCTCAGTCGCTGGGTGAGATCGAGGAACAAGTCGACAACACGACGGGCGTGCTGGACCTGCCGCCGTTCGCCGCAGGTGGCGCCGCCGACAGTTTCTTCGATCTGCACATCGAAACCACGGTTTTCGGGATAACCGTCCACAACGTAGTGCCGGCGCGCATCGCGACGGTCATTACCGAGTGGCCGCCACCCGCCGGAGAGATTTACGTCGGCGTATTCGACCCGCCGATTCCGCTGCTTAACGATCTCCTTGGCGAGCTTGGAGTTCTCACCAGGGCCGAGCTCGAGCTCCAGCCGAGAGTGGGCGACTACGGTGATGCGCCCGATCCCCTGAACGCCACCGCCGGCGAGTATCCGACCCTGGCGGCGTCGAACGGAGCCGCGCACAGCGGCGACGGCACGTTGCGCCTCGGTACGCTTTGGGATCGCGAGTTCGACGCCGTGCCGAACGCCACCGCCACCGGTGACGGTGCCGACGAGGACGGCGTCGTGTTCACCACGCCGTTGCAGCTCAACGTGCTGCCGACGCAGACCACTGTCGACGTGACGGCGTCGCAGGCGGGGCTGCTCGACGCCTGGGTGGATTTCAACATCGACGGAGACTGGTCCGACGCCGGCGAGCAGGTGTTCAGCGGCGCGGCACTGGCGGCCGGTCTCAATCAGCTCTCGTTTTCGGTGCCCGTCAACGCGGTGCTCGGTTGCAGCTATGCTCGCTTCCGCTTGAGCACCGCGGGCGGACTTTCCCCCACCGGGGTCGCGGCCGATGGGGAGGTCGAGGACTACCAGGTCGGTATCGTTCCGGTCGCCGACCTCGACCTGTTCAACAAGAGCCTGGCGGGGCAGCAGAGCTTCTTCGCCAGCAACTCGATCACCGCCGGCGGCGATTTCACCTCCACTCCCGACCTGATCGTCCTCGACGGCGCCCAGGTCGTTTTCCACGCCGGCTCCTTCGTCGCCATCAAGAACGGGCTTGCCGTCGAACAGAACGGCGACCTCACGGTCACCCTCGGCTCGGTGCCCGGCGGCTGTCCGCCCTGATCCTCCGGTCACGAGGCTCCTCCCATTCAGCGGAACGGTGCCGCTCGTTTCGGTGGCGGTCTCGGTAGAACTCGGCGAAGTCCTCCGGCCGATGTGCGCCGGCCACACGGCGGATCGCGGCGATCGTCCACCTTGATGGTTCCGGGCCGGGTGGACATTCTCCTCTGGGGCTCGGCTCGCTCTCGGCCCTGGGTCTGCTAAGATCCGCCCGAGCGCAACAAGACGCAAACCTGGCTAAAGCCAGGGACGCAGAGCCACGGATCCTCGCCTGTTTCCTGACTGCCCTCGGGTCGGGTTGGAAGCAAGACAGCCGAGCTGCCGAGATGCGCGCCGTACAGCCAACAGACTTTTCCTGAAGGAGGAAAACCGATGTTTCGAATCACGACTCGCCACACCGTCAACTTCGCTGCCGCCGCTCTGGCTCTCGCAGCCCTCGTTCTCGCGCCCGGGCTCGCCCTGGCGGATCACCACGAGGGGGGCGACGTCGCAGCCCAGGTGACGGCTCAGATCATGAAGGACAACCAGTACAACCGCGAGAACCTCATGGACGCAGAGGGAGGCATCTCGATGCACGGTTCGATGGAGTACTGGTCGAGCGGCGGACTGATGCAATGGGTGGAGCCGGATGCGCCGGTTTCGAACTACGAGTCCTTCGCGATCACGCCGAAGCACATCAAGGTCATCGAGCTGCCGGGCGGAGAGGCCGCCGTCGCGATGTATTACTCCGAGGGCAGCATGCAGGTGAAGGGCGGCCCGCTGGTCAGCCACTACATGACCCGGGTGATGCAGGTCTACGTCAAGGAAGACGGCGGGTGGAAGGTCCGCGCGGCGCATTGGTCGCCGGTCGCCGCCGGCTCCGGCACGACCCAGTCGTCGCTCGACTAGGGGAGGGTGGTCAGGGCCCGTGGCCGTCGGTAGCCGGGTTGTCGGCGGGCCCACGGATGTACGTCGCGCCGGATCCCCTGGGTAAAAGGGGGTCCGGCGCGTTTTTCGTCTGCCTGAATTGGCGGGGTGAATGACCCCTACCCCTTCGCGGTGGGCGCCCTACCTTCGCGGGTGTGGTGGGCAGCCACTTGCTCTGTTAGCTGAGAAATGCGGGTAGCCCAAGGGGGTGTTGTTCACCAGTCGTTGAAGAGGAGGGCAATGATGAGAATGGAGCTGGCTCGAGCGGCGGCCATCCTGTTGCTGGGCGGAGTTCTCGGTGCGCCCGTCGGCGCTGACGTCATCGGAGAAGGCGTCAATACGGTGCGCTGCACCGAGGAAGGCGACATCGAGCTTCCAAAGAAGATGTCATTCGAGCAGATGATCCTGTCGGATCACTTCGCGACGCTGGGTCAGGTGGCTCTGACGGTCTCAGTCCACTACGATGAGGAACCCGGCGGCAAGGGAAAGGTCATCGCCACGGCGACCCAGATCAAGCCGGACGCGACTGAGATCAAGCTCGGCAGGGTGACCGCAAAGCTCAAGGGTGGAGAGGGCGACAAGCTCAAGGTCGTCGACGCCGTGATCGAACCCGGCGATCGCATCCGCTGGCAGGCCAAGCTGAAGGGTCTCCCCGACCTCAAGCTGGAGCTCGGTGGTTGCTGGGAGCTCAACCTGGCCGTTTACGTGGCCGACGAGGTCCCGACCTAGAGGCCGGACGCTCTTCGCCGTCCCATGAGAGACCTCCCGGCCGAGCTCGCGGTCATCGTCTGCCAGGAGACCATCCGACGGGTCGCCAATGCCGGTGGTGTTGTGGGCCTCTGCGTTCCCGCCCTCTGATACCATCGATCAAACGGGCCGATTGTGATCCTGATCACCTTGTAAGGCAGCGCTTAGGGCTGCCGCGGTCGGCCTTCAGCAGGGGAGTCGGCTTGAGAAGAAGCTCGGAGTGTGGTCCGCGATGATTGGGCCTATCAAAGTGAAGGAGATCTCCTATGACGAGATTATCCGCTATCGCCACTGGTACGACGCCGACAGGCTTCCGCTGGCAAATGGTCACTACGACCGGCTGGCGGACTTCGCGGGCGACCGTCGCCATTTTTATGCCGCGCATCTGGACGGAAGAGTCGCGGGCTTCAGCGCCCTGTCTCGGCACCGACGGCGGCCTGACGGGCGCGACGCGATCTACCAACGTAGCTCCTACACACGCAGGGAATACCGCCGGCGGGGAGTGTGGAGCGCGATCTGGGATTACAAGGTCCACCAGATCAACTCCCGTGCCTGGGCGCGGCCCGAGACATTGATCTGGGTGCGAACCCGCTCCGACGATCGGCGCTACGAGCGGCGTGGATTCCATCTCGAACGGGAGTTCAGCAGGGTCTACCTCGGGGCCGTCGAGCCCTTTTCGATCTGGACGATCTCCTGGTCGGAGCTCCTCGCTCACCCGACGACCGCCCGCGATCTTCTCGACGATGTTTCAGTACACACACCGGAACCACTTCAAGTTCGGCTATAACGGCGATTGGTTCGCCAATCGCTCGCGGCCGGCCGAGGAGTTCACCGTCGCCTACGGAGAGTGCACCCGGCGGCCCGGGGATTTCCGCTCGGAGTGCATCCGCGCCGCCCGACTGGTCCGCGACAGCACCGAGCTGCCGCTCAACGTACTTTTCTCGGGAGGGGCCGACAGCGAAGTCGTGGTGCGCAGCTTCGCCGCCGCCGGCATCGCGACCAAGATCTCGATCCTGCGCTTTCGAGACGGCCTCAACCAACACGACATCCGGTATGCGATCGACTTCTGCGAGCAGGCCGGGCTCGCCTTCGAATTCGTCGACCTGGACCTGTTGAAGTTCTGGGAAAACGAGCTCTTTGACTATGCCGAGAAAAGCTCGTGCGTCAGCCCCCAGCATTGCGCGACGATGTGGCTGTGCGACCAGGTAGATGGTCTCCCGATCATCGGCGCCGGCGAGTGCTATCTGACGATCGACTACGTTGACGACTACTTCGAAGGTCGCTTCGTGCCGGGGAAGTCGCCGTACCGAGTCGGCTCGTGGGACCTGTGCGAGCGCGAGAAGGACGCCTCCTGGTACCGGTTTCTGATCAACACCGGTAGGCCGGGTCTGGGGGGATTCTTCCAGTACACGCCGGAGCTAATGTACTCGTTTCTGGCCGATGACTGGACACGCAAGCTCGTGCGGTGCGAGGTCGAAGGTGAAGTGGAGAACTCGAACACCAAGTTGGCCGTCTACAAGCGTTACTTCGACCTACGCGACAGGCCCAAGTACACCGGCTTCGAGCAGGTCATGGACTACGACCGAATTCATCGGTCCGAGCTCGAGGCGCTGTATCCGGACTCGGATCAGGTGGCAAAGACCGAATACCGGGCTTTACTCAAACACCTGAGCTCGAACGGCGCGCCGCCCGACCGGAAGAACTAGTCGGCGCCGACCAGCTCTTGGAACCGCGAGTTGTCTCGCAGCGGATCCCAGATCGGGTCGATCTTGAGCATCGGCACCGAGAGCGCGCGCTGGTAGGAGCGTTGAAGCAACTCCGCCAATAGGTCCACCGCGCGTTCTTCGTTCCCGACCCACGCGTACACCTGAGCCAAGTTTTCCTGCCGGAGCGGCCTCGAGTAAGCGTCGGTCGGGTCCATTTCTGCCGCGGTCGTTGCCGCGTGTATCGCCTGTTCGCGCCGGCCGAGAAATGCCTGGGCCAGCGCCAGGGCGCTGTGCAGGATCGACGCGTCGGGGGACGCCTTGATGAGCGCCGCGGCCTCGCGCTCGGCAGCCTCAAAGGAGGTCTGCTCGGCTACGGTCTCACCGGAGAGTCGCTGGACCATTCCGGCGAGAAGAAAGCCCTTGACCCTTTTCAGCGACGGCTCCGAAGAGAGTTCGATTCGCACCCGCTTCAGATCCCGGTCGAGATAATCCAGGTCGAGAAAGTCGAGACGATCCCATTGCACCAACGAAGGCCTCCCGGGAGCCTCTTCCAGGAGGGCGCGCGCCCCGGCCGTCGCGCCGCGCCACCGCACCAGGTTTTCCGCCCGGCGAACGTAGAGGAGCTCCTGATCGGGCGCTACGGCGATCGCCCGGCGCCAGTAGTCGTCGGCCTGCCGGTAGCTTCGCGAGGCCTGGTAGGTCTCAGCGATGTGGTCCAGCAGCTTCGAATTGAGCGGATCCAGCTGCTGCGCCTGCAAGAATTCTCGAACGGCTTCCTCGACTCGTCCCTGGCGGCGATGCACGAGGGCCAGCGGAACGAGGACGCTGGTGTCGTTCGGCAACGCCTTGGCGACGCGCTCGAACTCCTGGGCCGCCCGGTCATACTGCGCCAGACCGTAGTAATGAAAGTAGCCGGCGGCGATCCACACTGCGGGGCTGTCGGGATCCAACGCCTGCGCGCGCTCGAGCGCCGCCCGCGCTTTTTCCAGGTGATTTCCTCCCGGATCCCAAGCGTTGAAGTTGATCAGCCCATGGACGTGGGTCAACGACGCCCAGGCCAAGGTGAACTCCGGGTCCGCCTCCACCGCCAGTTCGAGCATCTGGGCCGCCATCAGCTGAGTCTCCTCCGAGAGCGGCTGGGATTTGTAACTCTGACCGCGCAGAAATGCCTGGTAGGCGTCGATGTTCTGAGTCGGCTCGGCGGCGATCGAACCGCGCTCCGGTTGGAGCAGGGTGACCCCCAGTTCGTCGGCGACCGCGGTGGCAATCTCCGACTGGACCGAAAAAATGTCCTCGATGACGCGATCGTAAACCGGCGACCAGAATTGCGTATCGTCTGACACCCGAATCAGGCGAGGGGTTACCCGTACGCGACTCTCTTCTCCAAGGCGCGCCGACCAGCGAATCGAGCCGCGGAGCAGGTAGTCGACGCCCAACTCGCTGCCGATGGCCCGGGTGTTCTTTTCGATGCCGGCGTACTGGGCGGCGCTGCCGCGGGAGATGACGCCCAAGCCGCTGACCATCGCCAAGCGGCCGGTGATCTCCTCGGTGATTCCTTCGGCGAAATACTCGTCCTCGGGCGGTCCGAGATTCTTGAACGGCAGCACCGCGATCATTCTCCGGCCGTCGTTCGCGGGCGGTCGCGGTAAAGTGACGCCCGGCGGAGCTGGGCTGGCTGGCTCCGATCGCCCGGCCACGAAATAGCCAACCAGGGCGAGAGATGAGACCAGGAGGACGCCGCCGGCGACCGTCATCCAGCGAGGTCTTCCGGCCCACCGGAAGGGGAGGCCGGGGACGGTCCGGCCGAGTCCCCTTTCCGCGCGAAGGGCCCCCAGTTCAGCTCGTAGCCCGCGCGCCGACTGAAAGCGCATCTTCGGGTCCTTTTCAAGACAACGCCCGAGGATCCGGCCCAGCTGTCTGGGCAGCTCGGGCTTGGCTTCGAGTACCGATGGTGCCTCGGTCTGAAGAATCGACGACAGGATGGAGATGTTGGTGTCGCCCCCGAACGGTCTTCGGCCCGTCGCCATCTCGAAGAGTAGAACACCGAGAGAGAAAACGTCGGAGCGCGGATCCACGGATTTCCCTTCGGCCTGCTCGGGCGACATGTAGGCGATCGTCCCCAGGACGTGTCCTTGCGTCGTCATTGCGGCGGTCGCCAGCTCGCTGTTGAACGCCTCGGTCTCTGGCTGGCGTTGCCGGGCGAGCCCGAAATCCAGGACCTTGATCCGACCTTCCGTAGACACCATGACGTTCGCCGGCTTGAGATCGCGGTGGGTAATGCCCTTGTCGTGAGCGGCGGCCAGGGCGCCTGCGATCGGAATCGCGGTTGCCAGAAACTGCTCGAGCGGCATACCGAGCTTGGGGATCTTCTCGTCGAGAGTCGTTCCCTCGACCTTTTCCATGGTGAGGAAGTGCACGCCCTCCTCCTCCTCGACCGAGAAGATGGTGACGATGGCCGGGTGATTGACGGCCGCCAGTGTCTTGGCTTCTCGTGTGAACCTTTCGAGTCGTTCGGCATTCGACGCGAACTCGGCCGGTAGCACCTTGAGCGCTATCAGGCGCTCGAGCCTCGTGTCCTCTGCAAGATAGACCTCACCCATCCCGCCCTTGCCCAGCAAGCTCAAGATCTTGTAGTGACTCAGAGTCCTACCGATCAACTCGTTCCCTTACTGGTATCTGGGCTCCACCACGCTCGTTGGAGTATGACATGGGCAAGGCCCGCGATGGCGTCCCCTGGCTGTCCGGCGGGCCTGGCCGACCTCGAGCGTCAGGGCAGAGCGGGGATTGGGACACCCTCCTTCAAGGTGATTCCGTTCTTCAGGTCGAAGCGTCTGCTCTTGCGCTCGATCTTGTAGATCGACTGACCGCGGAACGCACATTCGAGCTGTCCGCTTCCTGTACAGCTGCCCGCTTGAATCTGCCAGATTCTCCCGTCTTGGACGCGCAGGTTCACGCCCTCGAGGCCGAGGCCGACATTGACATTGAGTTCAAGCCGGCCGATTTCGACGCCGTTCATGAGCAAGTCGATGTGCGGGGCGTGTCCGGATTGGATGCCGTGGTTCACCAACGGCACGATGACGGACTCGTTGGCAGGGTATTTGTCGCTGTCTCGGTACTGCTGGAGGCTCTCCCACTTGTTCCAGACCGGTAGCAAGACGTGGTCGGCGATTCCGACGTCGAGCACTGCGCCGATCTGCTTGGTAATCTCCTGTGCGATCACCCTCCATTTGACCCGTCCAAGCTCGGCGGCCATCTGCTTTTTGAGATTCGCCATTTCGGCGTGCCGCTCGATCTTGCGCCGGCCGCGACTCCCCCTGGCAAACCGTCCGAAGAAAAGCCTCTGTAGGGTCCATCGTTGCTGTTCAGGCATCGGTTGCAACCTCCTGATCGCTCTTGGTCGGCCCGTTCTCGACGAGCGACTGCCGACCGGCGTCTGCGTGGATCCGAAGACTGAAGTTGACGTTGAGGTCGGCCGGCTCACCGGAGTCTCGCTCGAAGCTCTGCCTGCCGTGGTCGAGCACGCCGTGGATCTCGAGACCCTCGGGCAGCTTACCCCTGGGCGCTCTTACCCACTTCCATGCGCCGAGCAGGGCGAGCACCAAGAAAAGCTCGCGCAAGCGGAGTTTCCAGGGTTCGATCGGCGGAAGACTGCCGGCGACCGTTACACCCACCGCGCTTCCGGCCGCTGCCCAGGTGTTCGCCAAAGGCCGCTGGGTGACGACAGTGCCGAGGCGAGACGTAGCCGGCCAGGTTCCGACTTCACCGAGGCGCAAACGGGTGGCCTCCAGGGACGTTACCGCTGCCCTCCGGGTCTTTCTGGCGAGCGCCGGTACCCTTACATCGACTTCGATCGTCACCGCGGTGCCAGGGACAACCCAGGTGCCGGGTTCCGGCCGCTGGCCACTAATCCGATTGGCGACGCCCGGCTGGAGCCAGAGTTCGAGCGAAGCGGAGCCCGGTTCGGGAGCCAACCCCCGAGCCTCGAGCTGGTCGAGAGCTTCCTCCACTCTTCGGCCTCGCAACTCGGGAACGGGCACCGCGATATCGACGCTTACGGGGTCTCCCGGGGAGGCCCGGCTGCCAGCAGCCGGGCGCTGAGACGCGACGCTCGTCGGAATGTCGGCCCGGGATTCACGAAGGGCGCGCTCGAAGTTCGGATCCGGTCGCAGGCCGCGCGCCCGCGCGCGATTCGAAGCCTCGGTCACCGACAGTCCTCGAAGCTCGGGAACCGCCACTGCGAGCTCCAGCTCGACCATGTCGCCGAACGCCATCAGCTCTCCCGGCGGCGGGCTCTGCCGATCGACGGTAAAGACCTCGGCCGGCGCCGATCCAGCACCGGAGCCGGCGAGGTCGTCGGCCGGCAAGTCGACGGACAGTCCCGAATCCGCCGAAAGCCGCAAGACGTCGGTCAGAGGCATGCCCAGAAAACTCGGGACGGCCACCAGAGCCTGCACCTCGATGACCGAGCCCACGGGTACCGATTCACCGGCGGCCGGTCTCTGGCTCGCGACGCGGTACCTCGCGATCGTCTCCGGGTCCGGTGCGCGGTCCCCGGAGCGGGCCTCGAGCAGTAGATCGAGTGGACCGAGGAGTAGACCCGCTCGCTCCACGATCTCTCCTACGAGATCGGGCGCGTCGGTGAAGCGTCCGACGACCAGATCGATCGTCGTTTCGGGCGGCAGAGCAGCCGCTTCGGTTGTTGCGTCCGGGCTCTGCTCCAGAACGACGTCGTCCGGGCTCTGCTCCAGAACGACGCCGGCCGGGCTCCGCGACGGGCGAACCTCCACCTGTCCGAGCTGCAGACGCGCCTCGAAGATGAGCCGTTCCGCCTCGACAAGGTGCTCGCCAACGAGCTGAGGAACCGCGGTCGGAAAGCAAAGCGTGCCAGGCTCGTCGGCGAACACCGAACCCAGGGTGACTGAACCTGTTTCGGCCGCAGCCGGAAGCGGCCAGCGCTGGCAGCTCGACGCGCCGTTGACGCCGACCGCGTCGATCTCGAGGAAATCCGCCGAGCCGACGTTTCCAGACCGGCAGGAGCCGGTACCCGAGCGCCGGGTCCGGATGGTCATGCGGCCGACGCCGTCGCCGCGCGCGGTGGCGTTGATCCAGACCACCGGATCCTCGGCGGCACCGCGTAGAAATACGTGCGGCTCGTCGCCCCGGACCTGGAACGCGCTGTAGACACCGGACGCGTCCGCGCCGGCCCCATCTCCCCAGACGAGCAACCCACCCCGGTCGGCTCCGATCAACAGCTCCAGCCAGTCGGCGCTGTCTTCGGCCCGCTTCGACGGCGCCGGAGCACGGGCGCTCGAGCCCAGAACTTCGGAACCGACGGTTCGCCAGCAGATCGCGGGCCGCTCCGGCACGGTCGGCTGTCCGTAGGTCTCTTCAGGCGTCAGTACAAGACCGAGCGCGAGCGTAAGAACCGCCCAGGCCGTAAGACCCGGGTCGCGCTCGAAGAGGCCCCGCGGCGCTCGAGGAAGCGCCCGGCGGCGGCCCCCATCCCGCTCGCGGCGTGTGAATGACATATTTGACTGCCCCTGTGAGACTAGCTGGCTCGAGGTCGCCCTATTCCACGATCTCCTTGCGACTCATACGGTTGAGATATTGGCGCAGCATTACCACCTGCTTCAGCTTCGCGTTGTACCGCAACCTGAAGGCCGTATTCGTATCGACTACATGCATGGCGACTTCGGCTAGTTTCGGGTCGAGGATATGCGTGCGTTCGGAAAAATCCTCCTGGTTGGGAAAGACGATCTTGCGGCCGGGATAGAAGCCGTCGACCGTCAACGGCAAGTCGGGGTTGAGAGCCAGGATTCGCTTGACGACCAGCAATGCCTTCAGGAAGTTTTCCGGCGTCCACTTGTTGTAGCCGGATACCTCTTCCTGGGGCCTACGCAGAACGATCGCGGCGAACTCGGGTTTGTGCAGTGCCTCGAAATAGGCGCTTCCCGGGAGATCGGCGCAACGCACTTGCGCGGTGGGTTGCACCTCGACGTCTGCGGGTTCGAGCTCGAGCCTGGCAAGGAGCCCGGT
>CALZIK010000004.1 GCA_945787635.1 Thermoanaerobaculia bacterium | reverse complement strand
GCCGCGCGCCGCGCGTGGCGGCTGCCGGCGGCGGCGCTTGGGCTCGTCGCGGTCGTGGCGTTGGCCGCTACCGGTTCGTTTCTCGCAGCGTGCGCACTTTTCGGACAGGCGCTTCTCGCCGCGTTCTGGTGGCGGCGAGCGCGGATCTGGTTGGCGGTGGCTCTGGTCATCGTGTGGACGGGCCCGGGGGCGGTACGCTGGGGAACCGCCTGGCTGGAGGGAAGAGGGGCCGTGCCCGAATTGGCGACCCCGGCCGGAGGGGTTCCCGGCAACCTCGCGCGCTCCGCACGCATGGCTTCCGGGAGCGACAGCTCGCTGCGCGCTCGCCTCGGATACGCGCGCGCCGGCCTGAAGGGCTTCAGCCAGCGGCCGGTCCTCGGCAACGGTCCGGGCTCGGTGCCTTGGACCATCGGGCGGTTCCATCGCCCGGTGACGGGCTTGAACCCGGCGAGCGAGGTCGTCGGCGATCTGCATTCTTGGCCGCTCCAACTGGCGTACGAGACCGGAGCCGCGGGCGTCGTTCTCGTCGTCGCTCTCGGCTGGCTGTTCGTGCGCAGACGGCGCGATGACTTAGCGACCGGTTGCGACGCTGTGCCTTTGGAGGCGGCCCTGGTGGGACTTTGCGGCGGAGCGATCCTTCTTCTGGGCAACGCTCCCATCGCCGTCGCCGCCTTGCCGGCGGCGCTGGCTGTCGTCGCCGGATTGGCGCTCTCGTGCGGCTCGCAACCGCCACCCAAGGCCGGTTGGCCGAGCGTCGGGCTCGCCTCGCTCTATCTCGTCGTGGCGGTTGCGGTGCTTTTTCCGCTTGATCGGGCCCACCTCGCCTACCGGCGGGCTCTCGGGGCCGAGACCGGGCGGGTCGCGCTCGACCATCTCGAGAGGGCTCGCGAGCTCGATCCCGAGTTTCCCCTCTACCGGGCCCGGGCGGCGTGGCTCGAAACCGAGCTCTCCGGGTCGCGAGCCGACCTTGCTGGGGAGGCGCGTCGCGCCGCCGTCACCGCGAGCGACGTGGCGGCGCTCTGGCTCGCCGCCGGTGCTCTGGGACTCGAATCTGGCCAACCCTGGGCGGAAGACGCCGTCACTCGAGCCCGAACTCTGGATCCTCTTTCACCCTTGAACGCCTTTTTCCTGCTGCGGGCCCGGCCGACCCGCCCCGATGCGGTCGAGTTGGGCGCAGAGGCCGTCGCCGGCGACCCCCGGCTCGGGGCCGCGGTCTTCTGGGAGCGGCACCCGGCACTGTACAGCCGCGTTCTCGAGAGACTCGGGCAGCCGCCTGTCGGCACCCGGTCCGAAGGGCCGACCGCACTGCTCGTGCAGAGCCTGGACTACCGGCCGGCTCTGTCGTTCTCGCTCTTCGCGTTTCGCCGGTCGCCGTGGCCGGCGGACATCGCGCCGGTAGAAGTGCGTGTCGAGCGCCTGCCGGCGGGGTTCTCGCCCTAACGCCATCGCCGGCAGTGTGCCTCTTGACACCCCGTGAGGCCTCGCCTACAATCAGCACTCACCTGAAACGAGTGCTAACAAATGCGTGGCGCTCAGGACGTAAACCATTCAAAACAAAAGGGCTATAAAGCCCTGTAATATGAGGAGGAATTCTCAATGGCAGTAAACATCCGTCCGTTGCACGACCGCGTTCTGGTCAAGCGGCTCGAGTCGCAGGAAGAGCAGATGCGCGGCGGCATCATCATCCCCGATACCGCGAAAGAAAAGCCCCAGGAGGCCGAGGTCGTGGCCGTGGGTCCCGGCAAGTTCCAGGACTCGGGCGACCGCCAGGCCATGGACGTCAAGGCCGGTGACCGCATCCTGATCGGCAAGTACTCGGGCTCCGAGATCAAGATCGACGACGAAGACTACGTGATCCTGCGCGAGGACGAGATCCTCGCCGTCGTCGGCTGAGCCGGACCATCCGTAACCAAGGAATACCAGGAGGATAGATACAAAAATGGCAAAACAGATCACTTATTCCGAGGATGCGCGTCGTGCCATCCTGAGCGGCGTCAACAAGCTCGCCGACGCCGTCAAGGTGACGCTGGGTCCCAAGGGCCGCAACGTCGTCATCGAGAAGAAGTTCGGTTCGCCGACGATCACCAAGGACGGCGTCACCGTCGCCAAGGAGATCGAGCTCGGCGATCCGCTCGAGAACATGGGCGCTCAGATGGTGCGTGAGGTCGCTTCGAAGACCTCCGACGTCGCCGGCGACGGCACCACCACGGCGACGGTTCTGGCCCAGGCGATCTTTCGCGAGGGCTCGAAAAACGTCACCGCCGGCGCCAACCCGATGGAGTTGAAGCGCGGCATCGAGCTGGCCGTGGAAGCCGCGGTCAAGAAGATCGACGCGATGTCGAAGCCGGTCTCGGGCAGCGAGATCGCCCATGTGGGCACGATTTCGGCCAACAACGACAAAGAGATCGGTGGAATCATCGCCGAGGCGATGGAGAAGGTCGGCAAGGACGGCGTCATCACGGTCGAGGAAGCGCGCAGCATGGAGACCACTCTCGAGGTGGTCGAGGGCATGCAGTTCGACCGCGGCTATCTTTCGCCCTACTTCGTCTCCGATGCCGAGCGCATGGAGTCGGTGCTCGAAGACGCCAAGATCCTGCTCCACGAGAAGAAGATCAGCTCCATGAAGGACCTCCTGCCGATCCTCGAGCAGACGGCCAAGCAGGGCAAGCCCCTCTTGATCATCGCCGAGGACGTCGAAGGCGAAGCCCTGGCGACTCTGGTCGTCAACAAGCTGCGCGGCACGCTTCAGGTGTCGGCGGTCAAGGCTCCGGGCTTCGGCGACCGCCGCAAGGCCATGCTCGAGGACATCGCGATTCTCTCGGGCGGCCGGGTGATCACCGAGGACCTCGGCATCAAGCTCGAGAACGTCCAGTGGGACGACCTCGGCGACGCCAAGAAGGTCGTCATCACCAAGGATGAGACCACCCTGGTCACCGACTCCGAGGACAAGAAGCGTCGCGACGCGATCGCGGGCCGGGTCAAGCAGATCCGCAACCAGGTCGAGGAGACGACTTCCGATTACGATCGCGAGAAGCTCCAAGAGCGTCTGGCCAAGCTTGTCGGCGGTGTCGCCGTCATCAAGGTCGGTGCCGCCACCGAGACCGAGATGAAGGAGAAGAAGGCCCGAGTCGAGGACGCGATGCACGCCACCAAGGCGGCCGTCGAAGAGGGCATCGTGCCCGGCGGCGGCATTACATTCCTGCGGGCCATCGAGGCCGTGGACGCGGTCAAGGCCAAGGGTGACATCAAGGTGGGCGTCAAGATCGTCCGCCGGGCGCTCGAGGAGCCGACTCGTCAAATCGCCAACAACGCCGGCCAGGAAGGCTCGGTGGTGGTGAAGGAGCTGTTCGCGACCGAGGGTGCGACCGGCTACAACGCTCAGACCGACGTCTACGAAGACCTAGTCAAGGCCGGTGTCATCGATCCGGCGAAGGTCGCCAAGACCGCTCTGCTCAACGCCTCCTCGATCGCGGGCCTGATGCTCACGACCGAGGCCCTCGTCTCCGAAGTCAAGGAGAAAGAGGAAAACCACGGCGGTGGCGGTGCTCCCGACATGGGTGGCATGGGCGGCATGGGCGGGATGTACTAATCCGCGCTCGGAAAGCCAACGCTTTCGGACGGCCCGGGGTGACCCGGGCCGTTTTTTTTAGGCCGATCTCGCTGGCGACCGCAGTTCTTGTGGTTTGCTGCGCCAATAGTGGACCGCCGGCGCCTCGTCTCGCTCGCCCCTCGAAGACTCGGGTAATCGCTCGCTCGTACGAGGCACCGGCCGGCCCGTTCAGGCACAGTACCTGCAGCGTCGGTATTCGGTTTCCGACGAAGAGGTCCTTGGAGTCGGAACGAACGCCATCCGACCGGCAGACGCTTCGAAAACCAGTCGGGAAGGGGACACGAAGGAATCGTGTCCCCGAGCCTAGAACAGCGTGTAGATGAACGGCGCGACGCCGCTGCCGCCGACGATCAGGAGCACTCCGACGAGAAGCAGGACCGCGAGGATGGGGATCATCCACCACTTCTTGTTCTCCATCAGGAACTGCCCGAACTCCTTGATGAAGCTCTGGCGATCGGCGGATGCCTCGCGCGTGAATTCGGAAGAGGAGTGCTGTTTCGGCATTGGTCGGTACCCCGCTGGAAGGCTGATTCTAGCGCACCAGGCCGGCCCGGCCCGCTAGAACTGCTGGAAGTACTTCCTGGCTCCCGACCGCTGCTTTCGGGCGATCCAGTAGCTCGAGGCCGAGGGATCGAAGCGGCGGTGGAGGGGGTCCCGGCCGAGTAGCCGGAAGACCAGGCCGATCGGTGTGATCATGAGGTAGTAGACGATCGCCAGAGCCAGCGTGCCGATCACGAGGCCGATCGGGAAGGCCACGACCGACAGGACGATGAAAAGCGGTTTGATCGCGATCGGGATCGCGAGGCCGAGGAGGCCGGCGACCGGGCCGCCGAGCCACAGGCCCTTGGACCAGGGGTTCGGGCCGAGTTTCCACCACAGAAGGCCTCCGACCAGCGCGGTCGCCACGATCAGGGCGATCGAAAACTGGCGCAGCTCCTTCTTGTCGGGATTGAGGTTGAGATCGATCATCAAAGGGTTCGCTGGTTCCTAGTCGAGATCGAAGCTCGCGATGTATTTTTCCTGCTCGCGGCGGCTGAGAAGCTCGGGCTGGTCACCCTTCAGAAGCAGGAAGTTCTCGAGCGCCAGCACGTCCATGTTGGTCGCCATGAAGCAGCGATAGGCGTCCTCGGGGGTGCAGACGATCGGCTCGCCTCGGATGTTGAAGCTGGTGTTGATCGCGACCGGGCAACCTGTGAGCTCGTAGAAGCGCTCGAGAATCGGCCGGAACGGGCCGTTGCGCTCGGCGTCCACGGTCTGCACCCGGGCCGAGTTGTCAACGTGGGTGATCGCTGGCACCGTCGAGCGGGGGACCTTCAGCTTGTCGAGTCCCTGGGCCTGGGCGGCTTCGGCGTCGAGCGGTAGCCGCTTGTCCTCGCGCAGGTCGGCCACCAGGAGCATGTAGGGGCTCTCCTGGCCGGGCTCGAACTCGAAGTACTCGTGGTTGTGCTCGGCCAGGACGATCGGTGCGAAGGGTCGGAAAGACTCGCGGAACTTGATCTTGACGTTCATGGTGAGCTGCATCTTGCGGCTGCGGGCGTCGCCGATGATCGAGCGGGCTCCGAGAGCCCGGGGGCCGAACTCCATCCGGCCGGCGAACCAGCCGACGACCTTCTCGTCGGCCATCAGCGCGGCGGCTTCGCGGGTGAGCTCGGCATGGTCGTCGAACTCCCGATAGACCGCGCCGACCTCGTCCAGGTGGGCGCGGATGCGGTCCGAGGAATACGACGGTCCCAAGAGGCTCGCGCTCTGGCCGTCGGGGAGGCCCGCGCGCCGGGAGTTGCCCAGGAGCTGGTGCCATACGAAGAGGGCGGCGCCCAAGGCGCCGCCGGCGTCGCCGGCGGCGGGCTGGATCCAGAGCTTCTCGAAGGGGCCTTCGCGCAGGAGCTTGCCGTTGGCGACGCAGTTCAGCGCCACGCCGCCGGCGAGAACGAGGTTCTTCTGGCCAGTCTCCCGGTGCACGTGTCGGCCCATGCGCAGCACGATCTCTTCGGTGACCACCTGCACCGAGGCGGCGAGGTCCATTTCGCGCTGGGTGAGCTTGGCTTCGGGCCTCCGCGCCGGGCCGCCGAAGAGCCGGTCGAACTTCTTCGACGTCATGGTCAGACCCTGGCAGTAGTTGAAGTAGGACATGTCCATCCGGAAGGAGCCGTCTTCCTTGAGGTCCAGGAGCTTGTGCCGGATGAGGTCGGTGTATTTGGGCTCGCCGTACGGAGCGAGCCCCATCAGCTTGTACTCGCCGCTGTTGACCCGAAAACCGGTGTAGTAGGTGAACGCGGAATAGAGTAGGCCGAGCGAGTGGGGAAAGTGGAGCTCGTGGGTCAGCTCGATCTCGCTGCCCCGGCCGGAGCCGAAGCTCGCGGTCGCCCATTCCCCGACGCCGTCCATGGTGAGGATCGCGGCCTGGTCGAACGGTGACGGAAAAAACGCGCTCGCCGCATGCGATTCGTGATGCTCGGTGAAGATGTAGCGCCCGCGGAACTTCTTTTCGAGGCCCTTGTCCATCTGCCGGGGCAGCCAGAGCTTCTCCTTGAGCCAGAGGGGCATCGCCATGCGGAACGAGCGAAAGCCCGCCGGCGCGTAGGTGACGTAGGTCTCGAGCAGGCGCTCGAACTTGGTCAGGGGCTTGTCGTAGAACGCGACGTGATCGAGCTCGGAGGCGTCGAGACCGGCCTCCTCGAGGCAGTAGTTGATCGCATGCTGGGGAAACCGGAAGTCGTGCTTCTTGCGGGTGAAGCGCTCTTCCTGCGCCGCCGCGACGATCTTGCCGTCGACGACCAGAGCGGCCGCGCTATCGTGGTAGAAGGCCGAAAGGCCCAGGATGGAAGTCATCGGGATGGGTCCGGCGAGCCGGACTGTCTTGAATAATTGGGTTGGGAAGCCGGCATCAGGTCGCTAGACCTCGACGCCGACGTTGGGCGGGTAGTCTAGCCGAATCTTCGCGCCGGCGGGAGGGGAGCCCGCCGACCGCCGTAGAATGGGGCGGTGGGGCTCGCATGATTGCCAAGAACTCACGCTCCGCTCATAGGCAGCTTGGCCGCGAGGTGGGGATCAAAGGGCGGGCCGAGCACCTCGTTCGGGTCTTGAGAGTGCTGCCCCACTACTTTCGACTCAAGAGCCGAATCGAGGCAGCCGGGCTGGACCGCATACGCGAGAAATACCGACCCCTGCTGACCGGCGAGAGCCCGGCTTTGGCCAAGGGCAAATACCTTCGGCTCGGTGGCTATTTACGGCGAGATCTCAGCCGTGCCGTGGAGCTGGGTCTGCACGATGGCGAGCCTCTGAAGGTCCTCGACCTGGGCAGCGGTGCCGGCTACTTCCTTTTCGTCTGTGAGTACTTCGGCCACAGCGCGCTGGGAATCGATGTCCCGGCGAGAGATGACGAGCCTCGAGACCGTCAGATCATGCATCGGTTCTACGCCGATATGATCGACCTGTTGAAGCTGCGCCGAACATTCGGGACGATCCGGCCGTTCGAGGCTCTGCCAAGCCTGGAGGGTGAGCCTTTTGATCTCGTCACAGCCCACCAGGTGTCCTTCCACTGGGATAACTTGCCGTCACCCTGGGGAGTGTCCGAATGGCGGTTCTTTCTGGACGACCTTCGGTCCAAGAGCACTTCGAACTGGCGGCTGGCCATGACCCTGAACCCCGATATGGAGACCGGCCTGCTGGTCGAGCCCGAGGTGCGAAGGTTGTTCGAAGAAGAGGGAGCCCGAATACGCGGTTGGTCGGTGACCCTTGAAGGCCATTGAGGCCGGAGGAAGCGGGCAGAGCCGCGCGTTTGCCGCGGCTATGCCTCTCGCTTGCGCCGAAACCAGTCAGCGGTTTGCCGGAGTCCGTCCTCGAGAGCCAGGGGCGCAGCCACGCCGAGCTCCCTGCGGATGCGGCTCGCGTCGACTACAGACCTTGTCTGCTCACCGGGTTTCGCCGGTCCATGGCGTCTCAAGAGACCGGAGTCGCTGGTCTTGGCCAGCAGATCACAGAGCTCGACAACCGAGGTTTCGAGGCCCGTGCCGACGTTGTAGACCGAGAATCCGGCAGCTCCAAGTGCGGCCAGGTTGGCTTCGACAACGTCCGACACATGGACATAGTCTCGCGTCTGAAGGCCGTCTCCGTTGATCGTGCACGCCTGGTTCGCGAGGAGTTTCTCGGCGAAGATCGCGACGACCCCAGCCTCGCCGTGGGGATTCTGGCGCTCGCCGTAGACGTTCGCGTAGCGCAGGCACGTCGCATCGAGACCTTTTTCGACGTGAAAATAGTAGAGGTACTTCTCACACGCGAACTTGGCGACGCCGTAGGGCGACACCGGCCGGCAGGGATGATTCTCGCTGGCGGGAAACTCCTCCTGCTCGCCGTAGATGGCGCCCCCGGTCGAGGCGAAGATGACCTGCCCGACCCCGGCCGTCGTAGCGGCTTCGAGCACGTTGAGGGTGCCCAGGATGTTGACCTCGGCGTCGAAGCGCGGCTCGCGGGTCGAGCGGCGCACGTCCATCTGGGCGGCCAGGTGGAAGATCGCCTTCGGCGCGAGCTCCCGGATCAGGTCGGCGGCGGCGGCGGATCGAACGTCCAGCCGATGGAGCTCCGCGCCTTCGGGGACGTTGTCGACCGAGCCGGTCGACAGGTCGTCGAGGATGGCTACCCGGTCGCCGCGCTCGAGCAGCGCTTCGGCGATGTGCGAGCCGATGAAACCGGCACCCCCGGTGACTAGATACGTTTCTGATCGCATTCGCGGTAGTAGTCGATCGAAGCGGCGAGTCCCGCCTCGAGTCCGGTATTCGGCTGGTAGCTCAACAACTCTCGGGCTGCGGACAGATCGGCCAGCGAATGACGCACGTCCCCGGGCCTCGGCTCCACAAAACGAGCTTCGGCCGGCCGGCCTAGTGTAGCGCCAATGCATTCGAGCAGGCGGTTGATCGTGATCCGTTCTCCTCCGGCGACGTTGAAGGCGCGGCCGAGGGCGTCGGGTGGAGCGTCGGCGGCCAGCAGATTGGCGGCGACCGCGTCGGTGACGGCGGTGAAGTCCCGGCTCTGGCCGCCGTCGCCGTGAATCACCGCGGGCTCGTTTCGCAGGAGCGCCAGAAAAAACAATGGGATCACCGCGGCATAGGGGCCCTCGGGACTCTGGCGGGGCCCGTACACGTTGAAGTAGCGCAGGCCGACCAGCTCGAGGCCGTAAGCGGCGCCGAAGGCGGCCGCGAGCTCTTCGTTCATCCACTTGCTCCAGGCATAGGGAGACAGGGGCCGACCTTCGCAGCCCTCGACTTTCGGCAGTTCTTCGCTGTCACCGTAGACGCTCGAGGACGACGCATAGACGACTCGTCGGGTTCCGGCGTTCCTGGCGGCGGCGAAGATGTTGGCGGTGCCGCCGACGTTGACGGCAAACGTCGTGGCTGGATCGGCAAGCGAGCGCGGCACCGAGCCGAGGGCTGCCTGATGGAAGACCACTTCGCAACCTCGGCACGCTCGATCGCAGGTTTCAGCATCCCGCAAGTCTCCCTCCAGGATCTCGATCTGGTCCCGGACGGTTTCGAGATTCGCGCGAGCGCCGGTGGCGAAGTTGTCCAGCACCCTCACCCGGGCGCCGCGTCCGACCAGGGCGTCGACGAGATGCGAGCCGATGAACCCGGCCCCTCCGGTCACGAGAACGGACTTTCCTAAAATGGCGTCGGCCATCCAGTGTCCCTTCGAGCGTTACAGGCCACTAGTGAATCGTCCCGCTCGGGGAATCGAACTCGACACGGCCGATCTCGGCGTGCCGCCGGAGCACCGCCTCCGGCACCAGCTCGTCGAGAAAGTCACGGCAGGTCTCGTCGTCCCCTCGGCGCACGAGCTCGCGCAGGGTGGCCAACGACTGCTTGAAATCGGCGCGGGAGCGAGCCTCGAGCCTGCCGATGAACACCTTTGGATGGCTGGTCCGGTCGATCGCCTCTCCGGAGAGCTCGAGCTCCTCATGGAGCTTCTCGCCGGGCCGCAGGCCGGTAAAGACGATCGGGATCTCGGCGTCGGGCTTGAATCCGCTCAGAGAGATCATGTCTCTGGCCAGATCGAGAATGCGCACCGGCTCGCCCATGTCGAGCAGCAGAATGGCGCCGCCCTCGCCGATCGCTCCGGCTTCGAGAACCAGCTGAGCGGCCTCCGAAGGGGTCATGAAATAGCGTTTGGCATCGGGATGGGTCACGGTCACCGGGCCGCCGCGCTCGATCTGGCGCTTGAAAACCGGCACTACCGATCCGGCCGAGCCCAGAACGTTGCCGAAGCGCACCGCCAGGAACCGCGTATTCGGATACTCGTGGTCGAGGTCCTGCACGATGAGCTCGGCCACTCGCTTGGTGGCGCCCATGACCGACGAAGGCTTGACCGCCTTATCCGTCGAGATCAGGACGAAGACCTCGGCGCCCGCCCGGCCCGCGGCGTCCGCCAGGATCTGGGTGGAGAAGATGTTGTTCTTGATCGCTTCGGAGGCCTGAGACTCCATCAGCGGCACGTGCTTGTGGGCGGCGGCGTGGAAGACCGCATGGGGTCGGGTTCGGTCCAGAATGGCCCGCACCCGGTCAGCATCGCCGATGTCCGCGACGAGCGCGTGCACTTCGAGCCGGGGCCAGAGCTCACGAACCTCACGGTCGATCTCAAACAACGCTCCCTCCGCCCGTTCGACCAGGATCAGCCGTTGCGGATCGAAGCGCGCGATCTGGAGTGCCATCTCGCTCCCGATCGACCCTCCCGCGCCGGTCAGCAAGACCGATTTGCCGGTCAAGAGCGCGCCGATCTGCGCCTCGTCCAGCCGGACCGGATCCCGGCCCAGGAGGTCCTCGATCTGGACGTCTCGAAAACGCGCGATGGAAACGCGGCCATCCAGGATTTCGTAGTAGCTCGGAATGATCCGGACCGGGATCCCGGCCCGGTCGCAGCTCTCGACGATCCGCCGCACGGTCGTCGCCGGCACATCGGCCATGGTGATCACGGCTTGCTGGATATCGTATTCTTGGGCGAGGCGCGCGATCTCGTGCGTGGTACCGAGGACCTTCAGCCCGCCGATCAAAGAGCCTTGTTTCTCGATGGCGTCGTCGGCGAAACCGATCAGCTCGAGCTCTGCGTCGCCGTGCCCGCGGATCTCACGAACCGCCATCAGCCCGGCTCGGCCGGCGCCGATCAGAAGAACGGGCTTGCGCCGAACGCTCTCGGCGCGGGTCTCTCCGCGACTGCGATCTTCCCGCTCGGAGACCGCTCGGCGCAGGACTCGAAGCGCGAGAAGGCCGCCATAGGCGAGCACCGTGTCGGTCAGGATGATCGATCGTGGAATTCGGAAGAGGTCGAGAGATTCGGGCATGCCCAATCGGAGCAAGAGCAGAGGCAGCGACGAGTAGAGAGCCGCCCGCAGGAAGGTCTTGACCTCGGTCATCCCGACGTAGCGCCAGACGAAGTTGTAGATGCCGAGCAGAGCGATGACCGAGAACTGAAACAGCACCACCAGCGGGAGCTGAATCAGGGCCGGGCGCAGGTATGCCGGAGGTATTTCGAAGTCGAACCGAAGTAGATAGGCCAGCGCGAACGCGAGAGCGAGCACGCCCAGGTCGAGTCCAAATTGGACCTCCCGCCGCAGATAGGCGCGCGGGCGCGATTGAGTCGTCGGAGACTGCATCAAGCGTATTGTAGAAGAAGGCGGGGCGGCTTCCTGTGGAGGAGGTGACAGCTCGCTCGGCGTGCCTTGCCCAACGGGCGCCTCACCGCTCCCAGTGTGCCAAGGACCTTGCCACACGGGGCGCTAGCGGTGGAAAAGGGGCCGGATCTTGCGCTTGAGATACCCGGCGAGCTCCCCGCGGCGGTAGGCGTCGGCCGTGCGCTTGCGCAAGTAGATACCTCGTAGCGAGCGGCTGTAACCTGGGTCGAGGACGCCGGCTACGAGATGCCGGAAAAGCGTCTCGGCGTCGGGATGCGCGCGGCGGTCGGGGAGCATTCCGAGTCGGAGTAGTTCGCACAGCTGGCGAGTCGCCTCGAAACTGTCGGTGGTCACCGCGTGCTCGATCGTCGGGTGCCACTCGCGACCCAGCGCGTCCCAGTCGGCGTCTCGAGGCAGCAGATCGAGCAGGTCGGCGATCATCCGAAAGAGCGGATAGGTCGCGGGCCGCAGGAGGTGCTGCTGAAAGCCGTGCGCCAGAACGTGTGCGGCCGCGAGCGGCCGGCTCGGTAGATGGCTCGAGCCGGGGAGATCGCCGAGGTGCGTGAGGGCATTGCGCTCGGCGAGGTCGTCGTATCCGGCGAATCGGCCGTTGACCTGGATGCCTCGAAGCGCGAAATGCACCTCGAGCGAGCCGCCGCCGGGCGGCGCGAGCTCCGGTAGGTGCTGTTCGGTGGGTTCGGCCCTGGCGGGCCGGAACTTCCGTCCGACCAGGGCGTTGAAGAGGTCGTGGGCGCGCTCCTCGGGGACGAGTATGTCGAGGTCGCTGAAGGAGCGCGCCCCGGGATCGCTCCATCCCGCAAGCACCAGCGCCAGGCCCTTCAGGAATACGACCGGCGTTTCGAGGCCGGAGGCGACCTCCGCGACCTCGCGGGCGAGGCGCTCGTAGTGCAACCCGATCGCGGCGGCGCGTGCTCGGGATGCCTGAAATGGGCCATGAAGTTCCGCGGTGAGCTCCCCGAGGTCGTGACGGGCTCCGATGCGCTCGGTTACGGCCAGGTCCCGGGCTTGCGACGTCACCAGCCCGGAGTCGAGATTGGCTGGAGGCGTGGGGGCCTCCAGTGCGAAAGCGGCCCTCAAGACCCACACGAGCTCGGGTGTGACGTCGGGCTCCGGAGGCTTGAGCTCTCGTAGATCGAGCAAGGAGCTCAGTTCCGGCGGCGGCCCAGGACGATGCTCGAGATGCGATCGAGGTCCGGGTCGGTGAGGTCGGTGCCGCTGGGCAGGCAGAGGCCGGTGGCAAACAACCGCTCGCAGACCGCACCGCCGCGCATCCGGCACTGCCGGTGGAGCGGCTGCAGGTGCATCGGTTTCCACAGGGGCCGGCACTCGATGTTCTGTGCTTCGAGAGCTTCGCGGATGTCGGATGGAGAGGCGCCGAACAGCTGCTCGTCGATGGTCACGCAGGTCAGCCAGCGGCTGGAGCTACCGTAGTCCGCCTCGGGCATGAAGTCGAGGCCGGGTAGCCCGTCGAGCCGGGCGCGATAGCCGTCGAACGTCCGCCGCCTGGCCTCCACGCGCCGGGTCAGGGTCCGCAACTGCGCCCGGCCGACGGCGGCCAGAAGGTTCGACATCCGGTAGTTGTAGCCGAGCTCGGAGTGCTGGTAGTGCGGCGCGGGGTCTCGCGCCT
Source organism: Thermoanaerobaculia bacterium (assembly GCA_945787635.1). Taxonomy (GTDB): domain Bacteria; phylum Acidobacteriota; class Thermoanaerobaculia; order Multivoradales; family JAHEKO01; genus CALZIK01. The sequence goes on along the minus strand of CALZIK010000004.1, from coordinate 18,145 downwards.
GGGCCGCCAGGAATCTCGCTCTGGCGGCGATCGCCTCGTCGTCCGAAACCAGCATGCCACCGCCCGAGGTGGTGATGATCTTGTTGCCGTTGAACGAGAAGACGCCGATCATGCCGAAAGCTCCCGCCGGCCGGCCGGCGCAGGTGGCGCCGAGCGCCTCGGCTGCGTCCTCGACCAGAGGAACCTCGAAGCGGTCACAGATCGCCGAGATTCTGGGATAGTCCGCGCACTGTCCGTAGAGGTCGACGGCGATCACGGCCCTCGGAAGCTTCCCGGCCCGGCCGCTCACTTCGAGCTCCTCTTCGAGAAGGTCGGGATTCATGTTCCAGGTGCTCTCGTCGGAGTCGAGGAGGACGGGCTCGGCACCGAGATATGCGATCGCGTTGGCGGTCGCGACGAAAGTAAGCGACGGGCAGACCACGCGGTCACCTCTCTCGACGCCAACAATGGCGAGCGCCAGGTGGAGCCCGGCGGTGCCCGAGGCCAATGCCGCCGCATGGCCGACGTCGACGGCTTCGGCGAACTCGCGCTCGAAGGCATCGACCTGGGGACCGAGAGGAGCGAGCCAGTTGGAATCGAGCGCTTCGCCCAGAAGTTCGAGCTCGTCACCTGATTGGGAGGGTGGCGAGAGATAGATGCGCGCTCGTCGCTCGCTCATCACCCCGATCCTTTCGGTCGCGCCGGAACGCCGACGACCGTCTGCCCCGAAGCGACGTCTCGCGTCACCACTGCGCCGGCGCCGACGACGGCGTCGTCTCCTATCGCTAGGTACTGGAGGATCTGCGCGCCGGTTCCGACCAGAACCCGTTCTCCGATGCGGGCTCCGCCGGAGACGTTGACGGTGGGATTCAAGACCGACCCGGCGCCGACAACGGTCTCGTGCCCGAGGGTGCAGGCAAGGTTGACGAGCGCCAGCGGCGCCACCGTGACGTGGACCGTGGCGATAACGCCGGCGCACACTACGGCTCCCTCCTGAAACTCGCAGGTTGCGGCGTCGAACTTGACGGAAGGATGGACCAAGGCGGGCCATTCGAGATTGGGATTCAGCCGACGGATCTCGCGCGCCATGTCGACCCGCACCTTGGGAGAGCCGATGCCCAGCGCGATCGCGTCGAAGGTCAATCGCGATGAGCTGAAGACCGAGAAGTCTCCGAGGACGCTGTCTTGGCTGTCGCGGCTCCCGAGACGCTCCAGATCGCTGACCACGAATCCGGAGAACTCGAACTTTTCTGCGCTCGAATTGATCTCGGACACCAGCCAGCGGAGCTCACGAGCGAAGCCGCCGGCGCCGACGATTGCCAGTCGTTTTCTGGTCACGTTTCCTGCCCCGGATCGGATCTGCCACGGAACTCAGGCATGGTGGTGTGGCCTGGCGCGGAAACGCCTTGGCCACGCAGAAGTGTCCAGCAGGTCATCGCCAGGATGGTCAGGTCATTTCGCAGGCTCAGCGTATCTACGTACCGGACGTCGTAGGCGAGTTTGTCGTCCCAGCTCAGCGCGTTGCGCCCCCGAACTTGCGCCAGTCCGGTAAGCCCGGGCCGAACCTCGTGTCTGCGAGCCTGTTCGGCCGAATAGAGCGGGAGATAGCGAGGCAAGAGCGGCCGCGGCCCGACGAGGCTCATCTCGCCCTTGACCACATGGACCAGCTCCGGAAGCTCGTCGAGGCTCAGCCGGCGAAGCAGGGTCCCTGTCTTCGAGAGGCGATCCGCGTCCGGGGCTTCGGCGGCGCTTTCAGCGGCTGCGTTTCGCATTGTCCGGAACTTGCGCATGAGAAAGGGTCGGGAGTCGAGGCCGATGCGCTGCTGAGTGAAAAGAATCGGTGAGCCGAGAGCGAGCCGGACGACCAAAGCCGTCAGAAGGGAGAGCGGAAGCGCGATGGGCGATAGCAGGATGGTGATGCCGAGATCCAGCACGCGTTTGCCGTATCGCCTATAGAAGAAGTTCATGCGGCCCTTCCGAGCTTACTGTGTTGGGCGGTCGCTCAGCTCAGCGTAGAGGTTTTTCCAACGCGTCCAGACTACCTGGTTCGAAAAGGCCGCCCGCGCACGTTGCCGGCCGGCTTCGCCTCGAGAACGGCACCGCTCCGGATCGAGGAGATAGTCACATAGAAGGTCTCCGAGAGCTCGCCAGTCTCCGACCGGCACGAGGGAGCCCGTAAGGCCGTCGACGACCGCGTCTCGGGTGCCGGTGGCGGCGTAGCCGACCGTCGGCACCGCCGAGGCCGCCGCTTCCAGAGGCGCGTTCGGAAAGCCCTCCCGGTAGGAGGGAAAGGCCAGTACCTGCATCAGCCGATAGTAGGGCGCGGTGTCGGTAACGAAACCGGGAAAGATCACCGAGTCGTCGTCTCGCAGGAACATCTCGGTTGACGAGGTGACGGAATCACCGGCGTCGGGAGCTCCCAGAACCAGCAGACGGGAGCTCGGAAGTTTCTCTTGGACGACTTCGGTGAAAGCGTGGATGAGGTCCTGGATGCCCTTGTCGCGCGTCAAGCGGCCTACGAAGCCGATTACCGGCGTGTCGGTTCCCAGGCCCAAGGTTTGCCGAAGCGGCGCGGACTCCGCGGCATCGCGGGCCGGCCGGAACCGGCTGGCGTCGACGCCGTTCGAAGAGCCCGCTCCCAGCACCTGGGTCTTGCCGGCGGACGCCAGGCCTTGTCTCAGAAGCTCGGCACGCAAGCTGTCGCTGACGCAGATGACCCGATGAGCGCAGCCCGCCGCGGCGCTCTCGGCCGCCGAAAGCACCCATCGCTTCCAGCCCCGAGTCGTCTCGAGCCGAAGCCCCCGGACGACCCGTATCCTCATCGGGACACGGCTGATCGCGCTCGCCAGCATCCCGAGGACGCCGGCCTTGGGAGTGCTGGCGCAGACGATGTCCGGGCGAAGACGGCGCAGCAAGCGAACCAGACCGAACAGGCTCCGAAGATCGCGCAGCGGACGGATCTCACGTTCCATGGCAAGCTCGTGGCAGCGGACCCCCTCGTGCGCCCGGATTTCCTCGACCCATCGGCCCGGCGAGCAGACCAGGTCGATCTTGAATCCGCTTCGTGCAAGGAACGCGAGTTGGCCACGGAGCAGGTAGCGAGCCGTCAACGAATCGGTGACCACGAACGTGATGCCCGGGGCCGATCTTGGGGCTCGATCAGGCGCGGTCATGGCCGGCGGGGACGTTGATCGGCTGGCCGTGCGATAGCGGAGGAGCCGGCTCGAGGCGCGCGGCGGCTTGGCTGCGCGCGGCTTGTCGTTTCAGTATCTCGCTTTCGTACCCGAAGGCGAAGGCCTCGAGCACCAGAAAGACGAGGAGAAGCAGCCAGAAGGTTCGCTCAGTGAGATGCCGGTTGTACAGATAACTCACCGACAGGCTCGCCGTTGCCACAGAAAGCACCAGGTAACTGGCGGCATACGGCGAGCCGCGCATGCGCACCGCGAGGCGGCCGGCGCCGAACACCAGGCGAAACAGGAAGGTGAGATAGATAGCCAAGCCGAAGAAGCCGGTCTCGGCCAGGAACTTCAAGGGCGTGCTGTGAACCTCGTGTCGGCTCGGGTTGAGGACCCATTCGTGGAAGGTGCCCCAGCCGATCCCCAGCAGAGGATGCGTGCTGACGGCAGTCTTGACGCCCTGCATCTGCATGGCCATGAATCCGGACTCGGAAGCTCCCGAGATGGCGTCCGAGGCCGTGCGCAGCCGGCTTCCGATCATGTCTACCCGCGCCTGGAAGAAGTCGCTGCGCGGCAGGAAATCGCCGCCGCCGGTGTAAAGCAGACCTAAGAAGCCGACAGCGAAGGCGAGGATGACGGCGACCACCGCGCGGCGCCGTCGCAAGACGAGATTGAAAACCAGCACCAGACCGACCAGACCGAGAAATAGCGACAAGTAGACCGACCGTCGTCCCGAGATCGCTACCGCGTACAGGCTTAGCGCCAGGGCCACCAGACACACGGGTGTCTTGATCCACTTGGTCCATCTGACTCGGCGCCGATCCGGCCAGAACGTATAGACGAGCACCAACCAGAAGGCGGTCAGCATGTAGATGCCCATGTGTGACCGATTCCGGAACGGGCCCACCGCTTCGATGTCCGTCGAGTAGAGGAATCCTTGCCGGAGAATCCACGGACCCACGATGGCAGCCGACAAGGTGATCCATCGCAAGAGGTAGCTGGGATCGATCTGACGCTGCAGGAACAGGTTGTAGAAGACCAACAGGAACAGCAGAAGAAAGACCAGAATCGTGACCTGAATCAGCCCGGTTTGCAGCGAGCCCGCCTGCACGTTGACCAGAGACGCCACTGCCGCTACGACCATCAATCCGACCATCGCGATCAGAGGATTCCCGGAGATCGCGCTGCCGTGCGGTATCAGGAAGAACAGAGCGATGGCGAGCCCGCCGAGCACTTCGAAGAGCCCGACGTTGTTGGCGATTGCGGGGATGAACTTGATCTCGGTCAAGAACGCCGAAAAAACCAGGGCCGGCAGAAGCAGGTGCAGAATCGATCGCGTTTCGGGTTGGTTCATGGTTCCTTATTCAGCCGGCGCCCGGCGATGCGAGATCGACGATCAGCAGGGCGACCGCCTCCGATGCCGGCCGGTCGGGCGATCGGTGTAGGTGCTTCATGAGAAACCGCGCGGTGTCTGAGGAATGATAGTCCAGCAGAGCTAGAACCTGAGGGGCCATGGGCCTCGACCAGGTGAGCCCGATTGCCGCTCCGTCGCGAACGTAGTCGAATACGAAGCCCGTTCCGGGAAGCTCGAGAACGCCGAGCGAAACGTCGAAGAGAAGTGCCTCCAGTCCGACGGTCGAGGCCATGATGACCACGGCGTCGGCCGATTGGAGCAGCGGAAAGAGAGGTTCGTTCTCGAAGATCGAGAGTTGGCTCAGAATCGAAGAGCCGGCGAGCGCCCTGCGGTAGTCGTCGGCCGACTCACTCGCATGCAGCTTGAGCTCGAGGCGCAGAGTCCGGTCCTCGACCAGAGTTGTGATCTCGTCGGCAAAACGACGAACGAGCGCGAGCTTTTCGTCACTCGAGCAGAAACCTTGCTCGTCGATCGGATTGGTGACCACCAGGAGTTTCTTGGGCTCTGATATCGCTGCCTGTTTCTGCGGACGCTGCTTCGGACGCAGGCTCTCGATTCCGTCGAAGCGCGGGTTGCCGGTGACGTGTATCCGCTGAGGCTCGACCCCGGCGCTTTGGAAGTAGCCGGCGCTCGAGTCGCCCCAGGCGGCGATCGCTGCAGCGCCGCCGCTTCCGTAGGCGCGCGAAAGGGGAACCCCCGGTAGCTCGAAGCGAATCCCCTCTTGCAACAGGACGAAAGGCGTCTTGCGCCGCCGGAGCCGCCGGACCAGACGATCGTAGGGATAGGCGGCGTCGTTGGGTAGAACCACTACCGCCGGGTCCGGCGAGAGCAGGGCGGCGAGCCGAGGTCCGACCGCGAGCCGCCAGACCAGGTCTTGAAGATGCTTGTGACGGCCGGAGACCGACTTGGAGGCGGTGACGCCCCGGGCGACCGCGCCTCGGCGCAGGTGAAACGGCAGAACGCGCCGGCAGTCGACTCCAATCCGCCGGAAAGTGTCGGTCGGAGAGGTCTGGCCCCGCAGCTCGCACAGTGAGACGACCCGGCAGCCGGCCTGGCCGCGCTCCAGTATTTGCCGCATGACCGGTTCCACCATCGCCGGGTGGTGCCGATCGTTGGAGATCAGAAAGACGATCTCGGCCGGCATCGCCTATCCGGTCGTGGACCGCGACGACCCGTGGGCATCGGGCGTCGTGAAGCTCGCGCCGCCGGTGAGCGCGCGCAGATAGTCATCGGTAACGGTCGCGACCGAAAAACGCTGGGCGCGTTCCCGTCCGGCGGCTCCCAGCCGTTGGCGAAGGTCGGCATCGTGAAGCAGGCGGGTGATCTCGGTGGCGAGCGCCTCGGCCGATCCGACTGGAACCAGGATGCCGTCCTTTCCCTGGGTGATGATCTCGTTCGGGCCCGCCGGGCAGTCGGTCGAGACGACCGGTACGCCGCAGGCCATCGCCTGGATCAAGACTCCCGGAAGTCCTTCATATCGGGAGGAAAGAACGAACACCGTCGATCGGGCCATGTAGCGGAAGGGGTTCTTGACGAAGCCGGGGAAAAAGACCCGGCTTTCTATCCCAAGGGAGGCGGCTAGAGCCCGAAGCGCTCTTCTCGCCGGGCCGTCCCCCAGGATCACCAGGCTGGCGTCCTTCCGGCGGGTGATCTCGGCGAAGGCCCGAAGGAGGACGTCGAAGCCCTTGGCAGGGACCAGCCGGCCCGCGGCGAGAAGAATCGGCTCGGCCCCGCCGTACGGAGGTTCGTCGAGAGGCTCGACGGCGAGCTCGTCGATCCCCGGCTCGACGATCGGGTTGTAGACGACCCGAACCCGATCGGGTGACACCGAGAGCTTCTCGATCAGGTCGTCGGCGACGCCCCGGGATACCGCGGTGACAGTATCGGCCGACCGATAGAGCACTCGTTTGGCGAGTAACATCAGCCACTTTTTGAAGAAGGGCTGGTCTCTCAGGAGAACGTTGCGCTCCGAAAGAACCAGGCGGGCGGGCCGGCCGGCGAGCGCACTCGCGATACACGCGACGACGTTGGTGCCGCTGCAGGTCGAGAAGAGAACATCGGGTGGCTGGGCGCGCAAGTGCCGGGCCAAGGGCCACCAGGCCGTCCACAAGCTGCGAGCTCCGAGCGCCCTGACCGGTATCTCGTCGGGGACGTCGCCGAGGTGGGGGCCCTCGCGCCTGAAAAGCAGCAGGCTCGTGTCGAACCGAGTGGGGTCCATGTTGCGCAGCAGGGTTGCAGTAACGCGGTCGGCGCCACCTTGCCCCAGCGTGGGTCGGACCACGAGAAGCTTCCGGGGGGAGGTCATTGGAGATGCCGGCATGATCCACTCACGGGGCGGCCCCGATACGACGAGGGTTCGCCACACACAGTCTAGCGATGATTCGCTCCGGCGCCGTCGAGTACCCGGCGAGCTCTGGCAGCCCAGGTGTAGTGACGTTCGAGGTCGAGTCGGGCGCTCCGGCCGAGGCGCCGGCGAAGGTCGGACTCGACCATCAAACGGCGGACCGCGCGCTCCCAGAGCTCGGGTTCTTCAGGAGGCACCAGGAGCGCGTTGCGTTCGTTTTCCAGGACTTCTCTCAGAACCGGCAGATCCGAGGAAACGATGGCGCGGCCTGCGGCCATGTACTCGAACATCTTGAGCGGCGACATGAAGCGGCTCGTGTCGAGACCTCCGCCTGCGACCATGACCTCTCGGGCATAGGGCATGAGCAGCACGTCGAAGCGGAGGTAGCGTTCTCCTAACCGCCCAGGGGAGACGAAGCCTGCCAGACGCAGATTTGCTGGCAGGTCCGAGGCGGCGAGCCTCTCGAGCTCGGCGTCGTCACCGCCCACGATCTCGAAGTCGGCTTCCCGTATGCGTCGGGCCAGCTCGACGACAAGATCGACGCCTCGGCCGGGGTAGAGGTTGCCGACATATCCGATGCGCGGCTTTGCTGTGACGGCTCGTGCCGCGTCGGGAAGCGGCACCGCATCGGCGCCGTCGTGAGCGACGACGACGTCGCCATGGCTCGGAATCCGGCCCGCGCTGCGGAAGCTCGCCTCGAGCTGGCCCGAAACCAGGACCAGGCGCCTCAGAGAGCGCGCGCGCAGCGTCGAGTCGATCAAGCGATTCACCCAAGGGCGACGCAGCACGCCGTGCTGCTCGAAGATCAGCGGCTTTCCGAGCTTGGCGGCGAGCCAGGCGGTAAAGGGATCACGCGTGTAGACGAGCGCGCCGCGGCTTCGGAGGAGTCGCACGAGCACGAACGCCAAGTAGACCGCGCCGCCGCCGCGGAGCTCGGGCCGGGGCAGCTTCTCGATCAAGAAGCCGGGCTCGACTCCGTAGAACGCGAAGTCGTCGGCGACGCCGGGTTCCTGGCGGGCCGCGCACTTTTTGGTGACCAGGGTCACCGAATGGCCCGTGCCGGCCAGCGCGTGGCACATCTTGACGACGTGGACGCTGCTGGCGCGTCGGGACGGTACATAGGAGAACGAGACGTAGAGGATTCTCATTCAGAGGCTTCCCGAGGCGCGAAATCCACTCGGTCGTCGATCCAGTCGACGATTCGCCTAGCGGTGGCGGACGGTTGCGCGGCGTCCGGATTGACAAACCGCTCGACGCCGGGCCCCGCTTCGAGCCGACCGAGTGCGCCGAGCACCTCATCCATCCGCTGGCGACCGCGCGCGATCGCCTCCGGTGAGAGCGTGTCTCGCTCAAGGACGCTGGTCGAGCCCGGACGGCGCCGCAAACGCGAAACGAGCGTTTCGTTGGGCGCGTCGATGACCGCGAGGAGATCGGGCCGCGGCGCGCGCCGAAGCAGAACATGCGCCGATTGAGAAAACGCGGCCATCCGGCTGCGAGCGCCGATCGACCAGAGAGCCTGCGCGACGCCGGGGTCGAACAGGTGGATGCCGGGCTTTCGGGACGCCTGAACGAGCCGCGCGACGCGTTTGAGCCAGGTGCCGGTCGCCCAACGCAGATCCCGTGCCGTCAGCGGACGAGTCCGCGCGATGGTCGCAACCGACCCGAGCACGAACGCCGGCCGCGACGCGAGAAGCCTGACGTAGGTCAGTCGAGTCGGCAGCGACACGGCCGGCGAGCGCGGATCGGTTGCCAGAGAGAAGCCGAGATCTTCGAGGATCTCGGCGACCGCGCTCGCGAGCGTGCTCTTGCCCGCTCCGGGAAGTCCGGCGAACTCGACGAGTAACCGATTCAAGGTCGATCCGGCCCCGAAGCCGCTCCCGTGGCACAGGGTTGAAGTAGAAAGAGCCTCAGGGGGGTGTAGCGGAAGAGACGTCGGCTGTACTCGGTGCCATCGGCGACGGTCTCGATCGCGGCTACGTCGAGCCGGCTCCGATCGAAGAGCGCCTTCACATCGGCGGCGTCCGGAATCGAGATGCTCGGCGGCCCATTCGCGAGCCGCCTTCGCAGCGGACCGGACAGGCGCCCGAGGGTCTTGATCGGACTGCCTGCCAGGCTGCGCAGAGCCCGCAGAACGTGCGACGGGCGGCCGGGTTCGCGGACTCGGATCTGGACAATCAGTCCCTGTTTCGCGACCCGGAGAAACTCGCCGAGCACTTGTTCGAGCTCGGCGGCGGGAAGCCAGTTGAGAAACCGCATGGAAACGACATAGTCAACGCTCCGGTCGGGGAAGGGCAGCCGGGCGACGTCGCCGCGTACGATCGAGCCGCGCAGTGCTCCGGGAGCTTGCTCGAGCATCGCGAGCGACACGTCGACGCCGATCGCCGCGACGCCGAGCTCGTTGTAGATCGGCTGGAGTCGGGCGGTGCCGATGGGAGCGTCGAGGATCCGGGCTGACTCTGGGAGTCTTCCGAGCAATCGGGCCACAGCCTCGTTCTCGAGGATCCACTTCGGCTCTCCGGCTCGCCGGGCGAGATACTCGCGCGCGACGCTACCGGTGTAGTGGGTTCTCGCCGGATAGCTCTTCCGTCCATTCGGCTCGCGACGTTCGTCAAACTTCACACGGCCGCCTTCCCGAATCGCCGCAGCTTCTTTTCGAAGCTTCGGAAAGCAGGGAGCTGGCGCAGGGCCGCCAGCGCGTCGTCGCCGAGAACAAGCCCGGGTGCAACCCATATCGCGATCGCTGCCAGCAGCCCGAGCGCCGCCAGCGTTCCGGCGACCACCAGAGCCGGAGCGGGCGTCATCGAGCGCAAGAACTCGACCAGGAGCCGGCTCACCGCTCCGCTCGTGAGCGCCAGAGCGGCGGGCCGGATAAGCGTTCGCAGGGCCATTCCCCTGGATACACCGGTGACTCGGAGGCTCAGCTCGAGGAGCAGAATCGACTGAACCACGATCGCGACGCCGACGCCGAGCGCGACGCCCGGGATCCCCCACTGGCTTCCGAGCCAGGCGCCGGCGGCGACGCAGGCCGCAAACAGCGCCTGGATCCAGGCCAGCGAATAGACCTTGGCAGCCGCCATCAGCACCGGGCCGCAGAGCTTGGCGATACCTCGCAGAAAGGCGAGGAGAATGAGCACCCGAAAGGGAGTCACGACGCCTTGCCACGCGGAGCCGAGCAGTGCGGGGATCAGGTCGGGCGCGATCACGAACAGCACGGCGGACATCGGGAGGACGGTCATGACGTTGAGGGCGAGACCACGGCGAAACCCCCGTCCGAGCCGTTCGCGGTCGTCCTGAACCCGTGACAGAAGCGGAAAGAAAGCTGTCGATGCGATCTTCTGGTAAAGCCGGGTCGAGGTCGAGAACAGGCTGTAGGCGCGCGAGTAGAGACCGAGCGAAGCGGCCCCGAGGAATCGCCCGACGATGAGCTTGTCCGCCTGGAACGCGAGGAAGCCGAAGATGCTGACCAGGGTGATCCCGCCGCCGAAGCTGAGCAGCTCGCGGACGGCGGACCACTTGACCGACGGGACGAGCGGGAAGGATTGGATCCAGGAGAGCAGCGCGAGGTGCAGGAACGCCTGGCTGATCGTCGCGATGATGAGGGCGTCGAGCCCGTAGCCCGCAAAGGCCAGCGACACGCCCACGATGCCGAAGCCGAAGACGTAGGTCGAAGCTTCGATTGCGGCCAGATCGCGAAACCGGAGGCTGCGCTGGAGCAGAGCCTGCGGCACGACGGCCAGTCCACGTAGCGGAAAGACCAGGGTCAGCAGCCGGACCGCACGCTCGACCTCGGGCATGCGATAGAAGCGCGAAATCGCCGGCGCTCCAAACCAGGTGACGGCGGCGATCGCGAAGGACAGGCCGACCGCCAGCGTGACCCCGGTGGTCAGATGACGGCGCTCGAGCGCCCCTCGCTGGACCAGAGCCGGTCCGATGCCGATGTTGGCAAAGACGTCCGAGAAGCGGATCACGACCAGCGCGGCCGCATAGACGCCGAGAATCTCGGGGCCCAGCAGCCGGGCGAGGGCGATGCCGAAGGCGAGCTGAAAGACGGCGCTCAGGCCCCACCCCGAAGCGGTCCAGAGCGCGCCCGAGAAGGCCCGATGGGTCAGGGACGGCTCGGGTCGTGCTTCCACGCCGCCTAGTCTCCTGAGGCGGGCTTGAACACCGCGCAGATTCGCATGGCGGTCGCCGGGGTGGCGTGGAGGAAACGGCGCCGGTAGAGGCCGAAAAGCCAGCCGAGCAGCCGGGGCTCGCGGACCGCGAAGAAGCGATTGGTCACAAGGCGGTCGATGAGTCTCGTGATCCGGCTCTGACGATTCAAATAAGCTCCGACTTCGTACTCGAAGTCCGGCTCGAGCACGGACTTCAGAGAATCGAGATCGAAGTGCTGGTAGTGCTTGGGGTGGATCACCACGTTCTTGGTGGGTACGGTGACGACCAGCCGTCCGTCGGGACCGAGGTGCTGGCGCAGAGCGCTCCGGAGCGCGGGGATCTGCCCGTTGGGAACATGCTCGAGGACTTCCACCAGGGTGATCGCGTCGAAGACCTCCTTCAAGAAACCGGGTTGGGTCACGTCGCCCGATCGGAAGTCGCCGCCCGGGTGCATCGCCTGCGCCAACGCCACCGCTCGCTCCGAAGTGTCGATACCCAGAACCCGCGCGCCCGGCAGCCTGGTGGCGACTTCAAAAACCAGCCGTCCGTCGCCTGAACCGACATCCAGAACGGAAGCCGGTCGCAGCTTCTCGAGGTGTTCCAGGACAACGCCGAGGTAGGACCAGTAGAGGTATCCCCACCGTACGGTGACCGACTGCTCGAAGCCGGCTTCGGTCTGGCGCGGGATGAAATGGTAAGGGAATCCGTACTGGGCATCTTGGATCTCCTCGCGGGACCGCTCGGAGCCCGCGCGTGAGCCCTCAGTCATCGCGGCTGGCTTCCCTTGTTCCGGCCAGCCCGAGCCGGTCGAGGATCTCGGTCAGGTCTCGGACCGTCGCAACCGGCATGGAGGACCAATCCTGACGGCTCGAGTCGCAGGCGCGCGCGACGAAGTGTACGCCGGTGGCCCGGGCGGCGCGGTAGTCGGAGAGGCCGTCTCCGATCGAGAGCACCTCGTCGGGCGCGAGGTCGTGGCGACTCATGAGCCCGGCGAAGACCGCGGTCTTTGCCGGAGGCCAGCCGCAGATCTCCCGAAAATAGCCTCGCAGCCGTCGCCGATCGACCAGGCGGTCGAGATCCTCCTGTGGAGTCGCGGACACTAGCCAGCAGTCGATTCGGCCTTGAAGAGCCTCCAGGAGGTCGCAAGCTCCGGGGACGAAAGGACAGGAGAGCATCTCTTCTTCGCACAATTCGGAAAAGCGATCTCCGAGGGCCGCCGATTCATCCGGCTCGAGCTCTCTGCCCAGTAGCACGCGATAGATCCAGTCGAACTTCTCGAAGCGAGAGCGCCCCAGATGCTCGCGATGGTGCTCCAGGATCTGCTCTTGGAGCTCGGGTAGGTGGGCGAAGAGGTCGCGAAACGCCCGGTCCTTGATGTTCGCGGAGTCGAGCACGACACCGTCGAAGTCGAAGAAAACGGCGCGCAGATCCGCCGTTCGAGGCCAGGTCGGTCGCTCTCCAGCGGGCGCGGCATGGTCGGTCTCGGTCACGGCGCGCGGTGTCTCCTAGCCTTTCGGTCGGCGATCGGGCCGCCCGAGCCACCACTCGGCGATCTCGGCGTCGAAGGGCGTGTGAATGTCTCGTCCCGTGACCCAGGTCCGCACCACCGGCCGGCACCTCTTGCCCATCCACCACCACGGATTGGGACCTTCCCGCCGCTGTACGCAGTCTTTCCGGAACGCCCACACGCCCTGATCGTAGTAGTAGGCCTTGGTGTAGGACTGGCGTTCGGTCGAAACGTCCCGCTCGGGGTCGCCGTAGGGTCGCAGCAGGCCGTCGTGGATCTCGAGCGCGCGCAGCGGGTGGTCATCGGCGGCTTCCCAGACGGTCATCACGGAGTCGAGGTCGCGATCGGCCTCCAGGATCTCGAGGCAGTGGTCGATCGTCTCGGCGTCGAGCATCACGGTGTTGCCGAGCAGCAGGACGACGTTCTCGAGGTCGGGATGTCGCTCGTCGACCCACTCGACCGCGTGCTGGATCACGTCGCCGTGATTGACCTGGTCACCGCCCAGTTCCTCGGGACGGTGGATGACTTCTACGCCGATCGCGGCGCAGGCCTTGGCGATGGAGTCGCCGTCAGTGGAGACGAACACCTTTTCGATCCTGCGCGCTTGGAGCGCCGCTCGTGCCGGGTAGGTCACCAGCGGCTCACCGGCCACCGGCAGAACGTTCTTGTCTCGGATCGATTTGCTGCCCGCTCTCGCGGTGATGATGGCTGCGTTCAAGACGGCTCGGCTGCCGGGTCAGTCAACTCGGGGCGGATGTTCCAGCGCGTGAATCAGCTCGAGCAGTCCCTGGCCCATGTCGACGTGATGGCGCGCGGTGAGCGTGCGCCCGGCCCGCGGCATGTAGGCGTAGGGCGTGACCCGGTAATGGCGCTCTTCGGCCGCGGTCTTCTCGGTCTGGTACTCGATCTCGATCGGCTTGGCGAGAATCTCCTCGAACATCACGAAGAGGTCCCGTAGTCGGGTCGGATGGGAACCGGTCAAGGTCAGGTGCTGATTGGCGTACTCCGCGCCCAGGGACTCGACCGACAGCCGCGCGGCATCCCGAACGTGGATGTATTCGCGGGTATCTTCCTGCGTGCCGTGATGAACGATCTTGCCCTCCCGCACGGCGGTCTCGAGGAGTCGGAAGACGCCGTTCGACCGGTCGCTTCTGGGGCCGTAGAGGCTGCCGTAGCGCAGGATCGTGTAGGGCAGCTCGAACTGGTGCTGGTACTCCTCCACGAAGGACTCGGCGGCCTGCTTCGAGCACCGGTAGAAACCGCCCGCGCGGCTGTAAACGTAGATCGTGCTCGCGAGGACGAAACGCTCTGCGCCGGCCAGTCGAGCTGCTTCGAGCGCGTGAAGTGTCCCCAGGATGTTCTGCTGGGCGGCCTCGACGGCGGCTCCGTGTGCGGTGTCCAGATTGGCCAGCGCCGCGAGGTGGTAGACAACCGAGCAGCCGTTTGCCGCGTCCCGAAGGCCTTCGGCGTCGAGGACGTCACCTTGGATCATTTCCTGGCCATCGCTCAGATAGGGCGACGGGTCTCGATCGAAGACGCGGACCTCGAAGTCGGTTCGGCTGAGCTCGTCGGCGATGAAGCTGCCCAGAAACCCCGAGCCGCCGGTAACCAGCGCCCGCTTCATGCCCGGCCTCGTTCCGATGCCAGCGCCCGGATCACCGCGGCCGCCGCCTGCATCTCCATCTCGAGCCGGCACTCCGCGGCGTACGATCCGATATGGGGGCTCAAGACGATGTTGGGCAAATCGGTCAAGGGTCCGGTATACGGCTCAGCCTCGAAGACGTCGAGATAGGCGCCACCGAGCCGGCCGCCTCGTAGATTGTCGGCCAAAGCCGCCTCGTCCACAAGGCCGCCGCGCGCGCAATTGACCAGGATCGAGCCGGCCTGCATGCTTTCGATCCGGCGCCGGTCGAGAAGACCTCGTGTGTCGTCGGTGAGTGGCACGTGAAGCGAGACGACGTCCGAGGAGCCGAGAAGCGCTTCCAGCGAGACATAAGAAACTCCACTGGAAGCGGCCCATTCAGAATCGGGTGCGATGTCGAACGCCAGGAGGCGGCAGCGAAAGGGTGCGAGCAGATCGACGAGCATCCGACCGGCGCGTCCGGTGCCGACGATTCCCACAGTCTTGCCACTGAGGAGCCGGCCCATGGGTTTCTGCCACCGACCCTCGCGGAGCCGGCGATCGGCGGCGCACAGGTCCCGAAGCGAGGCCAGGATTCCGGCCAGAGCCAGCTCCGCAACCGCGCGCGCGGGAGGCTCGGGTGTGTTGGCGACTTCGATCCCGAGCTCTCGGGCGGCCTCGAGATCCACATTCTCCACGCCCGCGCCGACTCGGGCAATCACCCTGAGCCGAGGCGCCTGGGAGAGGACCTCGCGGTCCAGCCGCTCGGTGCCGGCGATCAAGCCGTCGGCGCCCGTCAGAAGCTCTTTCGACTCCTCGGGTTCGAGCACTCTTCCGTGCGGATTCAAGTGACATTCGATTCCGGCGTCACGCAGCAGATTGAGTGGCGCTTGCGAAACTCGCCCGAAGGTCGAGGTCGAGATCAGTATCTGTGGCATCAGCGCGGGCGAGTGCCGGCTCAGGCCGGAACGATGTTCTCGGAGCGAGTCCGATAGCGGCCCCGGGCGTCGATGACCAGGCGCGCGTGTTCGGCGATGAGGTCGTAGTCGATCGAGTCGTGATCGGTGACGATGACGACAGCGTCGTGTGACTGGAGCGTTTCGGGAGTGAGCGGCTGTGATTCGAGCACCTCGAGCTCGGGCCAGTTACGCATTCGAGGAGCCGCGGGCAGGAAGGGGTCGTGGTAGGCGGGAAGGGCGCCCGCGCGAATCAGCAGGTCGAGAAATGCGAAGGCGGGGCTCTCTCGCGGATCGGCCACGTTTCTCTTGTAGGCGATTCCGATGAGCAAAACGCGGGATCCTCGGAGCTCGCCTCCGCCCGTCGCCAGAGCCGCTTCGAGCTTGGAGAGGACGTATCGGGGCATTTGGGTGTTGATAACGCCCGCCAGCTCGATGAATCGCGCCTCGGTGCCCGCCTCTCGCGCTTTCCACGCGAGATAAAACGGATCGATCGGAATGCAGTGACCTCCCCAGCCGGGGCCCGGGTCGAAGCGCATGAAGCCGAACGGTTTGGTAGCGGCCGCATCGAGAACTTCCCAGACATCGACGCCCAGGCTGTCGAAGATGATCTTGAGCTCATTGACCAGCGCGATGTTGACCGCGCGGAAGATGTTCTCGGTCAGCTTCGATGCCTCCGCGACCCTTGTGCTCGAGACCGCGACGGTGGATGAAACCACCGCGGCGTAGAGAGCTTCCGCGAGGCGGGTGGAGAGCGAATCGACGCCGCCGACCACCTTGGGAATCGATTCCAGCCGGAAGCTCGCGCTGCCGGGATCTTCGCGCTCGGGAGAATAGGCGAGGAAGAAGTCACGGCCGGCGCGCAGCCCGCCGGCTTCGAGCAGGGGTCGAACCACCTCTTCGGTGGTCCCCGGGTAGGTGGTGGATTCGAGCACGACGAGCTGGCCGGGCGCGAGCTTCGTCTGGATGCTTCGCGCCGTTTCCTCGACGAAGCCGAGGTCCGGTTGTCCCTTGTCCGTCAGTGGCGTCGGCACGCAGATGATCACCGCATCGACCTCGGTCAGCCGGTCGGAGTCCGTCGTGGCCGAAAGCCGTTGTGAGCGGACCTGCTCCGCGACTTGCTCGTCGGGGAAGTCCAGCAGGTAGGTCTCGCCCCGGTTGAGGGTCGCGACCTTGCCGGCATCGAGGTCGAAGCCGAGAACCCGGAACCCCGCTCTCGCAAAAGCCAGGGCCAGAGGCAATCCGACGTATCCCAAACCAATCACCCCGACGGTAGCCGAGCGGCTCGCAATCGCGTCGGAGAGTCGCTGGTAGAGGTCGCTCACGAGGCGAAGCGGCGATTGAACCCGGTTTTCGGTAGCCGCGGTAGCCGCACTAACCGGCCGATTCGGTCAGGCCGGTGGGAGGGTCAGGGTTGAATGTCCGAAGCGCGACGGGGCACGCGGTTCTCGATTGTGGTTCCCGCGACGATGGCGCCGGCAGTGGTGGCGATCGGCAACCAGCCCGCGACCACGCACGCACGGCAAGTTTCGTCGCCCCGCAAAACACCATCGACATTGACCCTGCTGATCACTCCGTCACACAGCCAATGAAACACTTCCTTACCCTGCTGGATCTCGGTAGTTTCGCCGATCGTGAGGTTGTGGGACTGACCGGCTTCGAACGCGTCGAGCTCATTTCTGCAATCGTCGCGGTCGAGCACCTTCGTCAGTTGCGTCGGCGTACGGCTGATCTCGTTGCCGCCGACGTCGGCCACGGCAAGGTAATACTCCGCGGCTTCATGTTCCTGCTGTTCGAGCCAGTCCTCCAGCCACTCGCGGTCGTGGCCCTCCATCCAGTCGCGGTCCTCGAGGATCTCGAACCACTCGTCGGTCAGCTCCCGTTGGTCGCGCTCCTCGGGCTTCGGAAAGACGGTCCAGTAGTTGCCGTCGCCCTTGGAGTTCATTTCTACCCAGTAGAAGGCGCCGGTGCGATTGAGGCGCCTGAAATAGAGCCTCATGCTCTCGCTGCCGTCGATCTCGGGTGTCACCTTCGCGGCGAGCATGGTATTGGCCTCGTTCGGCAGGCACTCGATCGCATCCGCGGAGATCTCTTGGGCCGAGAGAGTGGCAGCGGCGAGCAGGGCGGCGCCGAAGGTCAGGCAAAACAAAGGTTTATTGGTATTCATGGAGACCTTTCGAGTTCAAGCCGCCACGCGGGGCGACCACGACAACACTACGGGGAGTAAAGGGATTTCGTCAAGGAAATGCGTCACTGGCCGGCGGTGAGCCGAGAATCCTCTCGATGCTGGCGCGCACGTAGGCCGATGGCTCGGAAGCCTCGAGGCCCGGGAGCGCCTCGAGCAGGACCCGCCTGGCTTCTTCGATCTCGCCGGTCTCGAACAAAGACACGGCGAGGAAGAAGAGCAGCACATGCTGTTCGGGATCGGGCTGTCCTCCCCGCGAAAAGTACTCGACCGCCTGGGGATAGTCGGCGCTACGAAACGCGATCTCGGCTGCGAGATGCTGAGCGGCGGCGGAATCGGGGTGCTGGTCTGCGAGCCGGCCGGCGCGGGCCATTGGCTCGATGAGGTCCGAGCGCACTCGAGCCGAGGCGAGGGTCGTGCGCAGTCGCCGCAATTGCTCATCCAGTGGAATGCCGATCAGAACTCGGGGCTCGGAAGGGAGCTCGGTCGGAGAGGTGGGAGCGATTGCCGGATCGGTCACCGGAGGGATCGACTCGCTGCCCTGGCCGGAAGGAGGCGCCGATTCGGCGGCTGGATCGACCGGCGACGTGACCTCGGCGAGAGCTTCAGCCGCGAGTGCGGGCTCCTCCAGCGGAGTCTGAATCCGGGCGGCCGCCCGTGCCATGGCCGGAGCCTGGCGGCGTTCGGTGGGAAGCCCATCGAGAAGCTCGGCTGCCTCGGCGTGTCGTCCGGCTGAGGTCAGGCACTCGAGGACGAACGCGGCGGTGTCGTCCTGCCCGAGGAGGGTCGGGCATGCGCCAGCGGCGGCCAG
>CALZIK010000003.1 GCA_945787635.1 Thermoanaerobaculia bacterium | reverse complement strand
CGAGCTGGCCGGTGCGGCCGCCGGGCAATCGGCGAGCTGGATCGAAGGCCGGGCGGCTCTCGCGGGGGCCGAGGCCCACATCCAGCTCGGACTGGCTCGGGAGCACGTCGCGCTGCTGGAGCGCAGCCTGGCGACCGTCGAGGCCCACGTCGAGCTGGCCAGGGCGTACGTCGAGCAGGGCCTTCTCGTGCGATCGGAGCAGCTGCGGGCCGAAGTCGAGCGCGCGCGAATCAGCGGGCTCCTGGCCGAGGCCCGGGGTCGGGAACGGCTGGCGGTTGCGAATCTCGGGTTTCGACTCGGCATGGACTCTGCCGGGGGATGGAACCTGGCTCCGTTGGGAGAGGCGATCCTGCCGGAGGAGCCTCTCGAGGCCTGGCTCGAGAGCGCCGAGACCCGCTCCGACCTCGAGGCCGCGCGGCGCGGGCTCGAGGCGTTTCGGCTCGAGGAGTCGATCCTTCGATCGGGACGCAAGCCGAAGGTCGGGCTGCTGGCTCGGCACGATCGGTTCGACGAGTCCCTGTTCGGGGCGAGTGGGGAGTCGAGCGCGATCCTGGCGATGGCTTCGATCGACCTCTTTTCCGGTGGCCGCCACCGCGAAGCGGCCGCCAGCGCTCGCTTGGACGCCCGGGCGGTCGAGCTCGAGGTCGAGCGGTTTCGCGAGGGGATTCAACTGGAGGTTCGGGACGTTTTTGAACGCTTGCTGAGTGCTCATGAGCAGCAGGCAACGGCTCGGGCGGCTCTGACCGCGGCTCGGGAGGCGGAGCGGATCGTCGGCGAGCGGTTCGAAAGCGGGGTGGCGAAAACGCTCGATGTTCTCGACGCCCTGACCGCGCGCCGGGAGGCGGAGCTGCGAGAGCTCGCTTCTCGCGCCGAGTCTCACATGGCGTTGCTACGGCTGGCGGTGACCGCGGGCCGCCGGCCCGAATCGGTTCTTGCCGGCCGCGGGAAGCTGTCGATGCCTGCGGGCGCAGATGAGAAGAACTCCAACTGAGGTTGATTCGATGATGACGATAAAAAACAAGCCCCTCACGCTTGCGACCCGACCTGTGAGGCGGCCTTCTGTCTTCGGAATGGGAGCGAACCTGGCGATCGTCGCCGTTCTGGCCGGAGGCTGCGGCTCCGAGGCCTCCAAAGAGGCGACAGCAGCGCCGGCCGTCGAGGCGCGGGTGAGCCGGGCCGTCCGTGTCGAACGAGCGGGCGAGGTCGAGATCTACGGAATCGTCGAGTCGGACCGCACCGCGGCGGTCTCGGCTCGAGTCATGGCGATGGTGACCTCGGTTTCGGTGCGCCCGGGCGATCGGGTCCGCCGTGGGCAGGTCTTGCTCGAGATCGACCCGCAAACCGCCCAAGGTCAGCTTGGTCAGGCGAGAGGCGCCCTGATGCAGGCCCGCGCCGCTCTGACGCTGGCGGAACGCAACTTCGAGCGCTTCCAGGCCCTGGTCGATACCGCCGCCGCGTCCCAGATCGAGCTCGATACCGCGCGCATGCACTACGAGCAGGCCGAGGGAGCGGTCGAGCAGGCCGAGGGAGCGGTGCGCGCCGCGTCATCGGTGGCATCGGACGCAAGGGTGGCGGCGCCCTTTGACGCCCGGGTGGTCCGGAGAATGGTCGAGGTCGGAGATCTCGCCGCGCCCGGCCGGCCGCTTCTTCTGCTCGAAGCCGAGCACGGGCGCCGCCTGTCGATCGAAGTTCCCGAGAGCCTCGCCGGTCGAGTCGGTCTCGAGCCGGGGCGGATTCTGCGCGTGGCGATCGACACGCGGCCCGATCTCGGCGAGTTCGAAGCTCCCGTCGTGGAAGTCGCCCCGGGTGTCGATCCGACCAGCCACACCCGGACCACGAAGATCGACCTGGCGATCGAAGGGCTGGCGAGCGGGATCTCCGGCCGGGCTTGGCTGCCGACCGAGCGGCGCACCCTGGTCGCCGTACCGCGGGAGGCGATCATCGAGCGCGGAGGCCTGGCTCTGGCGATCGTTCTGACCGAGGAGGGACTTGCCGCGACTCGCGTGGTCACATTGGGACGCACCCTGGCCGCGGAGAGTCCGGAGGCCACGACGGCCGAATTGATCGAGGTTCTCTCGGGTCTTTCCGGTGAAGAGCAGGTGCTCGTTGGGCTGACCGCGCCACCACCCGCCGGCACCCGCGTGGACGTTCGGCCATGACTTCGGACCGCGATCGAGCTCCGACCGACGCGCGCCGGGAGGCTCTAGAGCTCAAGCGCTCGCGCAAGCCTCTGGGCTTTGCCGGTCGCGTGGCCGCGGCGTTTCTCGAATCGAAGCTCACGCCACTCCTGGTGGTCTCCGCGCTTCTTCTGGGCGCCTTCGCGGTGGTGGTCACGCCCCGGGAGGAAGAGCCTCAGATCAAAGTGCCGATGATCGACGTGTTCGTTTCCTATCCGGGCGCCTCCGCGCAAGAGGTGGAGCGGAGAGTAGTCACGCCCATCGAGAAGTCCATCTACGAGGTAGAGAACGTCGAGTTCATCTACTCGACGTCGCAGCCTTCGGGCGGTCTGATTATCGTTCGCTTCAAGGTCGGAGCCGACCCGGATCAGGCCGCCCTTCGCGTGCATGCCAAGGTGGCCGAGATCGAATCATCCCTGCCCGCCGGAGCGACGCGCCCGGTGGTCGCACCGCGTTCGATCGACGACGTGCCGGTGGTCTCCTACACGCTGTGGTCCACCGAGGCGTCTCCCCTCGAGTTGCGGCAGGTGGCCCAGGAGATCAAGACCGAGTTGACCCGCCACCCGCGAGTGGCCCAGGTCTGGGTCCTCGGGGGACGTAAGCGGGCGGTCCAGGTTCGGTTCGATCGCGAACGCCTTTCGGCGCACGGGATCTCCCTGCTTCAGGCCATGCAAGCTCTGTCCGCGCTCAACCGGCGCCTGCCCGCCGGGAGCTTTGCAGCCGCCGACCTCGAGACCGAAGTCGAGGTCGGCGCGTTCTTCGAGACCTCCGAAGACGTCGCCTCGGCGATCGTCGCCATGCCGGCCGGAAGGCCGGTCTACCTGCGCGATGTCGCGCGGATCCTCGACGGTCCGGAGGAGCCGGCCGATTACGTCTGGATGATCGCGGGAGCCGGCGGAGAGTACCGGGGCCTGCCCGAAGGGCTCGACGTTCCCGCGGTGACCGTGGCGGTGGCCAAGAAGCCGGGCACCAACGCCGTCGCCCTGGTCGAAGATCTGGACCGACGACTGGCCGGATTGCAGAACCTTGTCATTCCCGAGAACGTCCGGATCACGAAGACGCGCGACTACGGTTTCACCGCCGACGAGAAATCGTCCGAGTTGATCAAGCACCTATGGATCGCGACGCTGGCGGTGGTCATTCTGATGGCTCTGGCGCTGGGGAGACGAGAGGCGGTCGTCGTTCTGGTGGCGGTGCCGGCGACGCTGGCGCTGACTCTGGCGGCCTCCTATCTCTTCGGATACACCCTCAACCGGGTGACCCTGTTCGCCCTGATCTTCGCCATCGGCATCCTGGTGGACGACGCGATCGTGGTGGTCGAGAATATCCACCGCCACTATCAACTCGGGTGGACCCACCCGAGGCAGGCCACGATCTATGCGACCGACGAGGTCGGCAACCCGACGATTCTGGCTACCTTCACGGTGATCGCCGCGCTCCTGCCGCTGGCGTTCGTCTCCGGGCTGATGGGGCCCTACATGCGGCCGATTCCGATCAACGCGTCGGCCGCCATGCTGTTCTCGCTCGCGGTAGCGTTCGTGGTGTCTCCCTGGCTGACCCTGCGGCTGTTCGCGAGAGAGGCCGACAAGCTCGCGCGCGAGCCGGCGAAGAAAGCGCCCGATCCGGAGGCCGAGATCGCGTCCGACTCGCGTATGGATCGCTTCTACGCCGGTCTCCTTCGGCCCCTGATCGAGAGGCCCTGGCGGCGCTGGGCTCTTCTCGGCGGGGTCGCGGCGCTGCTCGCGGCATCGGTGGCGCTTCTCGCGCTGCGATGGGTCACCGTCAAGATGCTGCCGTACGACAACAAGAGCGAGATCCAGGTCGTCGTCGACATGCCCGAGGGCTCGACGCTCGAGGAGACCGCGGGCGTGGCGCGGTCGCTGGCCGAGCGGGCGCGCACGCTTCCGGAGGTCACCGACATTCAGGTCTACGTCGGGACGTCGGCGCCGTTCAACTTCAACGGCCTTGTGCGGCACTATTTCCTGCGCACCGGCCCGGTCGTGGCGGACCTGCAGATCAACCTGCTTCCGAAGCACGATCGCGATCGCGCCAGCCATCCGTTCGCGAAGGAGTTGCGGCAGCTGCTCGCGCCGGTCGTCGAGGGCACCGGCGCGAACGTCAAGGTGACCGAGGTGCCTCCGGGGCCGCCGGTTCTCTCGACCCTGGTTGCCGAGATCTACGGACCGGACCTCGAGCAGCGCGTCGAGCTGGCCGCGGAGGTCCGGACCGTTTTCGAAGAAACTGCGGGTGTCGTGGACGTGGACTGGTGGGTCGAGTCCCGCGGTCCGAAACTCGAGCTGGTGGTGGATCGCGAGAAGGCCTCGCGTCTGGGAGTGACTCCCGAGGCGGTTTCGAGCACCCTGCGCGTCGCCCTGGCCGGAGCCGAGGCGGGGCTGCTGCACGCCGACCGCGCCCGCGAGCCGGTGCCCTTGAACTTCCGCCTCGAGCGAGCCCAGCGATCGAGCGCCGAGGGCTTGCTGGCGGTCACCGTTCACTCGGCCGCCGGCCGAATGGTGCCTCTCTCGGAGCTGGTCACGTCGCGCTCGACCGAGCGCGAGCGCTTCATCTACCACAAGAATCTCCAACCGGTGACCTATGTCGTGGCCGAAGTAGCGGGCGCGCAGGAGTCTCCCGCCTACGCGATCCTGGACATGCGGCGCCGCATCGAGGCGCTAGAGGGTCCCGACGGGCGAGCGCTCGAGGTCCATGCTTCGACCCAGCCCGAAGGCTCGGCCGGGTATGCGCTGAAATGGGACGGCGAGTGGCAGATCACCTACGAGGTCTTTCGGGACATGGGAGTGGCGTTCGCGGTGGTTCTGGTTTTGATTTATGTGCTGGTCGTCGGCTGGTTCAAGTCGTTCGTGACACCGCTGATCATCATGGCGCCGATACCCCTGACCCTGATCGGAATCCTGCCCGCTCACGCCCTGGGAGGTGTGTTCTTTACCGCCACGTCGATGATCGGATTCATCGCCCTTGCCGGGATCATCGTGCGCAACTCGATTCTCCTGGTCGACTTCATCAACCTGGAGCTTTCGATGGGACGGTCCCTAGAGGAAGCCGTGGTCAAGGCGGGCATCGTTCGGTTCCGTCCGATCGCGTTGACCGCGGCGGCTTTGGTCGTGGGAGGGGTCGTGATTCTGCTCGATCCGATCTTCCAGGGTCTCGCGGTGGCCTTGATCTCGGGGGTCGTGGTCTCCACGGCCCTCACCCTGATCGTGATTCCCCTTTTGTATTACATGTACGTGCGATCCGTGGGCCGCGACAAGGTCGCGCCGGAGATCGCCTGATTGGCCGAGGAGGCTACCTGACATGCGCATGTTGATGACCATCGTCGACGAGTCGAAGAAAGAGGAGTTCGAGGTCTTTCTCAATCGCTCGGGGGTCGAGGGCTACACCGAGATTTCGCACGCCGCCGGCATGGGGACCAGCGGACCGCGGCAGGGCTCGCGGGCTTTTCCCAAGACGTCGGCGGTCGTCTTCACGATGCTCTCCGAAGACGCGCTCGAGAAGCTGTTGAAGAAGGTAGACGAGTTTTGTGCAAGCTGTGGCGAGGAGCTGCGCCTGATCTCATGGCCGGTGGAGGTTCTGCGCTGACCGGGCCCTGTGGCGGGAACCCGCGGCCGGTTTCGTGCCTCTCAGAGGATGAACCCGAACTACGCCTGGAGGATCCCGATGCCGAAACATCCCCTTTCTGTTACCGATGAAGAGTTTTCGTCGGCCGTGATCGACTCGGAGCTTCCGGTTCTGGTCGATTTCTGGGCGCCCTGGTGCGGTCCCTGTCAGATGGTCGCGCCGATCCTGGAAGAGCTGGCGGACGAATACCAGGATCGGCTGCGTATCGCCAAGGTCAACACCGAGGAGCATGCCCGGAAAGCGATGCAGTACGGTGTTCGTGGGATTCCCACGATGATCCTCTTCCACAAGGGCGTCGAGAAGGACCGCGTGGTGGGAGCCTTGCCCAAGCCGCTCTTGAAGCGCTGGATCGACCAGGCCGTATCGAACTGACCGACTCGGCGGCTCGTCCCGTCCCCGCGCCCCGGCCCGGGGGGCTACACCTTCGTCAAGGTGGGCCGGCCCGCGGCGGGTGGAGCGCAGAGCTCACGCGGCCGAGTGGGTCCTGGCCCGGGGCGAAGGAAAGATTCGAGTTTCAGCTCGGTCCGGATACTCGCATGGTCAGTGTCGGTGGGTTGCCAGGGATAGTCTCGGGGCGCGTCTCCGGGCCGCCAACTTCCCATGGGACGCGTGCACCCGGGCTCTCCACCGACACCGGGGCAGCCGTTGGTCATGAAGGCGAAGCCGTCGTGGACCACCTGGTCGACGAGCTCGCGAGGAGCGTGGATGGCTTCGAGCATGCCCCGATCGTCGAACCGGAAGGCGCCCCGATCGAGGCCGCTTTCCTCGAGCAGGAACTTCGCCAGCTGGATGCGCCGCCATCGCGTCACCGAGCTCTTCTCGTGACGCGCCATCCTCGAGTCAGGCTCGGGATTGAAGCAGAAGAGGTACGAGAAGATCTGGCGATCCAGGAGGCGCTCGAAGACCTCCATCAGGTCGAGGTCGGTCTCCCCGAGGCCGACCAGCGTGTGGCAGTTGACCTTCCAGGGCCCGTAGATGTCGCGCGCGGCGAACACGATGTCCCAGTAGTTGTCCCAGTCGAGGCCCCCCCGGGGCACGTCGCTTCGAATCGAGCGAAACAATTCCTCGGTGATCGCGTCGAGGCCGATTCCGATCATGTCCGCGCCGGCGTCCTTGAGCGCGCCGAGCCTTTGGCGGTTGAGAGTCGGTGGCGCCACCAGGATGGAAAGCGGCGTTTCGAGCTCGGCTCGAATCCGGCGGGTGATGTCGAGGGTGTCTGGGTAGGCCTGGCCGTGGGTCACCATCGAGATGCACAGGCGGGTCAGACGGTCGCGGTATCGCGCCATCCGGTCGACCAGCTCGTCGGTCTCGACCAGGGGCCACTCGACCCGGATGAAAGACTTGTTCTCGTAGGCGCCGTTTCGCGATCTGGCGAGGCCGCAGTAGCCGCAGTCCGACTGGCAGCCTTGCGGGTAGTTGAGGAGCAGGTTGATGCCGCCGAAGTCGAAGGGCCGGACGAACTGGCCGGACTTGAACCGTAGAGCGAGCGCGCTCGCATAGCTGATGCGCACCCAGTCGGGGCTGGGTTTGGACTCGGCTTGCCGGCTTGCGCCGATGTCTACGAGACTTTCCATCAACTGCTCTCCCGGGATGTGCTGGGCGTTCCTCCGGCTTCGGGGAAGTAGCAGGAACCGTCCCGGAAGGGGTGGGCGGTGTCCTGCTGAAGCTCGAGGCCGACGCGAGCGGCTTCCCAGATGGCCTGGGAGATCCTCTCGACGGGAACGCCGAGGTCGTCCGATGTGAGGGTCTCGGCCGTTGCCGCCGCGATTCGCTCGGGATCGGCCTGGCACCACTTGAGCGCCGACTCGAGATCGGTGATTCCCTTCGGCATCAGGTTGAAGTCGCCGGTCACCAGAACGCTCTTGAGGGTCCGACCGTGCACCGCTGCGTAGATTCGCAAAAGACCGACCGGCGTCTTGAGAAGCGCCGATCCGCGAGCGTCTTGCCGGGGGCTTCGCTGGTAGATCCATTCAGGGTTGCCGTAGCGAGTCTCGAGGAGCTCATCTCGACGTTCGGTCTCGCGGCGGTCGAGAGCCTCGGGCTCGAGCCCGACCGTGAAGTCTTCGGCGAATGCCGCTCCGAAGAGCGCCCTGATCTCGGCTGCGCTCCGATCGGCTCCGATTTCTTTGGACACCGTGGTGACGCGGGCTTCGACGCGCGCGATCGCCTTGTCCGAGATCTTGGCGCCGGGAATGCGGAGCACTCGAAGCATGAGGGGGACGTCCAGGTCCACCAGAACGCTGGCGTGAAACAGGATCGCACCCTCCGGGTCGAGATAGAGACCCAATCCGGCGATCTTCCGGCCGTCGACCTCGAGGTCGTTCTTGGAACGGAAGTGAGCGTCGATTCCGAGTGCGCCGAGTCCCGCGATGACGCCGCCGGCGTAGCGCTCGAGCGCTTGTCGTGGGGCCTCATCGGCCCGCGCCCGCGAAGTGATCGCGACGCCAAGCTGACCGCTGCCCATGATGATCGCGCCGCCTCCGGTCGGCCGGCGCCCGACCTGGACGTCATTGGCGCGGCAGAAGTCGACGTCGACTTCGTCTTCGAGACTCTGATAGCGGCCGACGAGCGCGCAATGCGGACGGTAGGAATAGAGGCGCAGGGTCGCCTCGTGGTTCGCTTGCTCGGCTCTGCCGTAGGGAACCATCATGGCTTCGTCGGTCGCCAGGCCGAGATCGGCGGCGACCGCGTCGTCCTCGAGATAGCGCCAGGTGGTCATGTCCAGGTCAGCGAGCAGCAGTATTCGTAGTATTCGGGCTCGAGACCCGAGCGCTCGGCGTAGTCGATGATGCCCTCGGCGGGATAGGCGATGCCGTTGAGCCCGTGATCGATCGCCGCCTTGTCGAGCGCGATTTTCATCGCGCCCATGGGCCGGCCGCAGCCGAGGTTGACGTGCGTTTCGGGCATCGAGTTTCGGGTGAGGGCGAAGAACGCCACCACGTCCTCGAGCGGTGGGGGCGGCAGATCCGCCATCGGCGTACCCACGAGGGGTGTCAGGACGACCAGGATCAGGGTCGAGACCGGGTAGCGGCTGATCATCTCTAGAGCGTCCCACTCACCGAGAAACTGACCGTAGTGGAGACCGAGGACGATGTGAGGAATGATGCGGAGATTCTTATTCGCCAAGAGCGCGAGCGAGCGCTCGAAATCCCTGGCTGCGAGGTCGAGGTGGTAGACCTCTCGGATCGTTTCATCCGCGCCGATGATGTCGAGCATGACGCCGTCGACTCCGGCGTCGGCCAGGCCTCGAGCGAGGGACGGATCGACGACGCCGGAGTGGACGATGACCTTCATGCCGAGCTCGTCCCGGATTCTCTTCATGTTGTCGAGATGCGGTTCGAGAGGCACTTCGCCGCTGCGAGTCGAGCCACCCGAGACCAGGATTCCGTCGGTGCCGCGGCTTTGCAGGCTTCTCGCTGTCTCGAACAAGTCACGCTCGCGGGTCACGGTCACCATGCCCTCGAGCACCTTGGTCTTGCAGTGATCGCACTGGAGCGCGCAGGCGGTGCCGGTGACGCTGATCGGCAGGAAGCGATTGGCTCTTTCCGGTGTCCATTCCCGGTTCTGCCAGCGTTTCAGGCCGGGCGCAAAGAACTGCGCCTGGGTGCCGAAGTTCGCTCGCCGGATGCGCATGCCCTCGCTCGCGACGACGGGCGGATCAGCCTCCAGCACGACCGCTCTCGGGTCATCGGGCGATGCGATCGAGCCTGCGCAGCTCATTCGGCGACCATGCCCTTTTCCTTGAACGCAACGATCTCCTGTTTCAGCCACGCGCCCAGCTCCACGGGGTCGCTCAGAAGCAGAGCTACTTCGGCGGCGAAGTCATCGAGCTCGATCTCGACCAGCCAGGAGTCCAGAGGCTTCGAATTGACCAACGACGGGTTGGCTGAAACGCACTCGTTGTGCGAGCGGATCGTGCCCGAAACGGGCGAGACCAGGGGCCCTACGAACTTCGCCGCTTCGAGATTGCCGAAGGCCTCGCCGCGACGCACATGAGTGCCCGCAGGCTCTACCGAGATGGCTACGATGTCGCCCGAGGTCTCCGCCCCGAGCGGGTCGAAGCCGACACGGTGAGCGGTCCGGCCCCGGGCGCCGGCCACCCACAGATGGGTCTCCCGATCGTAGTGACGATCCAGAGGAAGTTCATAGGGTCCGATGGTAAGAGTTGCGGAATTCAAGATGCCTCCTGTTGCTATCGAAGAACCGCTCCTGCTTCGAGCAGTTCGAGCACGCGATCTCCGGGGTTTCCGAATGGGGTGAGCCGCCGCGCCAAGTCGCCGATCGGGCACCCGGCCAAGCGGCGTGCCATTTCCTCTCCAGCGCCGTTCAGCCGAGGACTCGAGATCCTTGGATTCTCGATCCGGCCGCCGCAGAATGACGCCTGAAGCTCCAGGCCGTCCCGGGCGGCGACGTAGAGCCACACGTCCGCCGAGATCTTGATCTGCCGAGCAGCATGGGAGGGCGGTGCCGGATCGGGGCCGTCGAGCCACTGTCGAGTCGAGAACCGCGCTTCCCAGCGACGGATGGCCGCCGACTCCTCGGGCCGGAGTGTCTCCGGTACCGCCGCCGAGTCGAACCCGCGGGCATACGCGTCGACAAGCGCCACGCGGGCATCGTTTGTGGTCACCCTCGCCAGGCCTTCGGATTCGAGCGAGGTGACATGCCTTTCCATCAACTGCAAGCATTCTTGCCGCATGGCTCGTGTCGGCAACGCGAGGACCTCCGCCATCGACCGATGGGGAAACCGGAAGATGACGTTACCGACCACAGTTACGCCATCCTTGATGCGGCCGGCACCGGTGCCGGAGAGGCGCCGATCTGCGATCGATATGTCGTTCAACCCACGGATCCGAGCGTCCAGGCCGAGCGCGCGAAACGCAGCTACCGCCGGCTCCAGCAGGAGAGCGTAGAGGCGGTCGACCCTGCGAGGGGCCCGCCTTGCCGGCAGGGTGATCTGAAAAAACAGCTGGTCGGAGTCGATGTAGACCGGGCCACCCCCGATCTGGCGCCGAATGATCGGAAGACCCCTCCGCTCGCAGGCTTCGCGATCCAGTTCGGCGAGGGAACGGTGATACCCGACTCCGACGTAGGGTTCGCCCGGCTGACAGAGCGACAGAGTCGGGTCGGTCTCCGCGGTCATGGCCTCGGCGATCCCGTGCCATAGCGCCTGCGATCGAAGGGCGTTCACCCGGCCGGCGTCGATCACCCGCAGCCGGCTCACGGAAGCACTCCGGGTTTCGTACGGCGAGCCGTCTCGCCCGGGAGGTCTTCCGCCAGCTCGAATCCGGCACTCGTGGCGGCGCCGTTCACGAACGCCGCGAGGCCCACGCCCAGGTCGGTCCCCCGGACGTGATCGTTGACCATCTCGCGCACCGCGAGGCCGGTCTGCGCCATGTCGTTGATGCGCTCCGAAACCGCCACCCGGCTCAAGCCGAGCTCACCCATCAAATCCGGAACACCGATCGGTTCCAGAAGGTCGAGCCGGGCGAGAATGCGGAAGTTGATGGGGTCGCCGGCCACCCGAAACGCTCTCAGCAGGAGCTCCCGGGAATGGTCGATCAGAGGCTCAGCTTCCTGAGCGCTCAGCCAACCGACGAACTCTTGCGCGGTCTCGAGCCGATCTTGGCGGTCGAGCGCCAGCAGAAGCGTGCGCAGACGGGCGACGATGCCGCGGCGGACCGCGCTCATGGGATCCCTCGCGGCGCTCAGGCGGCCGCCTCCATGCGTTTCTGGTCGCCTTCGCGCATCGCCCTCGACAGGAGATCCACGATGTCGACGACCTCGATCTTGCCCTCGTTGCCCGAGGTCTTTACCGCGTCGCGGTACATGGTGAGGTCCTTCGGGCACGAGACTACGAAGTAGTCGATCTCGCCCAGGGCCAGCGCCTCGCGGATGCGGTTTTCGCTGGGCCGCTCGCGGACGTCTTCGTGATCCTTCATCCAGATGCGCCCACCGCCGGCGCCGCAGCAAAACGAGTTCTCGCGGTTGCGGGGCATCTCTACCAGCTCGACGCCGCTGGCCCGGATGACGTCGCGCGGGGCGTCGAATCCGCGGTTGTAGCGGCCCAGGTAGCAGGGATCGTGGTAGGTCGCGCGGCCGGTGAGAGGCGCCTTGACCGGCAGCCGTGCGGTCTCGAGAAGCTCGACCAGCAGCGTCGAGTAGTGGACGACTTGGTATTGGCCGGCGCCGGCGTAGGGACCGTACTCGTTCTTCAAGGCATTGAAGGTGTGGGGGTCGGTGGTGAAGATCTTGTCGAATTCACACTCGGCCAGAAGCGCGGCGTTCTGTTCCGCGAGAGCGTCGAAGAGGCCCTCCTCACCGACCCGCCGGATGTCGTTGCCCGCCGAACGCTCACCCTCGTAGAGTATGCCGAAATCGATGCCGGCTTCGTGCAGGAGACCGGCCACGGCCCGGCTGACCTCCTGCGATTGCGGGTCGAACGACGCGAAATCGCCAACGAACCAGAGGTACTCGACCGGCTGCTTGCGGGCGTCGGGGATCTTGAAGTCCAGCGCTTTCGTCCAGCGCGCGCGCTTGCGCGCCGAGTCGCCGAAGGAGTTTCCCTTCTCGTCCAGGTTGCGGAGCACCTCGGCGACCTCGTCGGCCATCTTGCCCTCGAACACCAGGCTCCGGCGCATCTCGATCAGATCCATCATCGGTTCATTGCCGACCGGGCAGACTTCGACGCAGGCGTAGCAGCTGGTGCACGACCAGACCGCGTCTTCGGTGATCGCGAAGTCGAGGAGCTTCGGTGACGAGCCGTTGCCGGTCGCCAGGGTCGAAGAGTGTTCGTTGGCGTAGTAGCGCTTGTTGATCTCGAGGGCCGCAGGAGACAGCGGTGTCCCGGACGCGTGAGCCGGGCAGGCGTCCTGGCAGCGGTTGCACATGATGCAGGCATAGCTGTCGAGGAGTTGGGTCCAGGGAAGGTCGGTGAGGGCCTCGGCGCCTGGTTGGGACGAGTTTGCGACCGCCGCGAGCTCGCCGCGCGGGGTCTTCTTGGCAAGCGCCAGGTTGACCGGCGCGACCATCAGATGAAGGTGCTTGGAGCGCGGGAAGTAGGGCAGAAAAAGAACGATCAGGCCCATCGCCAGCCACCAGCAGGCGTGGATGCCGGTCTCGAGAGCTCCCGCGGACAGCCCCCTGAACGGTATCGACGCGAGACTCGCCGTCGGTAGCCAGGTGTCACCGTGTCCCTTCTCCGCGAGATGAAGTGCGGTCCCCAGCCAGCGCGAACCGACGTGAAGCAGGATGAAGACACCGACAATGAGCGAGTCAAAGCGCACGCCGCCCGCCGTGACCTTGGCGTGGAGCTTGACCGACGGGTTGAAGTTGAGCGACTTGGGCTTCTGCACGAAGCGCCTCAGAAGCAGCATAACCATGCCGATCAGAACCAGCACGCTGAAGAGATCCGAGAACAGGTTGAAGGCGCTCGCGATCGGGCCGCCGCCGATGGTCGACCAGCCCTCGACGAAAGCCTCGAGAATGTCGTTGATATTGACCAGAAGATAGAAGCTGAAGCCGAAGAAGATGAAGCCGTGAAACAGGCTCACCACAGGCCTGGCCTTGAAGACGGTCCTCTGCAGCCCGACGTCGACAATCGCCCGGACGAACCGGGCGACGAGGTTGTCGGAACGGTCGGCCGGCGCGCCCCGGCGCACGATCCGAATGATGTTGCGAAACCCGGTGAATGCCAGCCCGCCGCAAACCAGGACCAGCAGGACGAACGCGATTCGTTCGGGCGTCGTCAGCACGGCAGGCTCGTTGTTGTTACTTCGACCATCGACCGCGCTGTACTTGCAGGCTCGCCACTCCTCTTCGCGGGAGGGAGGGGGATTTCGCCAAATACCGTGCAACGCCGAGGCCGGCGGTGTCTCCGACCGGCGCCAGGCGAGCCGCCCGCCCACCCGCGCCCTAAATCGGCGCAGCCGAATGGGCGCGGACCCTCATTCACCTCCAAACGGTGCGCCGACTGAAGAACCAACCTAAGCCCTGTTTTGACTCGCTGCGGGCTCGAGCCGGCGACCGGTGGAGACGCCGCCGGCCTCGGCGTCGCACCACCCTTCACTCTCATCCCTTCCTCTCCTGGAGCGCCTCCGTCAACTCCTCGCAGACGTCGAACAAATCCGCCACCATGCCGTAGTGCGCGAAGTTGAAGATCGGCGCCTGTTTGTCGCTGTTGACGGCGACGATCGTGGCCGAGCTCTTCATGCCTTCGATGTGCTCCGGTGCCCCCGAGATACCGAGCGCCAGGTAGAGCTTGGGCGCTACCTTGAGGCCTGATTTGCCGACCTGACGGGTCTTGGGTAACCAACCGGCGTCGATCAAGGGGCGCGATCCCGCCACCGCGGCGTCGAGCTCTTCGGCCAGATCTTCGGCGACCTCGATGTCGTCCTTGCTGCCGATGCCCCGGCCAACGGCGACCAGAATCTCCTGGGCGGTGATGTCGACGTCGCCGGCCTCGGGCTCGATCAGGCGCTTGAAGCGAATCTTGCCGGCGCTCGCGGGCGCAGGCAGGCTCTCGGTCGAGGGAGTTCCTTCGGCGCGGCCGGCATCGGCGGGCGCGGCCCCGGCGAGCATGCTCACGACGCATGGTCCGGCGCCCAGATCGGTGGTCACGTTGATCTTGCCGCCGTAACACTGGCTCGTGGCGGTGATCGAATCGCCGATCGCGACGTCAAGGCAAAATGTGGCATGCGGCAGGTTCCGCTTGACCGCCAGGGTGCTGGCGAGATCCATGCCCATGGCGGTGTAGCCGACCATGACCAGGCGCGGAGATTTGGCTTCCACCGCGGCGCCTAGGGCGGCTCCGTAGCTTTCGGGGTTGAAGTCGGCCAGACCGTCTCCCTCCACGATAGCCACAGTGTCGGCGGCGCCGAGCTCCGCGGCCATCGAGGCGTCTCCTGCGATCAAGAGAACGGTGACATCGCCGCCGGCGCCGGACAGCGCCTTGGCCTTGCCCAGCATCTCGAAGGTGATGTCCGAGAGCTTGCCGCCGAGATGCTCGGCGACCACCAGGATTCCGTCAGCCATCAGATGACTCCTTTCGATTCGAGGACCTTGATCAGCTCGCCGATGTTTCCGAGCATCTGCGCTCCGCCACCTGTTTCGGGCGGGGTCATCTGGACCACGGTGAAAACGGAGGTGTCGGCGGCGGAGCCGGCGACCGTTTCAAGGGTCGTGCTTTCCTGGATCTGGCGGACCTTCGAGACCGGCGCATAGCGAGGGGCCTGCCGGGATGCCTGGATGCCGACTACGGCCGGTGTGTCGATCTCGAACTCCGCGACCACGCCGCCCGAGTACTCCTTGTGAATCGACACGCCGCCGTCGGCTGTTGCGACCTGGGTCACCACCTCGACGCACGGCTCGTCCAGAATGGCGGCGACCATTGGTGCGAGCTGCCCGTCAATGTCCTCGGCCGACTGGACGCCGGTCAGGACCAGGTCGTGGGGCAGAGACGAGACGACCTTGGCGAAGATCCCCGCCAGGCCCCGATTGCCGCTCGCTTCCCCGGCGTTCTCGATCTTCAGGGCTTTGTCGGCGCCCTTGGCGAGTGCCGTGTAGAGCATCTTGTCCACGTCTTCGCCGTCGAGGGCGATCACCGTGAGCTCGCCATCCGTCGCTTCCTTGAGAAGCAGCGCCTCCTCGAGAGCATAGTCGTCGAACTCGTTCAAAGTGAACTTGAGAAACTCCGTGTCGAGCGCCTTGCCGCTGTCGTCGACCTCGAGGTCTTCGACCAGGTCGGGTAGGCGCTTCAGTAGAACAACCAGCTTCATCAGATACTTTCTCCTTAGTCGACCCTGGTGCTCGGCGCAGAGGAATTCCTGCGCGGGCCAATGACTCTCCCAACTCGGGCTGATGTATGGAGGAGCGCTACTCCATGCATTGATCGAGGATTTCAATGATGTCCAGGACTTCCAGCTTGCCGTCGTTGTCGGTGGACTTCACCGCGTCTTCGAATCGCGAGACCTCGTAGGGACAGCACACAGCCAGGACCTCGGCTCCGACCTGGATGGCCTCCTTGACTCGGTTCTCCGACAGACGTTCGGTCTGGTGCTCGGCGGCGAAGCCGTCGAGCCACATGCCGCCGCCGCCGCCGCCGCAGCAGTAGCCTTGTTGCTTGCAGCGGAACATCTCGCCGAATTCGATCCCAGGAACCGCCTGAAGCAGCTTGCGAGGTGCGTCGTATTCCCCATTGTGGCGACCCAGGTAGCAAGGGTCGTGAAAGGTGACTTTCTTTGCGAACGGCCGTGTCAGAAGCGGTGTCAGCCGATCCAGATGTTGAGACAAGAACTGGGTGTAGTGCTCGATCGGGAACCCGCTGCCACCGTTGAACTTCGGATACTCGTTCTTGATCGCGTTGTAGGCGTGAGGTCCACTCGCGACGATCTTGGCGAACTCGTACTTTTCGAACTGCTCGATGTTGTGGCGCGCGAGCTCTTCGAAGAGCCCTGGTTCGCCCGCGATGCGTTGGGAGTCGCCATCGCAGCGCTCGTCCGCGCCGAGGATGCCGAAGTCGATTTCGAGGCGCGAGAACACCCGGGCCATCGCTTGCGCGGCGTCGTTGCCTCGGTCGTGGTAGGCGTAGTAGTCACCGACAAACCAGAGCACGTCGACCGGCTGGGCGTCCTTGGGCAGGATGCGGATGTCGACGCCCGCGCCGCGAGTCCACTTGACCCTCTTGCGAGCCGATTGACCCATCGGGTTGCCGTATTCAGAGACATTCTGGAACATCTCGACCAGCTCGTCGGGGACATTGCCTTCGAGAACCGCAGCCGCGCGCGCCGCCGGCATGATCTGAACCATGTCGACTTCCTTGGGGCAGACTCGCACGCAGTTCTGGCAGCTGGTGCAGAGCCACATGTCCGAGTGGTTGAAGATGTCGACGCCGGTCTGTAACCGACGGAAGATCTTTCGTGGACCGTAGTCGCCGCCGGCGTTGTCAACCGGGCAGGCCGGAATGCATTGAGCGCACTGGTAGCACCAGCCCATGGACTCGGCGCCTGGAATCGCCGTCAGCTTGTCCATGTGGGTGAGGTCGTAGCTCGTGATCTCGCGGGCGTCGAACATCTTGTTCCATTGACCGGAGATGTCGACGCCTTCGATGACGACGCTGTCCTTTTGGACAAACGACTGCGCCTTCTTGCGAGGAGAGTACGCAGTCAGAGGTGCGAAGCTCGATTTGGTTTCAGTCATGCTTGGGCGGCTTCTCCTGTCACCAGGGGCTTTTCATGGTGTACACCCAGCACCCGCTCGACGAGCTCGGGTAGCTCAGGAAGGATGCGATTGAACTCTTGCGAGAGTTTGACTCGGAAGACCGTGTACATGTAGACGGCGTAGACGCAGGCAAGAAAAACGTCGGTGCCCAGATAGCCGCGGCCGGAGCGAGAGTAGCCGACCGCGTGCCCCTTGGCATCGACCAGCTCGAGAGCCTGTCCGACTTTGACGTAGGTCTCGCCGTGGGTGGCGCCCCGGAGATCTACGCCGTCCTGAGTGACCAGGGCAAGTGCGCCGTTTCCCGCGGAAGGGTTCCAGATCCAGTGGGCCCAGAGCCAGTAGCGGTCGGGATGCGTGAAATGGAGCAGTTCGCTCGCCATGGCGATTTTCATGGCGGGTTCGACGCCATCGATCGAGGCCACGAAGACCTCGAAACGAGCCGCCATGTCTCCCTCGCCGTAAAGCAGAGACTCGATCGCCTTGCGTAGGTGATCGAAGGAGTTAGCACGCAGCAGCCGCTTGGCCTTGCGCCGCAGCGAGAACATCGTTCCAACCATCTCCCGGAAGCCCTCTTCTTCGAGAGAAAAGATGCGGTCTTCGGTCAGCTGGCTTTGAAAAAGAGCGGACTTCTGCTCCAGCTTCAGGCCGATGTCCTCGAGTTCGGTTGTTGAAGCCAGCTTCGTAGCCTCTTTCATGAACTCGAGCGCCGCCTCGGCGTCGACGGTCTGCTCGACATCTACGGTGTCAAAAAGCACGGCTTCTCTTGCCTGTACCTCAGGCCGATTTCGAGGCCGCCAGGCTGTGTTTGCGGAGGAATCCGGCGGCCTTCATGACCGCGGCCCCGGCCATCGAGATCGAGTCCTCGAGATCGGCCGGACCGGTCGAGGCGCCGGCGGCGAAACAGCCGGGCCGTGACGTGGTGACCGTGTTGAGAGCGCCGCCGATGGTCTCGATGAAGCCGTGGGACTCGAGCGGCATCCGGAAGATCTCGGCCATTTTGGTGGAGCCTTCACTGGGCTCCATGCCGACCGAAAGGATCACGACGTCCATCGGCACCTCGACGGGACGGCCCATCGTCGTGTCCTCACCCTTGATCACGACCTGGTCGCCGCGCTTGGTGATTTCGGTGACAATCCCGCGGATGAAATTGACTTTATGGTCGTCCTGGGCTTTCCAGTAGATCTCGTCCTCCCAGAAACCGTACATCCGCATGTCGATGTAGAACACGAACACCTGGCAGTCCGGAACCATTTGACGGATCTCGATAGCTTCCTTGCAGGCGATGCCGCAGCAGACCTTCGAGCACCAGAAATTGCCGATCTGGCGATCGCGGCTGCCAACGCACTGGATGAAGCACACGCGTTTGGGCGTTTCGCCGTTCGAGGGCTTTACGAAACTGCCGGCCTTGAGCATGCGCTCGCAATCGACCAGGGTGATGACGTCGTCGTACTCGTAGTAGCCGTACATCTGGGTCTCGCGGCCCGGGTCGAAGTGCTGAAAGCCGGTGCAGACAATCACCGAGCCGACCGCCATTTGCTCGTTCCCTGCGGGTGTCGAGAGGGTCACGTTGATCTCGGGCGCGTCGCCCTCGGCGGCAGTTACGACGGTTTCGAGCCGAACATCGATGAGCGGATCGTCTGCCACCGCGTCGACCATGCGCTTCATGGCCACTTCGGCGTTCTCCATGTTGGGCGTGATCGCCGCGTAGTCGGCGAGAATCGGTGTGCCGCCCAGAACCGGCGCTTTCTCGACCAAAAGGGCTCGGTAACCGAGGTCGGCGGCGCCCCTGGCCGCCTCGAGTCCGGCCGGGCCGGCGCCAATCACCAGGATCGGGTTGTGCTCCATCAACAGTCCTCCCACGACATGTATTCGATCTCTCCCGACTTCACCTTGGCCGCGACTTCCTCGAACTCCGCCCATGCCGTTTCATGGTCGATTCCCATCTTCTCCATCAACGGCCGCATGTCGACGCCGTGCCAATGGAGTTGGCAGATCTTGTACGGGTGAGCGCCCATCGCGAGGGCCGCGAACTGGGCGTCGGACATGACCGGAATGCCGACGTTGCGGCCGTGGGCCTTGGCCGCAAACTGGCTCTTGTCGAGTGTGGTCACGCAGCCGGTGTCATGGGTCAGAGTCACGTCCGGGTTGGCTTCTTCTTTCATTCGCTCGATCTTGCGAATCGTCGCGAACGACCGAGAAAAATCGCGACTGACCAGAATGTGGCGAAAGCCGAAGCCGCAGCAGTCGTGCCAGGTGGAGTAGTCGGCCAGGTTGGCGCCCAGGGCCTTGACCAGGGCGCTCACGACGGCCGTGCGCTGGCCGTCGTAGAGTTCCTTGTCATAGACCGCGTCCTCGACCACCAGCTTGTGGTAGTGGCAGGCGGGGTGCACAGTGACAGTGATGTCCTTGAAGTCAAGGGTCTGGCGCTCGGCGATGGCGTCGCGCATCACATGTACCCACTCGGAGTAGTGGACGACCTCCTCGGGAAAGACCATGGGCTTGCCGAGTTTGTCCATGACCCGCTTGGTCTGATCGCGCAGCTTCGGGTGATGGATCAGCTCTTCGCGGACTTCCTTGTAGTGGCCGTAGCTGGTGCCGCAGTGGATGATCGGGTAGAAGCCGTCTTCGTAGGCCTGGGCGAAGTTCCGCAGGGCGACCGCCGCTTGGGCGGCCGGGTTCGAGGTTGCCGAGGCGTAGTAGTTCCAGGCCGTGCACGAGGTCTGGTCTCTCGGGTCGTGGTAGGTGTAGCCGAGCTCGCGCAGCAGCCAGAAGATAGCCGTCGAGTAACCCGGAATGTGGCCGCACTGGCCGCAGGACTTGTGGTGCCAGGTCATGTTGCGTGGCACCTTCTTCTTGCGGCCGTACTTGGTTTCAATCTCGACCGCATCCTGTTCCTCGCCGATGCGGTGGATGATGAGCTCGCCTTTCTCCTCGAGCTCGAAGAGCTGATCCCGGTAGTAGAGCTCGGGCTTCTTGCCCTTGCGGTCGAAGACCCGATCCTTGGCCTTGGGCGGCACGCCTCCAGGCTGGTTGTTGAGAATGGTCAGGGGAGTCATCTCGCGATCTCCTTTGTCAGTCGTCGATGACCGAGTCGATGTCGTCGATGTCGTAGCCGTGCTCTTCGAGAAGCTCTTCCATGACCTCTTCGAGGATCATGAACAGCCCTTCGTCGATCTGCTCGATCATCTCCAGGTTCCCGGTGAGTTTCCAGATCAGGTACAACTCCATGCGGGTCTTTTCGCTCACGTCCCAGGCCAGCTCGGTCGTGTGCATGGTCTCGGGAGGGATCGCGCGGCGCCAGACATCGAGGTTTTTCGACACCTGGACCACGTCAGGGCCCCAGTCCGGGAAGAAGTCCGGCTGCAACATGTCGGGTGCCACCTGGGTGCCGGTCGACATGATCTTGTAGATGATCCGACTATAGGCCTGCAGCGCGTCCTTGGCCGACTGCAGGCCGTTGTTGACCGCCACTTCGCGCATGATCGTGATGATGCCGCCAGGGTTGTTTTGGCGCGGACAGCGGAGGCAGGAAAAACACTGAGAGCAGTCCCAGACCGACTCATTGAGCAGCTCATAGAAAGTGTGGACATCTTCACGCGCCATGACTTGGGCGAAGACTCGGGGGCTGAAGTCGTAGAACCGCGCCGAGGGGCACGCCGCCGTGCAGATGCCGCATTCGTAACACCCGTAGAGCATGCTCTCGTAGCGCATGTCGCCGGCGACCTGATCGAAGAGCTTCTTTTTCTCTTCGTAGGGGACGTCTTGGAATTGCGAGTCAGCGTAGATGGCGTCCATCGAATCCCCTAGGTTGCTGCATTCTCCGTCACGCCGGTCGGCCATGCACTGCCGACGTCGGCGAGCGCGATTTCGAGCTCGGCCACTCCGGCCAAGCCCTGCCAGCGTCCGATCTCGAGGTCTCCGCGGGCCAGCACGAACGCCGGGATCACGGTGACGCGCTGCCGGCGAGCCTCGGCCAGCCCATCGGCTTCGGCCAGGGTCACGGTTCTCAGCTCGAGCTCGGGCCGCTCTTCTGCCAGTTCCCAAGCCTCCCGGACAGCTTCCGGGCATCCCGAGCACGCCGGATGGGTGAACACGGTTAGCGTGAGCTCGCTCATCAGCCGCTTACCCTCTTCTTCGAGACGTGAGCGGAGCTGGGTGTAGATCCAAGGCGCCGCGACAGAGGGCGACGCAGGCGTACGTAGATGTACTCCGAGGAGCCCGCAGGGAGCGCAACGCCGGAGATGCACCGAGATCCGCTCACGTCACCCTTCGAATCCTTCGCAGTGGATACACTCCTCGACCTCGTGCTCGGCCATGTAGGCCTTGAAGCCCTCGACCGCTTCCTCGCCCTGGACCAGACCGGCCTCTTCGATCCCTGCTTCGGGTTTGATCTGCACGATCCAGCCTTGCTTGTAGGGGCTCTTGTTGAGGACCGTCGCGTCCGTCGCCACCGCCTCGTTGACCGCCATGATCTCGCAGGTGAGCGGTGACTTGACCGGTCCCACCCACTTGCCGCTTTCGACGGTCGCGAGGCTGCGGCCCGCCTTGATCGTCTTGCCTACCTTCTTGGCGCGGCAGTGGAGCATCGCCCCGGCCATCGATTGCGCGATGTCGGTCATGCCGACATGCAGGGTTCCGTCACCGTTGTCCTTCAGCCAGACGTTGAACTCGACGTGATAGAGCAGCTCGTCCGGGAGCAGGCAGTTCTGGATCTCACCCATCGACTTCCTCCGCTAGTAGCACAGCACCAAATTGGCATCGAGACCTTGATCGACCATGTAGGCGGCGCCGACGACGCCGTCGCATTCCTCGATCAGATCGGCTTCGGTCATGTCGTGCAGTTGGAGCGCTGCCGAGCACACCTTCATCTCGACGCCGGCTTCCTTGGCGTCGCGGATGAAGTCGATGATCTTCTTGCCGCCCTCTTTGGCCATGAGGCTCTCGGCAACGCCTTTCTTCATCATCAGCACGCCGTCGATCTGAAAGATCATTTCGGCCTCGTTGTCCATGACCGCCGCCATGTTGGCCATGTAGAACGGCGTCGCGCACCGCTGCGGAGTATCCGGGCCGGTCGTCACAAACACGAGAACGTTACCTTCGTCCATGTCTTCTCCTCAGCTGACCAGTCGTTCCGCGGGCGGGCTCTTCGGCTCGAGGGCGAGCTCGGCGTCGATCACCAGCCGTTCATCCCAGTCGTAGATTGCATCCATCTCCGCGGGGGTGGGCATCGAGGGGATGAACACGAATTCCAGGCTGGCTTCCAGCGCTCGGACCAGGGCTTCGGCGACAACCGCGCTCTCCGGCTGTTGTCCGAGCTCCGCGGAAAGGCAGGAAGGTTCTGGGGAATCCGTGGTCAGGAATCGGTTTCCGGGATCGGGCGCGGGATCTATGGCGAGCTCGGCGAGCAGACAGATGGATCGTTCGATCGATCCCACGTCGACTGTCCCCAGACTGCGCGACGGCGTGGCGCCGGCGACTTCGAGAAGGCCCCCGGCTGCTCGGGTAGCCGGGACTCCGAGGGCACGGCAGGCCTCTGTGATGGCTGCCACGCCGGCCTCGCCCACCTCGGCGCTCCGGCCGCCGGGTACGACCACCGCGACCAGAAGTTGACTTGGCTGGACCCACCGCGCCGGTCCGGGAAGCATTCGTCGCAGGAGCGCCATTTGACGGGTCGCGCAGAGCTCGAGGCCCACCTCTTCGACGGGATTCCGGTCGCACCCGATCGACACCGCCGTGGAGGCCGGCCTGAGAAGGATCGCCACCGGGCAGTCGGCCGGATCGGCCGTGCTCGCAACCGCGTGGTAGAGGCTCAAAGAGCGGACCGCGCTCACTTCTCCCATATCGAGCAGTCGAGCGCGCACATCCACCCCTTAGATGAACAAAGTGATATCGGCGTCCGCGGCGAACTCGAGAAAGGTAGCGGCGCCGCCCAGCTCGGTACCCTCGATGAAATCTTCTTGTTCGAAACCAAAAACGTCCATGGTCATCTGACAGCCGATGAGACGCACGTCGGATTCGACGCAAGCCTCGCGCAGCTCCTCGATGGTGGCGACGCCCTTGCTCGCAAAGGTCTTCTTCATCATCGAGGTAGCGAAGCTCTCGAAGCCCGGAACCACGCCGGAAATCGCGTTCGGAATCGGCCAGGCGAACTTCTGAAAGCCCTTCGGGCCGAAGGGCATCTTCATGGGCATCGCCGGGTTGGCATGCGGCGCGACCTTAGCCTTCAAGTCCTTCATCAGGAGCGGGAGGCCGTAGAAGGTAAAAAAGACCGCCACCTCCATGTCGAGCGCGGCGCCGGTCGAAGCCAGGATGAACGGTGGATAGGCCCAGTCGAGCGTTCCTTGAGAAGCGATCAGGGCCATGCGCTTGGGACTACCGTTGTCGCTCATGATCTACTCCTCGGGCTCGCTACTTCGTTCTGCGAATCAGAAACGAGTACTCGCCGCCGCCTTCGGACTGCTCGACGACCTCGTGGCCGGTTCGGCGGCTGAACGCGGCGACATCCGGTACGGATCCGGGATCGGTAGAGATCATCTTGACGATCTGTCCTATCTCGATCGTACCGATCGCCTTCTTGGTCTTGAGGATCGGAAGCGGGCAGTTCATGCCGCGGCAGTCGAGCTCCAGATCG
Organism: Thermoanaerobaculia bacterium; assembly: GCA_945787635.1. Classification (GTDB taxonomy): domain Bacteria; phylum Acidobacteriota; class Thermoanaerobaculia; order Multivoradales; family JAHEKO01; genus CALZIK01. The sequence goes on along the minus strand of CALZIK010000003.1, from coordinate 46,104 downwards.
GGTGCGGGCGAAGCGTTCGGCGCCGGTTCACCCGCAGGTTCGGATGTGGCGGTCTGCGGGGCAGAGCGCGTGTCAACGGTTTCAGTCATGGAGCCTCCTTCTCTGCGCGAGAGGACCGTCGTTCCGTCGGCCGCTCAACGCCGCTGTTCTTGCTCGAGCCGTCTTGTCAAAGCTGCAGATCACCATATGCGCTAGTTGGAATAGAGTCAAGCGCTGACTGATCGGTTCCGGTGCTGCACCTCGGGCTCGGGTTGAGGTCGCGCAGGTGAGCACGTATACTAAATTCAGGTGTAATCTCTCTTCGGGGTACAGGAGCGAGGGCGATGCAGGAAGTTACCGATCAACTGTTGGAGAAAGTGGCGGGGCGCTTTCGTGCGATGGCGAATCCGGTTCGACTCAAGATCCTGCACGAACTCGAGGACGGGGAGCTTTCGGTGTCCGAGCTCCTCCATCGAATTGGTGGCAGCCAGGCGAACATCTCCAAGCATCTGGGTGTTCTGCGTGGCGTCGGCTTGGTGGCGCCACGCCGCGAGGGACCGAGCGTGTACTACCGGATCAGCGACTCCGCGGTTTTCGCCATCTGCGAGGCGGTGTGTGACTCCCTGCACCGGCGGGCGAGCAACGAAGTAGAGACGATCGAGCAGGGCCGGGAAGCGATCCTGGCGATTCGCGGCTAGCTTTCAGCGCGTTGCAGCAGCAGGCGCCGCCGGCCCGCTTCGGCCGAAGCAAGTCGAGCCACCTTGACGGGTAGGCCGCTCTCGCCTATTCTCAATCAACATATGTGAAATTGGTGATTTGGGGGAGAGCCAGTTGGTTTGCCAGCCTGCGCGAATTCGGACCGAGACGCCACCCGTTGGAGCAGCCCGCGAGCCCTTTCGAGGGTCGCGCCGTCCCACCCCAAGAGAGATGGTGCCCGCTGCGAGCCCGCGCAATAGTTTCCAGGCGACGAAGAATCCGGCTGTTTGCCGCTAGCTGAACAGTTGAATCAAGCTAAAAGGAGACTCGAGATGAGAACGGCCACGCCAACAAGAGGTCGGTTTGCCAGGATACTGATGATCGCGGTGCTCGCGGCTGGATTGGGCGGGATGCTCGCTTCACCGGTTTTCGCGACCAACGGCTATCTGATTCACGGGATTGGAACCCGAGCCAAGGCGCTGGCGGGTGCAGGAGTCGCGCTGCCCCAAGATGCCCTCGCGGCCGGTACCAACCCAGCCGGGATCGCGCGGCTCGGCAAGCGCTATGACGCGGGCGTGGCTGCCTTCAACCCCAACCGCGAGTACAAGATCACCGGCACCCCGACCGGGTTTCCTGGCACGCTCGGACTGATCCCGGGCACGGTCACGAGCGACTCCGACCTTTTCTTCGTGCCCAATTTCGGCGGAGTGTGGGAGCGGTCTAGCCACAGCGCGTTCGGCCTCGCGGTCTATGGCCAGGGCGGCATGAACACCGATTGGCCGACCGCTACCTTCTTCGGCAGCAGCCCGACCGGTGTCAACCTGTCGCAGCTTTTCATCGTACCCACCTACGCCACCAAGTTCGGCAGTGAGAACCACTCGATCGGCTTCTCACCGATCATCGCCTACCAGAGCTTCGAAGTCGAAGGCGTACAGGCCTTCGGGATGTTCTCGTCGGACCCGACCAAGCTGACCAACAAGGGCGCCGATGACTCGACCGGTTTCGGAGCCAAAGTCGGCTATCTGGGACAGTTCACGGATCAGTTCTCACTCGGCATCGCCTATCAAACGGTCATTTCGATGGATGAGTTCAGCGACTATGCGGGGTTGTTCGCGAGCAGCGGTGACTTCGACATCCCGTCCAACTACGTCGTCGGCATCGCCTATCAGTTCGGTGACAACGGGGCGTTCATGCTCGACGTGCAGGAGATCTTGTACTCGGACGTCGAGGCTGTGTCGAACCCGCTGTTTCCTGCTCTCGGGCGCGCCTTCATGGGCGATCCAGGTGGCCTCCTGGGAAGCCCAACCGGGCCCGGTTTCGGCTGGGAGGACATGACGGTCATCAAGGCCGGCATTCAGTGGGGCTCCGCCGATTGGACCTGGCGGTTCGGTTACTCGACTACCGATCAGCCGATCGGGAGCACCGAAGTTCTTTTCAACATGCTCGCGCCCGGCGTGGTCGAGGACCACATCACGGTCGGGTTCACCCGTGAGATGAGCTCGAATCGAGCGTTCAGCGTGTCATTGATGCACGCGCCCTCGGTGAGCGTCAGTGGGCCGAACCCGCTCGAAGCGCCCGGTGCCCAGACCATCGAGGTGACCATGGATCAGTGGGATCTCGAGGTCGGCTTTTCCTGGGGAATCTGAGGGTCGCATAGCGGTTGTTCGCAGGCTCGCTACTCGAATCGGAGTGGTTGATTCGCCTCGGCTGCTTCGCGGTCGTGCTGGTCACGATGTTGCTCTGGGAGTTTGCCTTCCCGTTGCATCCCAGAAGGGAGCGACGCTTCTTTCACGACGCGAGAAATCTCTCGATTCTGTTGCTCGACGCCGCGGTCGTGCGGTTGGTCATGCCGATCGTTCCTGTCGGTCTGGCGCAGATCGCTTTCGTCAAGGGCTGGGGAGTCATGAATCTGGTCGACATACCGGCATGGGCCGGGATCCTGACGACCGTCGTGATCCTGGATCTCGCCATCTATCTGCAGCACCTGGCGTTTCATGCGATTCCGTTCTTCTGGCGGCTGCACATGGTTCACCACTCGGACCTCGAGTTCAGCGCAACCACCGGAGTTCGATTTCACCCGCTCGAGGTTCTGGTCTCGACCGGAATCAAACTGGGCCTGGTCGTGGTGCTCGGGCCGCCGGTGCTCGGCGTCATGCTCTTCGAGATTCTGCTCAACGCCTCGTCACTGTTCAATCACACCAATGCCCGGTTGCCGCGGTCCGTGGACCGCTGGCTGCGCTGGATCATCGTGACTCCCGACATGCATCGAGTTCATCATTCGGCAGAGAAGCCGGAGACCAACAGCAACTTCGGCTTTAACCTGCCGTGGTGGGATCGGCTGTTTCGAACGTATCGCGATCAACCTGCCGCCGGCCATCGAGACATGATGATCGGTCTGGAGCACTGGCGGGAAGGGCGTCAGCTGACGCTGGGCAAGCTCCTGCTGTTGCCGATTATCGGATCGGGTGGCGGATACTCCATAATCGGCAAGCGAGACCGAAGCTGAGAAGCCGCGAGCGGAATCACCGGGAGGAAGATGGGTATAGCGCAAACCGTAGCTGAGGGCGCCGCGATGGCACGCTGGGCCAAGGTCATCGATCACGAGAGCTGCATCGGCTGTCACGCTTGCTCGACGGCTTGCAAGTCCGAGAACGAAGTGCCGCTTTCGGTCAACCGAACCTATGTGAAGTACGTGGATGTAGGGGTGTTTCCGCAGGCGCGCCGGGCGTTTCAGGTGACCCGCTGCAACCAGTGTGCGGACGCGCCGTGCACGCACGCCTGCCCGACCCGGGCGATGCACGCGCGACCCGACGGTATCGTCGACTTCGACAAGGACATTTGCATCGGTTGCAAGGCCTGTATCGCGGCGTGTCCCTATGACGCGATCTTCATCAACCCGGAAGATCATTCGGCGGAGAAGTGCAACTTCTGCGCGCATCGGATCGACATGAGCCTCGAGCCGGCGTGTGTGGTGGTCTGCCCCACCGAGGCGATCATGGTGGGTGACCTGAACGATCCCGACTCCCGGGTGGCCCAGATGGTCAACCGGGAGCCGGTTACGGTGAGACGACCGGAGAAAGAGACCCATCCCAAGCTCTTCTACCGGGGAGCCCATCAGGCGACCCTCGATCCGCTCGCGGCGCGCCGGCCCGACGGCGGTCTCTTCATGTGGAGCGAACAGACCGAGGGCTCGCACAATGTGGTCGCGGGGTATCCGAGCAAGGCGAGCAAGCCCGGTGCCGCTGGCGACGGCCATCAACCCGATCAGGCGAACTCGTCGGCTGCCGCGCTGCTCTCCTACGACGTGCCACACAAGGCGCCCTGGGATTGGCGGGTGAGTCTGTACACCCTGACCAAGGGGATCGCTGCGGGGGCCTACCTGGTGCCGCTCTTGATGATCCTGTTCGGCGTTCTGGACGCCGACAGCCCGATTTGGCGCTGGGCGGCGCCGATCGTCGGCGGAGCGTTTTTGGGGTTGACCGGCCTCGTCCTGATCGCCGATCTCGAGCACCCGAAGCGCTTCTACATGATCTTCACCAAGGCGCACTGGCGCAGTTGGCTGGTCAAGGGGTCGTTCATCATCGGCGGCTATTCGGTTGTCCTTGCGCTTCATTTCTTGTTCTCCGTGCTCGATCGGCCGGGCAGGGCGTTCGCGGCCGCGCCTGGCTTGCCGCTGGCCGCGATGACGGCGATCTACACCGCCTATCTGTTCGCGCAGGCAAAGGCCAGGGATCTCTGGCAAAGCCCCCTGCTGCCGCCACACCTGCTGGTGCAAGCGCTGCTCGCAGGCTCGGCGACTCTGGTGCCGGTTGCCTACTTCATCGACATCGACGCCGTGGAGCCGCTTCTCATCGTCTTCGAGATTTGCGCCCTGGTCCACCTTCTGATGGTGCTCGGCGAGGTGACGATGACCCATGCGACCGCCCATGCTCACCTCGCCACCTGGGAGATGGTCAAAGGCAGGTATCGTAACTTTTTCTGGGCGGGCATCGTGCTGACCGCCGTCGCGCTGTTGGCTCCTTGGGTTGGTGCCGCACTCGCACCGGTTGCGCTCGTTGGGCTGCTCGCCTTTGAGCATGCCTATGTACAAGCCGGACAGGCGGTGCCTCTGGCATGAGGCTTGGCGCGTTTGCCACGAGGCCATCTTGATCGGAGAAACAGTTTCATGACCGATTTGAAGAAGTTGAACGAGCGCGTCAGCGCCGCACGGCGGGAGACCGAAGCGCGCGGCGAGACCTTCTACCCGGGAGCGAGCCGAATCCATCTCGCGTCCTTCCCGCCCAAGGAGCGCTGGGACGACTGGGTCGAGCTCGACTCGAAGTCCTGGCCGAAGCGGGTCGAGAAGCGCTACATGTTGATTCCGACGACCTGTTTCAACTGTGAATCGGCCTGCGGACTCCTCGCTTACATCGACAAGGACACTCTCGAAGTGCGCAAGTTCGAGGGCAACCCGGAGCACCCGGGCTCGCGCGGCCGCAACTGCGCCAAGGGTCCGGCGACCTTGAATCAGATCACCGATCCCGATCGCATCCTCCACCCGCTCAAGCGCGCCGGAAAGCGCGGCGAGGGCAAATGGGTGCAAGTGGGCTGGGACGAGGCCCTCGACGACATTGCGTTACGAATCGCGAAGGCCATGCGAGAAGGCCGACAGCGGGAGATCATGTACCACGTCGGCCGCCCGGGAGAGGACGGCTTCACCGAGCGGGTGATGGCCGCCTGGGGCGTGGACGGTCACAACTCGCACACCAACATCTGCTCCTCGGGAGCCCGCGCCGGCTATCAGTTCTGGTGCGGCATCGACCGGCCGAGCCCGGACCACGCCCGCGCCAAGGTGATCCTGCTGATCAGCTCCCACCTCGAGACCGGTCACTACTTCAATCCGCACGCCCAGCGGATCATGGAGGCGAAGAAAAGCGGCGCCAAGCTCGTCGTTCTCGACACCCGGCTGTCGAACACCGCCACCCATGCCGATTTCTGGCTCGCGACGCAACCGGGCTCCGAGGCCGCGGTGATGCTGGCGATTGCGAATCATCTGATTCAGAACGATCTCTACAACCGCGAATACGTCGAGCGCTGGTGGAATTGGAAGGAGTACCTCGAGGCCACCCATCCGGGTCTCGAAGCCACCTTCGAGAGCTTCGAGCGGATGTTGAAGGCCGAATACGAGGGCTACACTTTCGAGTTCGCGGCGCAGGAGTCCGGCGTCAACGTCGAGACACTGCGCCGGGTCGCCGAGACCGTGGCTACCGCCGGTACCCGGCTATCCACCCACAACTGGAGAAGCGCGAGCTCCGCCAACGAAGGGGGATGGCAGGTCGCGCGTACGCTGTTTTTCTTGAACGCCTTGATGGGCGCGATCGCGGTTCCCGGCGGCACCTATCCGAATGCCTGGAACAAGTTCGTGCCGCGGCCGATTCACCTGCCGCGCCATCCCGAGTATTGGAGTGAGCTCACCTGGCCGATCGAGTATCCGCTCACCATGTACGAAACGTCGTTTCTGCTGCCGCATCTGGTCAAAGACGGCCGCGGCAAGCTCGACACCTACTTCAGCCGGGTCTACAACCCGGTGTGGACCAACCCGGATGGCTTCTCCTGGATCGAGATGCTGACCGACGAGGCGAAGACCGGCCTCCACGTGGCGCTCACGCCGACCTGGAACGAGACCGCCTACTTCGCCGACTACATCCTGCCGATGGGGCACTCGTCCGAACGGCACGACACCCATTCCTACGAGACTCACGACGCCCAGTGGATCGGCTTCCGGCAGCCGGTGATGCGGGCGGCGCGCGAGCGGTTGGGCGAGTCGGTCGGCGACACCCGCCACACCAACCCCGGGGAGGTCTGGGAAGAAAACGAGTTCTGGCTCGAGCTTTCCTGGCGGATCGATCCGGACGGCGAGCTCGGTATCCGGCCGTTCGTCGAGTCGAAGGAACGGCCCGGCGCGCGGCTGACTGTGGAGGAGTACTACCGTTTCCTCTTCGAGAACTCGGTTCCGGGACTGCCCGAAAAGGCCGCGGCCGAGGGCTTGAAGCCGCTCGAGTACATGCGCCGCTACGGCGCGTTCGAGGTCGAGCGCGACGTCGGACCGGTGTACGAGCGGGAGGTGCCGGCCGCGGAGCTCGAAGACACGGTCGTAGACGCTCACGGCCGGGTCTTTTCGCGGGCGAAGGCGCCAGCACCGGTCAATCTGGCCCCGACCGGGGCGCCACCCGGCGACGCCGAAGGCCGACGTTTCGCGGGCGTCCAAGTCGGCGATCGTGTCCTCAAGGGTTTCCCGACGCCCTCGGGCAAGCTCGAGTTCTATTCGCCGACCTTGGCCGCGTGGGGATGGGGCGAGTACGCGATTCCGACCTACATCAAGAGCCACGTGCATCCCGAGAACATGGCGCCGGACGAGATGTGCTTGATCTCGACGTTCCGTCTCCCGGTCCAGATCCACACCCGATCGGCCAACGCCAAATGGCTCGACGAGATCGCCCACACCAACCCGCTTTGGCTACACACCCGGAAGGCGGCCGAGATCGGGGTGCGCACCGGAGACCTGGTGCGGGTCGAGACCCACACCGGCTACTTCGTGGTCAAGGCCTGGGTGACCGAGGGCATCAAGCCCGAGGTCGTCGCCTGCTCCCATCACATGGGCCGCTGGAAGCTCAACGAGCCCTCTAGCGGCGCGGTCAACGCACAACGCCAGTTGATGGCCACCGTGTCGCTCGACCACACCGGCTCCGACTGGGCGATCCGGCGCAAGAAAGGCGCCGGCCCGTACGCGTCGAGCGATCCCGACACGTCGCGGATCTGGTGGACCGACGTCGGCGTGCACCAGAACCTGACCTTCCCGGTCCATCCCGACCCGATCTCCGGTATGCACTGCTGGCATCAGGCGGTGCGAGTCAAGAAGGCAGCGCGCGGCGACAGGTACGGTGACATCTCGGTGGATATCGAGAAGTCGCACCAGATCTTCAAGGACTGGCTCGCCAAGACCCGCTCGGCGATGGACCATTCGCCCGATGGCACCCGGCGCCCGGCCTGGCTGGTGCGCCCGGTCAAGCCTGTGGCCAAGGCCTACAAGCTGCCGGAGCCGGTTGTCGGGCGCTAGCGTACAAGTGTCTTCCGAGTTGCCTCGAGCATGAATCGCGCGCGAAGGGAACCAGCAAGCGCCCGAGAAGGTGAGCTGTTTCGGTCTCTCGCGGTCGTCTGCGAACCCACTCGCAACGGCGCCGAAGTCGTCATCGAGGCGCTCGGTCTGGGGGGGGTCCCGTCGGCCTTCTCCTACACCGATCTCTTCGAATTTCAGCTCTACCCGTATGCTTCGGTCTATCTGGGCGTCGAAGGGATGTTGGGAGGCGAGGCGCGCGATCGGATCGCGGGCTTCTGGCGCGTGTTGGGAGAGACGCCGGTCGCGGAGCCGGACCACCTGGCGGTTCTCCTGGCTGCCTACGCGGAGCTCGCCGATCGAGAGGGTGACGCGCCCGATGACGAGGCCCGGTCTCGCTGGCGACACGCACGCGGAGCGTTTTTCTGGGAGCACCTCGCGAGCTGGCTACCGGTCTATCTAGGTCGGGTCGCCGAGCTCGACGAGGGGTTCTACGCCAAGTGGAGCGAGCTTCTTCGAATGGCGCTCACCGAGGAAGCGAAGCGGTTCTCGGCGCCCGAGCTCTTGCCTCTTCATTTGCGCGAGGCGGAGCCGCTGGGCGATGCGGCGGAGATGGCTGGCGAGGAGTTCTTGCGCGCGCTGATCGCTCCGGTGCGAACCGGCTGCATCTTGACGCGGTCGGATCTCGAACGGTGCGCGCGAGATCTCGAGCTGGGTTCGCGCAAGGGAGAGCGCGGGTTTGTGCTCAAGAGCCTTCTCGGCCAGGCTCCGAAGGAGGCCCTCGGTTGGCTCGCAGCGGAAGCGAGGCGTCAAGCGAAGCTCCTGCGCGGCTGGCCAGAGGCGTTTGCGCCGATCACCGGCTTCTGGAACGAGCGTGCCATGGCGACGGCCCGTTTCCTCGACGAGACCGCCGGCGCGCTCGACGACTGAGGCGAGGCGATCACGACCCGCGGCATAGAATCGGTTCATGACGTCCGAGCCGTTTCTCGTCGCCGCGGTTCAACTCTCTTCGACCTCCGACGAGGAGCGCAACTGGGAAGAGGCCAAGGCGTTCGTGCGCGAAGCCTCCAGCCGCGGCGCGCGCTTCGTCGTGACCCCCGAGAACACCAACTTTCTCGGTCCGCACGAGGAAAAGGTGCGTCGGGCGGAGCCTCTGGACGGGAATACCTGTTCCCGTTTCGCGAGACTCGCGAGCGCGTGCCAGGTCCACCTGCTTCTGGGCTCCTTCAACGAACGCTCGGACGAGCCGAAACGCTGCTTCAACACCTCGGTTCTGTTCTCGCCCTCGGGCGAGCGGCTGGCGGTCTATCGCAAGATGCATCTTTTCGATATCGATCTCTCGGAGGGTGTGAGCTTTCAGGAGTCGGCCACCATCAAACCTGGAGAGGAAGTGGTGTTGGCGACTACGGCCCTGGCCACGATCGGCCTATCAATCTGCTACGACCTGCGCTTTCCGGAGCTCTACCGGCGGCTCACGGTGCAAGGGGCCGAGCTCTTGTGCGTCCCCTCGGCGTTTACCTGGACGACCGGGAAAGACCACTGGGAGCTTCTGCTTCGGGCTCGCGCGGTCGAGAACCAGTGCTATCTGGTCGCCGCGGCGCAGTGCGGCCGGCACGACGACCAGGGCCTGCGCCGTAGCTGGGGTCATTCGATGATCATCGATCCCTGGGGGGATGTGTTGGCGATGGCGGGTGAAGAGCCGGGCATCGTCACCGCCGAGATTCGCCCGGAGCGGATTCGCGAGGTCCGCCGTGCGATGCCAGTTGCGGACCATCGCAAGTTGTAGGGCGCCGTTCCGGCCGAAAACGGGCGCTAATCGAATCGGCTACCGATGATCGGAAGCGACGCTCTTCTGAGATACAGAACGACCCCGCTCGAGATCGCGACCGCCCAGGCGAGGCCGAAGAGCAGGCCGCCGTCTCCGAGAATCTCGATGCCGAGAACCGTCAGGTGACTGCCGATCGCGCCGGCCATGAGCCCAAGGCCGAGCAGGGCGCCCAGGGCCGCGGTCGAGGGCACCAGCAGCAGGAGGCCGGCGGCGAGCTCGGCGATGCCCGAGGCGATGCGGCCCCAGGGCTCGACGCCGAGCCGGGTGAAGATGTGCACCGATTCCGGGGAACCGGAAAACTTGAAAAACAGCGTTTGGAGCAGGATGACGGCGGCGACGAGCTGGGCCGCCCAACTGACCAGCTTCTGTGCTCGGCTCACCTTGGGACCTCCATGGCGCTGGACTGTGTGTTGCGAGTCGTCTGGGCGGGCGCGCCTCAATGGCATTCGTGCCGCGAGACGCGCCACCGGATGGACTCGAAGCGACACGAGACGCCTCATGCCGATTTCGAGCCGCGCGTTGAAAGCTACCAGAAGCCCAGGCCCCCGCCTTCGTCGGCATGGACAGATCGGATCGCAGTCGACTAGGCTCTGCCGGCGCTGGCAGGGTGCTTGCGTAGACGATGGTTCGTCAGGAGGGCCAGAGAATGTTTGATTTCGACCAGATCCGAAGGACCTCGAAGCTCGCCGCCGCGCTGGCCGTGGTTTCGTTTTTCGTCACCGGCTCGATGGCCGGTGCGCAACCGACCACGGTCAAGATCGCGGTGGTCAACCTCGACTTCGTCGTCGCCCAGTCCCCCGCCGGCAAGGCGCTGCAAGCCAAGCTCGGCGCGTTTCAGAAGCAGGTGCAAGCCGAGGTCGAGCAGCGATCGCAGACCGCCCGCGACATTCGCCAGCAGATGGCCGAAGGCGCGACCGCCCTCTCGGAATCCAAGCTGGCGGAGCTGCAGAAAAAGTACGAGGACGCGACCATCGCGATGCGCCGCCACCAGGACGACAAGCAGCGCGAAGGTCAGAAGATGCAGACCGAAGGATTGCGCGCGGTCGAAAAACAGCTCGAGCCCGTGTTCACGGCGATTCGAGATGAAGGCGGCTACGATCTCATCCTCAACGCCGTTCCGGGCGTTGTGGTGATGGCGAGCGACCGGATCGACATTACCCAGACGGTGATCGACCGCTTGGCGGCGACTGCCGGAAACTGACGCGATCTAGTTGCCGCTGACCATCAGGTGCATCGGCTTGCCGAGAGCGGGCTTGATCAGCTTGCCGAGGGTGTTCAAGGCCGCGCCCAGGGCAGGGTCCCTCACAAAACTTCCCAGGAACGCGAGCTCTCTGTAGAGCTTTTCGCACTGCTGGCTCTTGAAGATCGTGTCGCCATAAATGTCGATTCTCTGCACGTGGCCCAGCTCGTACGCCATGCCCAGGCTGGTCAAGCGCGAGATCAGCCGATCGGAGACCCCAATCCAGGATTCGGGGTCCTTCTGGGACCTGGCGATTCCGAAGTGGACCTGTTTGTCGTCGGCATAGGTGGCTGCGTCCAGGCGGTTGGCGTAGCGAGAGGACTTGGGATCGGCCATGGTGTCTCCAGGGTTGCGGTCTATTTGCCGAGAAGCCGGGCCAGCACCTCGACGCCCCGGTCGGTGATCTCGGGTTCGGCCGCGGTGTAGCAGAGGCGCAGATGATGAGGGAAGGGGCCGAAGCTCGGCCCCGGCGCGAGCAGGATGCCGTGGTCGACCGCGCGCGAGAGAAAGGTCCCGAGTTCGCGCTCGACGGGATCCTCGAAGTACTCGGCGAGGTCCAGAAACAGAAAGGTGCTGCCTTCGGGTGGCTCGAGTCCGAGCCGGGCGGCAGTGCGCCCGGCGATCTCGGCGTATCGGCTCCGTGCCGCGTCGACCCAGCGGTCCCCGGGACCGGCGAGCGCGCGTTCGGCGGCTATCTGGGCCGCGGTCGGCGTCGAGTAGAAAGTGTGGGTCGAGACCTTGCGCACCTCGGCCATGGCGTCTTTCGGCCCGACGGCGTAGCCGCATCGATTGCCGGCCATGCCGAAGGCCTTGGAGCAGGAGTGGATCGAGAAGGTCCGCTCGGGCGCCAGCGGCCGGCCGTAGGTGTGGTCGCCTTCGAAGACGTAGTCCTCGTAGACTTCGTCGGGCAGAATCCAGAGGTTCCTCGAAGCCGCCCAGTCGACCAGCGCCTCGATCCAGGACCGGGGGATGACCTGGCCTGACGGGTTGTTGGGCGAGTTCCAGTAAATGGCGACGGTTCGTTCGGTCGCCTTCTCCGCGACCCTCTCGAGCAACGCTTCGGTCGAGTCGATGCCGTCGAGAACCGGCACGTCCACGGGAATCGCCCTGCTGGAGCGTACGATGCCGGCGATGAGCGGCCAGTAGGGCGCAATCAAGAGGACCTCGTCTCCGGGCTCGACCAGCGCGCCGACGATCGCTCCGAGAGCTCCGGTCGCCCCGGCCGTGACCAGAATCTCCGCGGGCTCGGTCGGAGTGCAGGTGCGCGAGGCGACGCGTGCGGCAATCGCATCGAGCAATTGCTTGCGCCCCTGAACCGGCGCGTACCGGTGCATGCCCGGGTATTCGTCGACCGTGAGGTCCTCCATGCGGGTACCGACGGCAGGCTCCATCCAGGTGTCTCCGATATGAAAGGGATAGACTTCCCCTTCGTATTCGCGCAGGCGGTGAACCAGCGATGAATACACCGAGCCGGTCATGGCGGCGATGGTGGGTGAGATCGTGGGGAAACGCGGCATCGCTAGTGACTCTGACAATTGCGGGTGGGTGACATTGCGGTTCGGGTTGCGCTTCCGGACGAGGATTCCCGGACGCGAGGGTGAGCGTATCAACCGATTTTGGCGAGTTGTGCTAAAAACCCGCGCGTGAGCGGGAACGGCCTCTACGAGAAAGTGCTGCTGTCCGGGCTCGAAGCGCCGAGGCCGGCGGTGCGCGCGTCGGGCGGGGTGGTGCTCTGGCGCCGGAGTGGCAATGGGGACCTCGAGGTCTACTGGGTCGAGCGCTCGAAGAAGCTCGCATTCATGGGCGGATTCCATGCCTTCCCAGGAGGCGGTCGCTCCCGCAAAGACCTGGAGCTGACCGTTGTCGGGGAACCGTCCGGACTCGACGGTGCCCCGATCGAGGCCGCCATGCCTTCCGACGTGATCGACGGCGTCGAACTCGAGCCGATCGGGGCTCCCGGGATCCTCGCCTGCGTCATTCGAGAGCTCTTCGAGGAGACCGGGATTCTGCTGGCGGACGGCGCTAGTGCGATTGACCCCGAGCGGCTCGAAGCGACGAGAAGAGTCAGCCTCGAGCGGAGCACGGATTTTCGGCAGGTTTGGAGAGATCTGCGACAGGCCGCCCGCGCTTCCCTCGAGCTTGACGCGAGCGAGCTGGTGTACGCCGGTCGCTGGTTGACGCCGCCGCTCGGGCGCATGCGATTCGACAACCGGTTTTTTCTCTTGGAGTGGCCTTCCGATCGCGGTCCTCAGCCGAGCGTGATCCCCGGAGAGCTCACGAGTGGGGAGTGGATTCGACCCGATGAGGCCTACGCCCGTTGGGAAAGGGGCGAAGTCGTGACCGCGCCCCCGATTCTCCACATTCTGCGTGTGATGGCCGAAGAAGGACCGATCGACGGTCTGCCGCGGATGCGAGAGCCGTTCGAGATGAATCTCGGCTCGTTTCGCGAGATCGAGTTCCGGCCCGGGGTTCTGCTGTTCGCTTTGCCGACCCCCACCTTGCCGCCGGCTGCCTACACGAATACCTACGTGTTCGGGAACCGCGAGGTCGTTCTGGTGGATCCCGGCTCTCCCTACCCGGAGACCAACGAGTGTCTTCTCGAGGCCCTGCGACAACTCGAGTCGAAGAGGGGGCGGAAGATCTCGGCCATCTGGCTGACGCATCACCATCCCGACCACGTCGGTGGAGTGGAGTTCCTTCGCAGAGCGCTCGGCGTACCGGTAGCGGCCCATCGGGAAACCGCCGCTCGTCTGGCCGCGACCGGGATCGAGGTGACCCGCGAGCTCGCCGACGGCGAGCGTGTGGTCTTGGACGGCGAGCCGCCGTTTGCGGTGCGGGTCCTTCACACGCCGGGGCATGCCAGCGGACATCTCGCCTTCTTCGACGAAGCCGGCGGATCGCTCTTGGGCGGAGATCTGACCGCCGGCTACGGCACGATTGTCATCGATCCTCCCGACGGAGACATGGACGAGTATCTGGCTTCTCTGGAGCGCCTCCTCGACCTGGGAGCGGCAACACTTTTTCCCGCCCATGGTCCTCCGACAGTGGCGGTGCGGGACAAGCTCGACGAGTACCTCGAGCACCGCCTGTGGCGTGAGGAGAGAATCCTGGACGCCTGGAATGACGGTGTGCAGGAGCTCGACGTCTTGCTGCGGGTCGTCTACGAGGACGTGCCCGAGAAGGCGCATCCACTTGCGGCCCGGCAGCTGGAAGCCCATTTGATTCGGCTCGAGCGGCACGGCCTGATCGAGCGCGGGAGCTAGTGGCCTGTAACACCAAAACGATCCTACCTGGCGGGCCCCCGTCGCCGATGTCTACGTCGCGCCTCCTCGACATCGGCACCGCTAGGACTGCGTCGCCGCGCCTTGGCCTCGACGACGAATGGCTCGCCCGTCTAGTATCGCTTCGAGCGTTGCAGGCCACTAGGTCGAGCGGAGAATCTCGGTCAGCACGTCCGGATCGACGTTGCCGCCACTGATGAGGACGCCGGTGCGGCGCCCCGGCTCGACCGCTCTCGAAAGCAGGGCGGCAACACCAAGCGCTCCGGAGGGCTCGACGACCAGCTTCAAGCGCTCGAAAAGGAAACGTACCGCCTCCTTGATGGCCTCCTCGGAGACCGTCGCCATGTCGTTGACGCACTCGAGGAACAACGGGAAGTTGTGGTCGCCCAGCGACTCGGTGCGGGTGCCGTCCGCGATGGTGGGCGGATTCTTGATGGAGTGAAGCCTGCCGGTCTTGAACGACCGGGTGGCGTCGTCGGCGAGCTCGGGCTCCACGCCGACGACGCGGCAGGCCGGAGCCCACCTCTTGGTGGCGACGGCGCAGCCCGACATCAGGCCGCCACCGCCGACGGGCGCCAGGAAAAGATCGAGGTCGGCAACCTGACGGTGCAGCTCAAGCGCCGCGGTTCCCTGGCCGGCCAGGATGTAAGGGTGGTCGAAGGGTGGGATCACGGTGAAGCTGCCCTCTTGCGCGAGCTTCGCCGCCACCTCTCGCCGGGTCGTTGCCGCCGGGTCGTACTCGATGACCCTGGCACCATAGCCTTCGGTCGCTGCACGTTTGACCTTCGGCGCGTTGGAAGGCATGACGATCGTGGTCGCGATGCCGAGAAGTCTGCCGGCGAGCGCGACTCCCTGGGCGTGGTTCCCGGACGAGTAGGTCAGGACACCGCCTTGGCGCTGCTCGGCGGAAAGCAGTGCCATCGCGTTGTAGGCGCCACGGAACTTGAAGGCGCCGACGCGCTGGAAGTTTTCGCACTTGAGAAAGACGCGGCCGCCGGCGCGCTGATCGAGCGTTCGCGAAGTGTGAATCGGGGTGAGGTTGGCCACGCCCGCCAAGCGTTCGGCTGCGCCTTCGATCAGTGGAAAGACGCTGTCGGCCGATATCGAAACAGGCAAGTGGCCCTACCTTTCAACCGCCGAGCTCTTCCAGGAGAGCGCGAGCGTCTTGGATCGCCCGCAGTTCTTCGAGCAGGTGCTCCGGCTTGGGCTCCTGCCGCACGATCTGGCGCAACAGATCGAGAGCCTCTTCGCGGCGAGACGAGTCGTACTCGAGAAGCGCTTCCGCGAAGTAGAGGCCGGTGAGGGCGTCACCCGACATCGACCTCGCCGTTTCGAGCTCCGCGATCGCGGTTCGACGATCGATCCAGCCGGTGACGAAGGGCAGCTTCGGCGCCTCCGCGTGGAGCCTGCCGAGCATTCGGTGCCCGCCGCCGTCTTCGTAGGTCGGGTCAAGAGCGATCACGATCGTCGCATAGTCTCGGATCTTGCCGGCTACGCCCTGCTTGGCGGCCGCGATCTTGCCTCTATGGCGGCCCCAAAGGCCCCAGTGAACGGCCGCCCAGTAGTACAGGGCGGCGGCATGCGGCTCCGACGACAGGCCGCCGATCAGGCGGTCGAAGTCTCTTCCTCCCCTGCGTTTGAGATCCGTTCCGGAGATCAGCATCGTGATGCCTTCTTCTGCCAGGATCTGTCCGCGCTCGAAGACCGCGAGCTTCGCGCCGCGATCGGTCAGCACGTAATCGCCCAGGTAGAAGAGCGCGCGGAGCAGTCCGGTTCGCGCCGCTTGATCGCTGGGATCTTCGGCCAGGGCCTCTTCGTACGCCGCAATGGCTTGCGAGATCGGTCCGGGCAGGGCGCGATCGCGATCGTGGCCGACGGCTCGGTCGGCGTAGGCGGCATCGCCGCGAGCGAGCGCTCCGGCAGTGCTGGCGATCGTAGGGCCGGACACGAGCAGCGTCAGAGCCGCTCCCAGCCAAAGGAACCGAACGCGCATCGAGCGCAATTGTACGACTCTTGCAAGAGCTGCGTGACGTCCACCGGTGAACCTGTCGCCGGCTGGTGTTCGTAAGGGATGTATTCGGGCGTGCGTCGATGCGCTCGAGCGTTGGTACTTTGGAGGGACCTTGACTAGAATCCGCCGGATGCGTAGGAGTGTGGCCGAGGAGGCTGAGCGATCGCCGTTTTCTCATGACGACCAGCTGAATCCCTCGGGCTTTCACGAGGTCGTCGAAGACGCGATCGCCAGGGCGCAGGAGCGCCTCCTCGATCTGCAGCAGGATGACGGGCATTGGTGCGCCGAGCTCGAGGGCGATTCGATTCTCGAGTCCGAATACATCCTGGCCATGATGTACCTGGGCCGGTCGGGCGAGAGCCGTGTCGCCAAGGCGGCCGAGTACCTGCGCCGACAACAGAGACCCGAAGGCGGTTGGGGCATCTATCCGGGAGGCCCGGCCGATGTGAGCGCCAGCGTGAAGGCGTACTTCGTGCTGAAGGAGCTCGGCGACGATCCCGACTCAGAAGCGATGTCCCGCGCGCGTGCGGCGATCCTGGAGGCCGGCGGCGTCGAATCGTGCAACTCTTTCACCAAGCTCTATCTTTCAATCTTCGGACAGTATGAGTGGAATCGGGCGCCGGCGGTGCCGCCCGAACTGGTCCTCCTGCCACGTTGGTTCCCGTTCAACCTCTATGAGATCTCGTCATGGTCGCGAGCGATCGTCGTGCCGTTGTCGATCATTTGGGCGATGAAGCCCTCGAGGAAAGTTTCGGTCGAGATTGATGAGCTCAAAGTCGACGAAGCGACGGGGAAGCGTCCGGCGGTCGGAAGTCTGAGCACCAGGCTCTGGGGGGCGACGTTTCTTCTTATCGATCGGTTCATCAAGTTTTGCCAGCTCGTACCCTTCCATCCCTTTCGCCGGTTCGCGATTCGCCGCGCCGAGGCCTGGATCCTGGAGCGGTTGCCCGCCAGTGACGGCCTCGGAGCGATCTTTCCGCCGATCGTCAACACGATCATCGCGTTCGAGAGTCTCGGCTATGGGCAGGATGACCCGGTGCTGGGCGGGCAGATCCGAGAGCTCGAGCGGCTCGAGATCGAAGAAGAAGAGACGTTGCGCGTGCAACCCTGCAAGTCGCCGATCTGGGACACGGCCTTGGCGCTGGCGTCGCTAGCGGGTTCGGGCTTGCCGGGCTTACCAGCCGAGCACGAAGCCCTTGCAAGGGCCGGAGACTGGCTTCTCGAAAAAGAAGTCAAGCGCCCTGGCGATTGGCGGATGAAAAATCCGGACGGCCAGATCGGCGGCTGGTACTTCGAATACGCCAACGAGTTCTATCCCGACTGTGACGACACCGCTGAGGTACTGATGGGGCTCTCCAAGCTGCAAGGGAATGCCGAGCTGCCGGAAGCTCTCCGTGCCGCGATGGCTCGGGGGCTCGCGTGGCTCGAGTCGATGCAGAACCGCGATGGCGGTTGGGCGTCGTTTGATCGCGGCTGCGACCGCCAGTTCTTGACCGCGATTCCCTTCGCTGATCACAACGCGATGATCGATCCGTCCACGACCGACCTCACCTCGCGGGCGATTCAGGCGCTCGTCGGAATGGGTATCGGTCCGGGGGTTCCCGCGATCCGGCGTGCGGTGGAGTTCATCTATTCGCAGCAAGAGCCCGACGGGTCCTGGTATGGCCGCTGGGGTTGCAACTACCTCTACGGCACCTGGCTCGCGTTGGTCGGGCTAGCTGCGGCCGGTGAGGACATGAGCGGCGAACGCGCGCGTCGAGCCGTCGGTTGGATTCGCTCCGTTCAGAACCGGGACGGAGGCTGGGGGGAGCTACCCGCGTCCTACGAAGATCCGGCCTTGAAGGGGATCGGTCCGAGCACCGCCAGCCAGACGGCCTGGGCCCTCATGGGGCTTTTGGCGACAGGCGATACCGGCAGTGCCGAGCTGGCGCGGGGCGTGGATTTTCTTCTATCCGCTCAGCTTCCGGATGGCGGCTGGCGAGATTCCGCCTGGACCGGGACCGGGTTCCCGAAGGTCTTTTATCTCAACTACCACGGCTACGCTCTCTATTTTCCGCTCCTGGCTCTCGCCGATTTTCGCAACCGATCGAGGAGCGCCGTCGGCGAGGACTGCCAGAGTGCGCGCGAGCGGGTAGCCTAGGCCGGCTGGCGACGTTATGAGATTCCCGGTTCACATCACGACGGACATGATCCGTCATCAGGTCCGGCAGGCGGTCCAGGGCAACCGTCGCTATCCCTTCGTGTTCATGCTCGAGCCTCTCTACACCTGCAACCTGGCCTGTATCGGGTGCGCGACGGAGCGGCATACGGGCAAGCTGAAGGATCGGCTTTCGGTCGAGCGCTGCCTTCAAGCCTCGGACCAGTGCGGCGCACCGGCCGTGTCGATCTGTGGCGGCGAGCCCACGGTCTACCCCGAGCTGCCGGAGCTCATAGAGGGCATCATCGAACGCAAGCGCCATATCTATCTCTGCACCAACGCCCTGTTGATGGAAGAGACCGTGTTCGGCAAGATTCCCCCGAACAAGCGCTTGTCGATCAACGTTCACCTCGACGGCATGCGCGAGACCCACGATTACGTTTGCGCGCGAGACGGGGTCTTCGACAAGGCGATCGAGATGATCAAGGAATCGAAGCGGCTCGGCTATCACGTGGTCACCAACACGACGATCTTCAAAGAGACCAAGATCGAAGAGGTCGAAGAGCTGTGCCGGTTGATGGATTCGATCGGTATCGACGGCATGATGATCTCGCCGGGCTACCAGTACGAGTCTGTCCATGCCGACATTTTCATGACCCGCAAGGACACCGAAGACAAGTTCAAACGGGTGCTAGAGATCTCGAAAAAACACCGTCTGCACACGACGCCGATGTTCCTCGAGTTCGCCGCCGGATTACGGGACTACAAATGCTCCCCCTGGAGCACGGTGACCTTTACGCCGTTGGGATGGAAGGGTCCTTGCTACCTCATCGGCAAGCAGTACTACGACACTTGGGAGGAGTTCTGGAACGCGACCGACTGGGACTACTGGGAGTCCCGCGAGGACGACCTCTGCCAGAATTGTGCGATGCACTCGGGTTTCGAGGCCTCGGTGGTCAAGGACCTGCCCAAGAGTCCGGTCGACATGGCGCGCATGGCCGCCTGGAATCTTCTCGGATAGACGGGGCCCGCAGCTGTTGCCGGGCTGCGCGTCAGGGATCGTGTCTCGATGAAGGCGTTTTTGACCGGCGCCTCCGGATTCGTGGGTGGTCATGTCTTGCGGGTTCTGGAGGACTGCGGACGTGAGGTGGTCTGCCTGGTGCGACCGGGGAGTGATCGGCGCAATCTCGAAGGCACCTCGGCAAGGGTGGTCGTGGGAGACCTCGTGGAACCGAACTCGTTTCGGGCGGAGCTCGACGGCTGCCGGGAGCTTTACCATTGCGCCGCCGACTACCGCTTATACGTGCCCCGTCCCGAAACGATGTACCAGGCGAACGTCGAGGGTACCCGACGGATCCTGGAGGCGGCAGGGCAGGCACATGTCGAACGAGTCGTCTACACGAGCTCGGTTGGGGCATTGGGTCTTCGAGCGGACGGCGGCCTGGCCGACGAGCAAACACCGGTCGCCCTCGACGACATGGTCGGCCACTACAAGCGGTCGAAGTTCCTGGCCGAGCGGGTGGTCGAGCAATGGGCCGAGCGCGGCGTGCCGATCGTCGTGGTCAACCCCTCCACGCCGGTCGGCGAGGCAGATCTCAAGCCGACGCCGACAGGCCGGATCATCCTCGACTTCCTGCAGCGACGCACCCCGGCGTACGTCGAGACCGGGCTCAACTTGATCGATGTTCGAGACGTGGCGGTGGGGCACGTGCTGGCGGCCGAAAGAGGCCGGATCGGCCAAAAGTACATACTTGGGCATGAGAACCTGAGTCTCGCGGCAATCTTCGCCGCTCTTTCGAGTTTGACCGGGCTCGCGGCGCCGAAGATCAAGCTGCCCCATGTGATCCCGATTGCCTTCGCGGGTCTCGACACCGCCAGAGCGCGCCTGTTTGGCGGCGAACCACGAGTGGCGCTCGATGCCGCCCGCCTGGCCCGGCACAAGATGTATTTCTCCGCCGACAAGGCCGTTCGCGAGCTCGGGCTTCCGCAAACGCCGATCCGCGAGGCGCTGGCACGGGCGGTGGACTGGTTTCGGGCACACGGCTACGTCGCGAGATAGGCTGGCCTAGTGTCCCGAACACTAGCGTCGGACCCGATGCTGTCGGTGGTGGCGGCCCTTCCCGAAGAAGTTCGCGATCTGCGCCGCCGTCACGGTTTGCGGCGGCGAGCCGGCTCAGGGGCTGGTTGGCGAGGGAGGGTGGCCGGCCGGCCGATCAATCTGTCGTGTACCGGCGTTGGGATGCCTGCAGCGCGAGCCGGAGTCGCCGCGATTCTCGATCGCGATGCGCCGGCCGCGCTGATCTTCGTCGGGTTGGGAGGTGCGCTTTCGGCGGACCTCTCGGTAGGCGATCTCCTGGTGGCCGAGCACGTCGCTCTCGTGGAGGACCCGGCGCGCAGCCTCTCGATTCCGGCATCGTCCTGGCAAAGCCGCGCCCTGGCGCTTTCCGGGGCCAGGGTGGGAACGGTGCTCACCGGGCGGCGGATTCTCTCGACCGCGGCCGAGAAGCTCGAGCTCGCCAGCCGGATCGAGCAGCAGAACGCGACGATCGACATGGAGTCCTATGCCTGGGCAACGGCAGCCAGCGAGGCTGGGCTTCCGTTCGCCCTTCTGCGCATCGTGAGCGATCGGCTGGCCGACGATCTGCCGCCCGAGCTGAACCGGGCTCTGGCCCCGGACGGCTCACTCTCGCGAGTCGGCTTGCTCGGCGCGACGTTTCGTCGCCCGAGGCTGATGCTGGAGCTTCTGGAACTGCGCGATAGAGTCGGACAATGTTCTCGAGCCCTGGAACAGGCGCTGGCTTCGATTCTCGGTCGAGAAAGCCGATAGCTGGCCCGCGCCGCGGCCGCTGGTGCGCCATCGCCACGCTCCTGGTGGTGTTTGTGAGCCCGCTCGCCACCGAGCCGCTCTTTGGCGCGGCCGAGACCACCGAGCGAACGCTGTTTCTGCTTCTGGATGCGGTTCCCTATGGAACGCTGGCGGCCCTCGAGAGGCGAGGGTTTGCGCCCGAGCTCTTCGAGGAGTTGGGCCAGCCGGTGCCTCTAATCAGCAGCTTTCCATCGACGACCACGGTGGCGCTTGCGGACGCGCTCGGGCCTCTGGGCCTTCAGGCTTCACCGGGTTACGAAGCCCGATTCTTTGACTGGAGCGAAGACCGTCCCCGAGGTGGGGGATTGATCAGCTACTTTCGAATCGAGTTTCCCTGGCGCGAGTTCTTCCAGTGGAGCAAGAAGGGCGTCGCTCGAAGCGCTCTAGCCAGTCTGCGGCCGGCGGGCGCGAGCGAGAACCGGGTCCGAAGCGCGCTGTCCGCATTCCTGGAGTCGCAGCAGCGCAACTTCTTTGCCTACATCGAGACCACCGACACCGCGGCGCACCTGAAAGGCCCGGAGTCGCTCGATGAGACTCTTCGCGAGCTGGGTCGCGCGATTCGCGCGGCGCGCGCCGAGGGCGACGATTTCAAGGTCGTGGTCTTTTCCGATCACGGTATCGACGGCGGGGATCCCCTGGTCAATGTGCTGCCGGCCATCCGGACCGATCTGCGCAAGGCGGGTCTCAGGAAAAGCGCGCGGCTAGAACGGCCCACGGATGTCGTGCTGACGCCCTATGGGCTGGTCTCGAGCTTCGAAGCCTACGCACAGGGCGAGCTTGCGCCGCGTCTGACGGCGATCCTGGTGGCGACCGAGGGAGTGGAGCTGTGCTCCTACCGGTCCGAAGGCAAGCTGTGGGTGGCGTCGAGAGACGGCGCGGCGGTGATTGCAAGGCGAGGTGACGACTGGGCGTACCGGCCGGTAACGGGGGACCCACTGTTCTACCAAGGGGTAGCTCAGCGACTCGACGACGCGGCGGCGCGGGGCTCTGCGGGCGACTGGTATTCGGACCGGGACTGGTTCGAGGCCTCGAAGAACGAGCTGTACCCGGATGCGCTGCGCCGGCTCGCCCGGGGCTTCGAGTTGGTCGAAAATCCGGCAACGGTCATTTGCTCGGTGGCCCCGGGTTACATGTACGGAGCCCGCAAGACCGAGCGTGCCGCACGGCTGACCGGGGGACGGCTCCGATGGACCCACGGAGGGCTCTCCCGGGGCGCTTCCGTGGGGTTCGTTCTCACCGACGTGCCCAGTCAGGCGACCGGCAATGGCTTGCGTCTGTCGGAGTTTCTCCTGCCACTGGTTTCGCTGCGACCGGTCTCGACTTCCGTGGCCGGCGTCGAGAATGCCTCGCCTCGAGTCGAACCGCGGGTCTCGGTCCGCGTCCAAGGCTCGGGCTCGATAAGATGAGCGGCTCGGTGGTCTAGCCGGTGCCAGCACATGACGACCCTCCTCAAGACCTCTCAAAATGCTGAGTCCCGTGCCGTGACTGAGCCCGGCGACCTCGGCGGGTTTCTGGAGTTGCTCGAGCCCGCCTTGCTCGGATGGCTCGATCGCAAGCAGAAAGAGGCGATTGCCGAGGCCCCGGAGACGGTCGAGCTGACCTCTAGGCTGCGGGAGTTCGTGGCACGCGGGGGTAAGCGTCTCCGGCCGGCGCTGGTGTACTTCGCCTACCGGGCCTGTGGCGGCGGCGACGGAAAACTGATCCTGCCGCTCGCGATATCGACGGAGCTTCTGCACAC
Source organism: Thermoanaerobaculia bacterium (assembly GCA_945787635.1). Lineage (GTDB taxonomy): Bacteria > Acidobacteriota > Thermoanaerobaculia > Multivoradales > JAHEKO01 > CALZIK01. The sequence continues at coordinate 23,235 of CALZIK010000003.1, read as the reverse complement.
CTACCTGCTGATCCACGACGACATCATGGACGGCGCGGCTCTCCGGAGGGGCGGCCCCTCGATTCATGTTCTGTTCGAATCCAATCACCGGCAACTGGCCTGGCCGGGGCGCTCCGAGCGGCACGGCGAATCGGTGGCGATCCTGCTTGGAGACCTCGCGCACTCCTATGCCGTGGAATTGATGCTCGAGGCCCAGTCGGCCCTCAGGCTCGACGGGGTCAGCCGGTGCTTTGCCGCGATGTGCCAGGAAGTCGTGCTCGGGCAGTATCTGGAGATGACCGCGCCGTACCGTTCGGGCTGGTGCAAGGAGGATCTGCTCAAGGTGCTGCGGCTCAAATCCGGCCGCTATAGCGTGGAGCGGCCCATCGAGCTGGGCGCTCTGGCGGCCAAGGCGCCGGGCACCACGATCGAGGGCCTGCGTGCCTACGGCCGTGCTCTGGGCGAGGCGTTTCAACTCAAGGATGATCTTCTGGGCGTGTTCGGGGCCAGCGAGGCGGTGGGCAAGTCGGTCGATTCCGATATCGCCGAAGGCAAGTACACGGTTCTGGTGCAGCAGGCGCTCGAGCGTTGCGACGAGCCGAGTCGCGAGCTGCTGCGGGCAGCTTTGGGCAATAGGGACGTCACCTCCGAAGAGCTGCGCGAGGTTCGCCGCATCGTGGAGCGCTCGGGAGCGAAGGCGGAGGTCGAGAGCATGATCGAGCGGCGGCTCGAGCGGGCAGCAGCCGCCACAGATGGGCTCGGCCTCGAACCGCAAGCCGCTACCTTTTTCAGCGGTCTGATCCAATTCCTGCGGGACCGACAGTATTGAGCCTGCCATCCGAAGAGCGTCCCCAAGGCAGTCGACGCGATCGATCCGATCGGCGTGAGCTGCGCGACCGAAAGGCCGAGCACATCGAGCTCGCACTCCACGAGAGCATGCAGCTGTCCGCGCGTTTTTTCGATCGCTACTATTTCGATCATCAGGCGTTGCCCGAGATCGATATGGCCGCCGTCGATCTGACGGTCGAGTTCCTGGGCTATCGTCTGCGAGCGCCGCTCCTGATCTCATGCATGACCGGGGGCACCGGGGAGGCGACCCGCATCAACCGGAACTTGGCCGTTGCGGCTCAGGCATCCGGAATCGCCATCGGAGTCGGATCGCAACGAAAGGCGATCGAGGATCCGAGCCAGGCCGAGAGCTTCCAGATTCGTGCCCTGGCCCCGGACGTGCCGATCCTCGCCAACCTCGGCGCCGTCCAGCTCAACTACGGTTTCGGCCTCGACGAGTGCCGCCAGGCGGTCGAGATGATCGAAGCCGACGGGCTGGTCTTCCATCTCAATCCGCTGCAGGAAGCGATTCAGCCCGAAGGACAGTGCAACTTCGCCGGGCTGGCGGACAAGATGGGCGAGATCGCCTCCGAGTTGGAGGTGCCGGTGCTGGCCAAGGAGATCGGCTGCGGACTGTCCTTCGAGGCTGCCAGGCGCTTGAAGGCCGCCGGGATCACGATTCTGGACACCGCCGGCCTCGGCGGCACGAGTTGGGCCCGGATCGAGGCCAGCCGCGCGCGTGACTTTGGCCTCGGCGAGATCTTCGCCGGCTGGGGAGTCTCGACGCCACGGTCCATCCGTGAGCTGCGGACTCTGGGCGGTCTGACCATCATCGGCAGCGGCGGAGTACGCAACGGTCTGGACGTCGCCAAGGCGATCGCGATGGGCGCCGACATCGTCGGCCTGGCGCAGCTGTTTCTCGAAGGCGCGAATACTTCATCGGACAAGGCCACGGAGTGCGCGGCGAGGGTCGCCCGAGAGCTCAGGATCGCGATGTTCTGCGTGGGAGCGCCCTCCATCGCCGCGCTTCAAGCGGTCGAGCTTCACCATCTCGATTCGCGATCGCCATCGGCACGAGGAGGACGCAATGGCTGAGCCGGGACGCTTGGCACCGGATCTCGAAGACCTCGAGAAGTTGATCGACGATCTGGCCGCCGGCAAGCGACGCATGCACGAGCTGCCCTCGAACCTGTCCGCTGCCGAAGCAGCGCGGGTGCGCCGCGAAGCGCTCGAGCGCATGCGCGGCGTATCGCTCGAGCGGACCGGCGATTTCTCGCTCGACGCGGCGCGCGCGGCGAGCCGTCACTGCGAAAACTTCATCGGCGCCACACAAGTGCCGGTCGGTGTCATCGGCCCACTCTCGGTGCGAGGGCACTTCGTCTCGCCGGAAGAGGACGTCTATGTACCTCTGGCGACAACCGAAGGCGCGCTGATCGCCAGCGCGAACCGAGGCTGCAGAGCGATTCGGGAGTCCGGCGGCGCCGTGGTTCGGGTCGAAGACGTGGGAATGACTCGGGCGCCGGTGTTTCGCTCGGGCGGCATCGACGAGACCCGCGAGTTTCTGAGCTGGATCGAACGAAACGAAGAGCGCATTCGCGAGATCACCGAGTCCACCAGCAATCATCTCCGGCTGCGCGACATCCGGCCCCAGGTCTTCGGCAGCTCGATCTACCTGCGTTTTCGGTTCTTGACCGGCGACGCGATGGGCATGAACATGGCGACGGTGGCGTGCGATCGGGTGATTCGGGATCTGATCGAGCCCGAAACCGGCTTGCCCTGTCTGGCATTGTCGGGCAACTTCTGCGTCGACAAAAAGCCCTCGGCGGTCAATTTCCTGGAAGGCCGCGGCAAACGTGTCTGGGCGGAGGTCGGATTGGCGAGCGAGGTCCTGGACCGATGCCTCAAGACCACGGCCCAAGATCTGGTGGAGGTTCAATACCGAAAAAACCTTCTGGGGTCGATCGCCGCTGGGGCGATGGGATTCAACGCCCATTTCGCCAATATTCTGGCCGCCTTCTTCGTCGCCACCGGGCAGGATGTCGCTCAGGTCGTCGAGGGATCGATGGGGGTAACCACCATCGAAGCGCGCGGAGCGGATGGAGTGGTCGCGTCGGTCTACATGCCGGACCTGCCACTGGGCGCGGTCGGCGGCGGCACGGCCCTCGACACGCAGGCTGAAGCTCTCGCGCTGCTCGGTATCGAGCTGGATGCGAGCGAGCCCGGCGCCGCGGTCACCCGGCTGGCCGAGATCCTCGGCGCGACCGTGCTGGCCGGCGAGCTGTCGTTGCTGGCCGCCTTCACGTCGAGCGACCTGGCGCGCGCCCACGAACAGCTCGGGCGTGGGCCGATTTCCGGAGACGGTTCCGCCTAGGCCAGAGCCCCACCCCGTGCACGCACTCGAAGCCGAGGCCAGCGCACCTGGAAAGCTCATTCTGATGGGCGAGCACGCGGCGGTGTATGGCGTGCCGGCGGTTGTGGCCTCGTTGGGGCTGCGAACCCTGGCGCGGGTCGGCCCGCCGGTGCCGGGAGTCGAGCTGCAGCTCGAGCTCGAGGACTTCCAGCTTCGCGAGAGTTGCTCTTGGCCCGAAGTTCTGGAGTTCGGCGACCGGCGGCGAGCGCTTTGGCAGGCATACGAGAAAAGACCTTCGCCGGAGAGCTTCTCGGCGCTACGTGCCGGCGACGAAGCGGGCGTGGTCAAGATCGCGATGGCCGAAACTCTGTGGTTCTTGGAGCGCCGGTCCAAGGTCTCGACCAGGCCAGCACTCAGTTTGTCGGTTCGATCAGATCTACCGGTGGGCTCGGGTTTCGGCAGCTCCGCGGCCGTGGCGGTGGCGGTGGCGGCGGCTCTGATGGCGTCGTTGGCCGGCGAGCAGGAGTCGGCCGGCGCGGTCGCCGACGTCGCCTTGGAGGTCGAGAAGCGACAGCATGGCCGGCCCTCGGGTATCGACCACACCACCGTGATGAGGGGCGGTCTCCTGCTCCTGACCCGCGGCCGAGACGCGCTCGAGGTCGAGGAGCTCAGTAAGCCGGGGTGGTTTCTGGACGGAGTGCGTGTCTTCGACACCGGCGCGCCGGTCGAGTCCACGGGCGAGGTGGTGACGCAGGTGCGAGCCCGGCGCGAACGGGATCCCGGCCGATTCGCCGACATACTGGATCGGATGGGGGCCGCGGTTCGAGTCTTCGCCGGCGCTCTCTCCCGCGACCGAGTCGCCTGGCCGAGGGTTCTCGCCGGGGTCCGGGAGTTCGAGCGGTGCCTCGAGGCCATCGGGGTGGTCCCGGACGCGGTCCAGGGGGCGATTCGGCGCGTCGAGGCGGCCGGTGGAGCCGCCAAGATCTCGGGAGCGGGCACGCTCTCCGGGTCGGGCGGTGGCAGCCTGCTCGTGTTCTGGCCTCCTGAGGCGGCGGGAGAACCGAGCTCGATCCTGGGGGGGTACCGGGCACTCTCGGCCGCGTTGGGAGTCGAGGGTTTGCAATCTCATGTGGGCGGGAAGGTGGCCGATGTCGGAGCTTGAAGAGCCGGGGCGCGCGACCTTCGTCGCGCCTTCGAACATCGCCTTCATCAAGTACTGGGGAATCCGGGATGAACGGCGCGTGCTCCCCTGTAATCCGTCGATCTCGATGACGTTGTCGCGCTGCACGTCCAAATGCACGGTGGTTTTCGACCGCGCCTCGACGGAGGACGAGATCTGGTTTCGGTCCGCGGCCGGCCCGTTCGAGCGCGCGAGCAAAGCCTTCGCCGAGCCAGTGCGAAGTCATCTCGGCGCTCTGCGAGCGCGGGCCGGCCTCGGTGGCGGTTGTCGGGTCTGGACCGAGAACAACTTTCCGACCGGTGCGGGAATCGCCTCGTCGGCATCGGGATTTGCGGCCCTGACGCTCGCGGCCGGGCATGCCATGGCAAAGCCTCCGGCGACTCCAGCGCAAGCCTCGGTTCTGGCGCGGCTGAGCGGTTCGGGTTCCGCCGCGCGATCGGTCCTGGGAGGCTATGTCGAGTGGCCGGGAGAAGGCGGCGAAGACGGACAGGCCGGTGGAAGCGAAGACCGGGGTGACGACTTCGAGGCACCCGCCGTCCAACTGGCTGCGGCGGACCACTGGGATCTGGCCGATGTCGTCGCGGTCGTTGATTCGCGCGCCAAGAAGACATCGTCTCGAGATGGCCACCGCCGCGCGCCCTCGAGTCCCAGGTTCGCGGCCCGTCTGAGCGAGCTCGGTGCGCGCCTCGAGACCGTGCGCCGGGCGATCGCGGAGCGCGACATGGAGTTGCTGGGAGAGACCCTGGAGACCGAGGCCGTCGATCTGCACCATGTCGCAATGTCGTCACGACCACCGATCTACTACTGGACGGGCGGCACCTTCGCGGTCTTATGGGCGATTCGGCATCTGCGCGTCGAGGGGGTCCCGGTGTACGCGACCATCGACGCGGGCCCCAACGTGCATGCGATCTGCCCGGCAGCTTGCGCGACTCGGGTCGCGGAGGCGTTCGGCGAGCTGCCGGAGGTCGAGCGCGTGCTGCCCGACCGAGTTGGGTCCGGACCGTTCCAGACTTTCGAGCACCTCGGCCCGCCTTCGGACGAGAGCCGAGAGGGGCAGTCCAGGTGAGCGCGCGCGCTCAGCTCGCCCTGGTCAAGCTCGGCGGCAGCCTGATCACCGACAAGGCGAGCTCAGAGGCGGTCCGATCAGAAGTCGTGCGGCGCCTCGCGGCCGAGTTGCACGCGATCACTTCGCTTCCCGGGATCATGGTCGTGCTCGGGCACGGCAGCGGCTCGTTCGGCCACGCGGCGGCAGCCGAGGGCGACTGGAGCTCGGCCGACGGGGACCGCCCCGCGCTCGACACCGTGGCGCGGACGCAGGACGCCGCAGCCCGTCTCCATCGCGAGGTCATCGCGGCCCTTCTCGAAGCCGGGATGACACCGTTTTCCCTGGCGCCGGGTAGCTTCATGACCTCGAGAGGCGGCCGGCTCGATCGGATCGCGGCGGCGCCCGTGCTGACGGCTCTCGACGCGGGCCTCACGCCGGTTACCTACGGCGATGTGGTTCTGGACGGCGATCGTCGCGCCCGAATCGTTTCGACCGAGAGCGTTTTCCTCTCGATAGTTCCGCCTCTGCTGGCGGGTGGCTGGAAGATCCGCGGCGCCTACTGGCTGGGCGCCACGGACGGCGTTCTGGACGAATCCGGCCAGCCGATTCGAGAGATACGGTGTGAAAACGCCCGTCAGGTCCTCTCGACGCTTCGGGCGGGAGACGCCGGCGAGGGCGTTCGAGACGTCACGGGTGGCATGAGGCATCGCCTGGAAACGGCGCTCGAGTTGGCCGGCTGGGGAGTGTCTTCGTGGATTCTCGACGGTCGGTCGCAAGGCGTGCTTTCCGGCGCACTCGGTGGGGCCACCTCGGGAACCCGAGTGCGCGCGGGCAGGTGATGCCCGAATCGCGCCTGCGCGCGAGAATATCGGGCCGGCGCTGGACGCCCCGGTTCAGAGGAATCGCCGGCGTCCGTTAGGATCGACAGCCAGGGATGATGAAGCAGGATGCAGCCAGAACTGCGAGCCCGGGCTCGCAGAGGGACGCCCGGGACGAGCGCCTCCACGATCTGCTGGTCAAGACCAGCAGAACCTTCGCACTCGCGATTCCGCAGTTGCCGCAGCCGACCCAACGGGCGGTGACCATCGCCTATCTTCTGTTTCGCATCGCGGACACGTTTGAAGACGCCAGCGTCTTGTGGGACCGCCCTCGCCGCATCGCAGCACTCGAAGAGTTCGACCTCCTGCTCGCCGAGCCTTCGGTAGAACGGGCTTCCGCTTGCGCCCAAGGTTGGTTGCTCGAGCCGCCCAGCGATCACGCCGGGTATGTCGAGCTTCTGGACGAGACACCGCTGGTTTTTGCGGCGCTTCTCGAGCAGACCGGGGCCGCTCGCGCGGTGATCATCGATCACACTCGTCGCACCACCCAGCTCATGGCGGAGTTCGTGACCCAGACGGACGGCGGCGGAGTCCTGCGCCTGAGAGACCTCGACGATCTGCGCGCGTACTGCTATGCGGTCGCCGGGATCGTCGGCGAAATGCTCACCGAGCTGTTCTTGCTGAGCGGCGACCGGCTGGCGGCCTCGGCGAGCTATCTGCGCGAGCGAGCTTCCGCGTTCGGCGAGGGCCTTCAGCTGGTCAACATTCTCAAAGACAGCGCGTCGGACGAGGTGGAAGGAAGAAACTTCCTACCGTCCACAGTCAATCGGGGCGAAGTGTTCGCGCTGGCGCGGACAGACCTGCAGGCGGCCACCGAGTATTCGCGCGAGCTGCAGCGGGCGGGGGCTCAGGCGGGAGTCGTCGCCTTCACCGCCCTGCCGGTGGAGCTGGCGTGGGCAACGCTAGACCGTGTCGAGAAGAAAGGGCCGGGCTCGAAGATCACCCGGGTTGAAGTCTACGCTCTCTATTCCGCGGTCCACCGGGCGATTGCCAAGGGGCGACCGGTGCTCGAAGCCCGTAAGCGCCTGCGCCGCTCGGACGAAGATCCGATGGATCGCGGGTCCGAGGATTGAGGCCCGATTTACCGGTCGGGCTCGCCGAGTCGGTTGATCCGTTGCCATGGCTCCACGAATAGACACCTTCAGGAACCTGCGCAGCTTCCTCGATGCTCTGCGTCGGGAGGGCGAGTTGGTGGAGGTGGACGCGGAAGTCGATCCTCGGCTCGAGATCGCCGAGATCCACCGGCGGGTCATCGCGGTCGAGGGCCCGGCTCTCCTGTTTCGCCGGGTTCGAGGCTCGAGGTTTCCCTGCGTGACCAATCTCTTCGGCAGCGCTCGCCGGGCGCAGATGGCCTTCGGCCGGCATCCCTTTCGCCTGATCGAGGGAGCGGTTCGGATGGCGGAGACCCTCCTGCCGCCTTCGGCGGGAACGCTCTGGCGTCACCGCTCGGTGCTCGGCGGCCTGCTGAAGGTCGGTGCCCGACGAAGCTCTCGTGGCCCGGTGCTCGACCACGTCACCGCGAATGTGGATCTGGGCGAGCTGCCGGTCCTGACCACCTGGCCCGAAGACGGCGGGCCGTTCGTCACCCTGCCTCTGGTCTACACCGAGCACCCGGAGGGCAAGGGCCACAACCTCGGAATGTACCGGCTCCAGGTCCACGAACCGCGCGCCACCGGGATGCACTGGCAGATCGGAAAAGGCGGTGGTTATCACTACGCGGTGGCCGAAGAGCGCAATCAGCCGCTGCCGGTGAATGTCTTTCTCGGCGGTCCGCCGGCGGCGATGCTCGCGGCGATTGCGCCGTTGCCCGAGAACGTGCCCGAGTTGATGCTCGCATCACTGATTCAAGGCTGCAAGCTGTCGCTTTGCGACGGCCCCGGGCCGCTGCCGCTGCTCGCCGAGGCCGAGTTCGCGCTGATCGGGATAGTGCCGCCCAGGGTGCGCCGCTCCGAGGGGCCGTTCGGCGACCACTACGGCTACTACTCTCTCGAGCACGACTATCCGGTCTTCGAGGTCGAGCACCTGGCGCACCGCAAGGACGCGGTCTACCCGGCGACGGTGGTGGGCAAGCCTCGCCAGGAGGATTTCTACATCGGCGACCTTCTGCAGGAGCTGTTGTCACCGCTGTTTCCGCTGGTCATGCCCGGCGTGCGCGATCTCTGGTCGTATGGCGAGACCGGGTATCACTCGCTGGCAGCTGCGGTCGTTCGTGAGCGCTACGCGCGGGAGGCGATGTCGAGCGCCTTTCGGATTCTCGGAGAAGGGCAGCTGTCGCTGACCAAATTCCTCCTGGTCACCGACCGGACCGTGGATCTTCGCGACTTCAAGGCGACTCTCGAGCACGTCCTCGAGCGGACCCGAGTCGAAACCGACCTCTTCGTGTTTTCGAACCTTTCGATGGATACGCTCGACTACACCGGCCCGGTCGTGAATCGGGGCTCGAAGGGAATCTGGCTGGGTCTGGGGGACCCGGTGCGGCATCTCCCGGAGGAGCTCACGGCTGCCGAAGTGCCCTCGGGTGTCACCTTTGCCAGGCCCTTTTGTCGCGGTTGCCTGGTGGTCGGTGGCGCCGCCAAGCGAGACGATCCGGAGCTTCCCCGCCGGGTCGCCGGGCACGCCGGCTTCGCCGAATGGCCCTTGGTTGTTCTCACCGAAGAGCCGGAGCGCGCCGTCGCCAGCTCGATCAACTTCCTGTGGACGACGTTCACGCGTTTCGAGCCCGCTGCCGACATCTATGCGAGTGGAGTCGAGGTGGTGCGAAACCACCTGAGCTATCAAGTGCCGATCGTGATCGACGCGAGAGCCAAGGCCGGTTTTCCGGACGAGCTCTTCTGCTCCGACGAGATCGCCAAGCGAGTCACGAATCGTTGGCTGGAATACTTTCCGGGCGGGCTCGAGATGGGAGACTCGGACATGGCGCAGCTGACGCCCGCTTGACGGTCGCGAGCTGCTCAAACTCGAATCCGGTTCGAAAGCGGGGGACAACGTCGCCGTCGCCGCGTTTCTCGGTGCCCGCTAGCCGGCTCCACCGAGCGACCGCCGAGACCGGGCGCAAGCTTCCGGCGGTCCACCACCGCAGCCGGTACAAGGCGCCGATCCGCACACTTTCGCCGGACTCGACGGCGAAGCCGCCGGCGCTGACGTTGAGCAGCGCCGCCTCGTGGCCGGGGGCGATCGAGATCGTGCCCTGAACCTCCTGGCGCTCGTCCCCACGACGCTCGTCGCGAGGAGGCCGAACGGGGCTGGAGCCGTACCTGGGTCGGAGCGGTATCGCGGTAACGGATTCTGGAGTTTGGCGCCACATGCAAGTAAAGACGCGGTTGGAGTTCCGGTTCTGGTGCTCGCATGCCCTTTCGGGCTGTTAAGCTCCGGCCGCTCGAAAAACAACCGGTCCCGACGGGACCGCTGGTTCGGTGATGAGGATTCTCAAGTGACAGTCAGCTCCGAAGAGTTTCGTGATGCCCTCCGCCATTTTCCTTCTGGCGTAACCATCGTGACGGTTCGCTCGGGCGAGACGCGCCACGGCTTGACCGTGTCCGCTTTCGCCTCGGTCTCGCCGGACCCACCCTTGCTTCTGGTGATGGTCGATCACCGTCATCGGGCCTACGCGCTGCTCGAGGAAGAGGGCGCGTCGTTTGCCGTCAACATTCTGGCTCACGATCAGATCGAGCTCTCGAACCGCTTCGCCTGGGTCAAGGACGAGGATCGGTTCGCGGTCGGGGACTGGACGACCGCCAAGACCGGCGCTCCGGTGCTGGAGTCGGCGCTGGCGTGGATGGACTGCACGATTCATTCGCGCAGCAAGGCTGGGAGTCATACGATCTACGTGGGGGAGGTGCAGGCTTCGAAGGTCGAGAGGGCCGACGAAACGCCCCTCGTCTATTGGAATCGCGGCTACCGAAGGCTGCACGAATCGGCTGACGGAGACTGAGTGGGAGGCCCGAGCGGGTCGCCTTCGGACGGCGATTCGGAGCTGAGCGGCCGGAATCCGGCCACCGGGCCTGTGCTATAGTTTTGACGTCAAAGCTCATCTCGCTGCCGCTTTTTCGGCGTCGAGACGAGGTCTTTCCCGGGATGGAACATGGCAACGAAAACCACCACAACGACAGACGTGGAGATCTTTGGGACCGTGTACCATGTCCGGGGCGAGGATAACCCGGAGCACCTCCAGGAGGTGGCTACCTTGGTGGACCAGCGGATGCGCGAAGTCGCTCAGCAGGTCACGACCGTGGATACGGCCAAGATTGCGATTCTGGCGGCGCTCAACATTGCCGATGAACTGTATCGGCGTGGGAAGCAGCAGGAAGGGGAACGGGTAGATATCCAGGAGAGAGTGGCGGTACTGACGGAGAAATTGGAAAAAGCTCTGGAGAGTTGACTTGCTTTGGGTAGGGTCGGTTTCGCCACATGATGAATTTGATGACTGAGCTTGGCACCCCCTGTGAGGTTCGTGATGGGTAAGGCAGTTGTAGAACCAACTCCTATATTTCGGGAGTCTTTCATTCTCGTGGCTTGTGCCAGCCCCGCTTTGACGGGGACGCTAATGGCTCGAGAAGCGGACACCCACCTGGTCAAGATCAGGTTCTAAATATCCGCCCACACGGCTTCGCGGGGGGTGCTCGTATCCTCCAGATCAAGCGAAGTTTCTCTCTATCGACCCGGCCCCTCTTTGGAAATAGGGGGTCGAAATGCTCAACGAGATTGCAGTCGCGATTGGTGCGGCAGGCGCACTTCTGGTCGCGTGGTGGTTTTTCATCCGCCGGGGCGCGGACAGAATCACCGCTCAGGCGCAGAAGGAAGCCGATCAAACCCTGGCGGCGGCGAGCCGGGAGGCGGACGCCAAGCTCAAGGAGGCCGAGCTGGCCGCCCGCGAGAAGCTCCTGCAAGCGAGAGGTGAGTTCGAAAAGGCCTCCCGGAGGCAGCGCAAGGAGCTCGAGCAGCTCGAAAAGCGGCTGCTTCAGAAGGAGGACTCGCTGCTTCGAGCCGGTGAGGAGCTGCGGCAAAACGAGAAGGCGTATGCGAAACGCGACCGCAAGCTCTCCGGTCTGGAGGCGGCTTTCGAGGAGAAGAATCAGGAGCTCGAGGAGCTGGTTTCGGTGCAGCGCGGAAAGCTCGAGCAGATCGCGGGGCTGACCGCCCAGCAGGCCAAGGACGAGCTCATGGAGGCCATGGTCGGCGACGCTCGGATGGAGGCCGCGCACATGGTCAAGAGAGTCGACGATGAAGCAAGGGAGAATGCTGCCCGCGAGGCTCAGCGAATCGTCGGCATGGCGGTCCAGCGAGCGGCTTCGGACTACGTTTCCGAGACCACGGTCTCGGTGGTGATGCTTCCGAACGACGAGATGAAGGGGCGCATCATCGGTCGAGAGGGCCGCAACATCCGCGCGATCGAGGCCGCGACAGGCGTCGATTTGATCGTCGACGATACGCCCGAAGCCGTGATCGTCTCGGGCTTTGATCCGTTTCGCCGCGAGATCGCGCGCACCACCCTCGAGCGACTGGTAGCCGACGGACGCATTCACCCGGCTCGGATCGAGGAGGTGGTCGAGAAGGTGAAGGCCGAGTTCGACCAGAAGATCCGTCAGGAAGGCGAGTCGGCTCTGCTCGAGCTCAATCTCGCCAATGTGCACCCCGAGCTGGTCAAGCTTCTGGGTCGTCTTCGGTATCGAACCTCATACGGGCAGAATGTCCTGCAGCACAGCAAAGAAGTCTCGTTTCTAGCGGGAACCATGGCGGCCGAGCTCAGGGCCAACGTCCAGGTGGCCAAGAGGGGCGGCTTGCTGCACGACATCGGCAAGGCGGTCGATCGCGAGATGGAGGGCACCCACCTCGAGATCGGCATCGACCTGCTGCGCAAATACGGCGAACGGGAGGACGTGGTTCACGCCATGGCTTGTCACCATGGTGACTACGATCCTGAAACGGTCGAGGCAGTGCTGGTGACGGCAGCCGACGCTCTTTCGGCCGCGCGGCCGGGTGCCCGTCGAGAGATCCTCGAAACCTACGTCAAGCGCCTCGAGGCGCTCGAGGAGCTCGCGGCGGGCTTCAAGGGAGTACAGAAGAGCTACGCGATTCAAGCCGGTCGCGAAGTGCGGGTGATCGTGGATAGCAAGAAGCTGAGTGACGATGAAGCCATCTGGCTTTCTCGAGACATCGCCGGCAAGGTCGAGTCCGAGTTGACCTATCCGGGCCAGATCAAGGTTACCGTGATTCGGGAGACGAGATCGATCGAGTACGCGAAATGAAGCTGTTGTTCATCGGCGACGTTGTCGGCAAGCCCGGCCGGCGAATTCTCGCTCGCCGATTGCTTGGCCTGATCGACCAGCATCAGGCCGACTATGTGGTCGTCAACGTGGAGAATTCGGCGGGCGGTTTTGGAGTGACCTCCCCGGTTTTCGAGGAATTGACCGAGCTTCCGATCCACTGTTTCACCAGCGGCAATCACATCTGGGACAAGCGAGAGGTAGTCGACCTCCTGGAGTCGGAGGATAGACTTCTGCGACCGGCCAACTATCCCGAAGGTGCCGCCGGTTCGGGGCTCTATGTGGGCGAGACCGCCGCGGGCGTCAAGGTGGCGACGATCAACCTAGAGGGCCGGGTGTTCATGAAATCGCTCGAGTGCCCTTTCCGGACCGCCGACCGGCTGCTGGCCGGGCTGGACGATGACGTCAAGGTCGTCCTCGTCGATGTTCATGCCGAGGCGACAAGCGAGAAACAAGCGCTGGCCTTCTATCTCGATGGCAGAGTCAGCGCCGTGATCGGTACCCACACCCACGTGCCGACCGCGGATGAGCGCGTGTTACCGGGAGGAACCGCTTTTCAAACGGACTCCGGCATGACCGGTCCCTATGAATCCGTGATCGGCATGAAGGCCGACAAGGTGGTCAAGCGGTTCCTTCGTCAGACGCCTTTTCCGTTCGAAGTCGCAAAGCGAGACGTCCGGCTCGCCGGTTGCGTCATTACCGTGGACGAGGCGTCCGGTAGAGCGTCGAACATCGAGAGGATCATGGTGAAAGATGAGGACCCCTAGTCACACTGAAAAACGGAGCGAATGCCGCCCACTCTCGGTCATCATCACGACCTTCAACGAAGAGGTCAACGTCGGGGATTGCATCGAGTCCGCTCTCTGGGCGGATGAGATCCTGGTGGTGGACTCCTTCTCCACGGATCGGACGGTCGAGATCGCCAATAGCTATCCGATCACAGTGCTGCAGCGCGAGTACTTTGGCTCCGCGGCCCAGAAGAACTGGTCACTCGATCGAGTGCTCCACGACTGGGTTTTAATCCTGGACGCAGACGAGCGCATCACGCCGGAGCTGGCCGAAGAGATCAGAGGAATTCTCTCAGTACCACCTCGCGCCTATGGCTACTACATCCGACGCAAGAACGTCGTACTCGAGAAGATGATCAAGCACTCGGGCTGGTCCACCGACAAGGTGATCCGCCTCTTCGACCGTGCACACGGCCGCTACCCGAATCGCCGGGTTCACGCCGATCTCGACATCGACGGCGACGTTCCAACGCTCAAGAGCTCGTTGCTGCACTACACTTACAGGACCTTCGATCAGTACTTCCAGAAACTGATGAACTACGCCGACTGGGGCGCCGCCCAGGGGTTCCGGGAGGGCAAAAAGGCGGGCTTTATTCAGATCGGCGGGCGACCGCTGTGGAGGTTCTTCAGGACCTACATTCTCCAGCTCGGAATCCTCGACGGTCTGCATGGACTGGCGATTTGCGGCCTCCAGGCCACCGGCGTGTTCATGAAGTACGCCCGTCTTTGGGAGTACCGAGTGCGGGCACGTCTTGGGCACGAGGTCGAGCTGCCGGCCTTTGACGAAAGCGCCGAGACCTGGGAGCGGCCCTCGTAACGGAGAATGAGGTGTAGTGGTCGACGTCGCTGTCGACCGTCTGCGCTACTCGTACAGATCCGCCGCGGCTCGCAACGGGTAGCGGCCCGCGTTCGAGGCCATCGCGCTGAAGATCTTGATCGACGGCTCGTCGGGAAGAGCGATCTCGCGGGCGCCGGGTGGAATCGGCAGCTCGAAGAGAAACAAGTAGCAGTAGGTATAAACCTCGTCGCGTACCTTGCGATCGTGCCGGTGGCTCGCGACCCAGGCGACCGGCGTGCGCTCGAGATAGCCGGGCTTCCATCGCTTGAAGATGAACGCCAGCCGGCTCGAGAAGGTCTTCCACTGCCCGACGAAACCGGAGTAGTACGGTACGCGGATCTCGTGAGCTCCGCATTCGGGGCCGACCCGCCAGACGAACGAGCCGCAGGTGCCACCCGAGGCGGTGGACGTCGCGAGGATGTGCAGTCGGTCGAAGACCCCGTCGGGTAACGACAGCTGCTGGCCCCGGCAGGCGGTCGCATTTGGCGCTCCGGGATGCACCGGACCGAGCTCGAAAGTGAGTCCACCGGAGCGCACCCGAGTCGGAAAGAGCTCGCCCGGGATGGAGCGGCCGCGACCGTCCAGGTCCGCGCCGGCGAAGCCGTGCAGGCTGGTCCCGACGACATCGAAATCGAGGCCCACCGGCGCCGATTCCAGGGCCGGTAGCGGTGCGGATGGCGCTTGTGGTGAAAGCAGGTAGCTCCGAGGCGCATGGCGCGGCAGATCCACGACCAGCCCGCCGCCTTCGATTGCGAGGGGTCTCGCGGCGCGCTCGCAGCCGTCTACCTCTGAGGCTCCCGCAAGGGGCGCCGCGGCGGACAACCTCACCGGGCCCGAATCGCGCCCGCCGATCTCCCGGATCCGCACCAGCCAGTCTTGGGTCGTCTCGGCCTTCTTGAGGGCCATGAGTTCCGCGCCATCGCTCCCGAGCGTGAGAAGAGAAAACTCCCTGCCGAGCGGGCCGCGGTGACGACCGGCCTGGAACGAAAGCAGAGGCCGGTTGAATCCGGACGCCAGAGCCGCGGTCAGGGCCCCGGGCCTGTCGGCGTGACCGGACACCGCGTAGGCGGTGCGGTGCCGGCCATAGTCCTGCACCGCCTGGTGGGCGAAGCGGCGTAGCGCCTTGGGCGAGCGCAGGAGACTCAGCCGCAACACGCCGGCTTCCGGCCGGTCCCAGCCGTAGCGGTCCCGGCTCAGGACCGAGACCCCCCAACCCTCTCCGGACAGATCGGCCCACTCGTGGCCGGGTACTTCGTGCTGCTCGGGCCGGTTGACACCGCGCTCGATGGCTCCAAGACCCATGTCGTAGGTCGCCGTCGGTTCGTCGATCGCGAACGGAAACCGGGCCTTCAAAAGAGAACCCGGACTCTCCCAGTCGATGTCGTTGGTGATCTCGAATCGGTCGCCGGGTTCTCCGCTGGCGAGGGAGAGTCGTTGCCGGAGGGTAGACCGGCCCGCCTTCCGGGTGATCTCGAGAGTCACCCGGACGGGCCCCACCTCGGCCGCGCGGATTTCTGCTGGGCCCGGAAGGCTTGTCTCCTCGGCACACAGATCTTCGTAGCGCAGCTCCCACGCCGGCCATCGCGAGGAACGATCGGGCAACAGCACGAGATCCATGGACCCGGCGAGGAGCTCGCGGCCGAGCCGCTTGTCGTACAGGCGTTCGATCGCGCCGGAGCGGGCGACCTCGACCCGGTATCTCGAGTTCTCGAGCCCGCCCGTCTCGACGGTGAGCTCGGAGCTTGGCTCAGGCGCCGTCGCAGCGCCGCGGACCTCGTAGACCGCGAAGCCCGCCGAAGGCACTCGTGCAGAAAAGAGAACGCGCACTCGAGAGCCGGCGCGGTTCAGCACTTGACTCGGCACCTCGTCGCCGGCCGGTCCGAAGACTCGCACCGCGGCCGGCGACTCGGCGTCCAGATCCACCCAGGCGTCGACCAGGTCCTCTCGCTCGCGCCCGAGGCTGTTGAAAACCATCAGGGGAATGCCTTCAGTGGCGGTGTCGAGCCCTCGGCAGACGGCGCGAACGGACGACTCGAGCAGGCTCGAGAGACGATTCTGGGCCAGCGCCAGATCGTTCCAGGAGAACCGGTACGCTTCGGGCGAGCTGGTGCCGGTCAAATCGTCGTGCATCTGGTGCCATAGGAACCGCGCCCACTCGCCGCCGATCTCCTCCCGTGGGTAGCTTTGAGCGCCCAGCCAGTCGGCCGCCAGCGCGGCCGTCTCCGCCGCGCCGGCCAGAACTTCGCAGTTTCGGTTCCACTTCTTCAGCACCGCCTGCGATGTCCAACAACCGGTTCCATGGGTAGGCAGGAGCAACTCGCCTCGGTGCACCGGAAGACGATCCCGGTCTTCAGGCGCAAGGTCGTGGAAGATCTGATCGGATCCAGCATGAACGACATCGATGTCGCCGGCACGCTCCAAGCTCCGTTCGAGCCAATCGAGGGTGGTCGGGTCGGGAGCACCACCGCGGTCTCCGACGCCGAAGTACTTGTAGCCGAGCGCGAGCCCGTTCTCGCGCGCCAGCGCACCCAGTCGTCGCCCCCAGGTCGCCGACCTCGAGAGATCTTCCCGGAGGGTTTCGCCGTAGCCACCCGGGTTGAGGGCGGTGACCAGACGCGAGCCATCGGGGCCCTCCCAGAGACCGAGATCGAAGGGCAGAACCGACGGGCCGATCCACTTGATCAGCTTCTGGCTCGAAAAGCCCACGAGGCCGCAGTGGGCGGCGATCGTCGGCAGGCTCCAGGGAAAGCCGAAGCAGTCAGGTAAAAAGAGGTCGGCGCTGCGCCGGCCGAACTGGCGCTCGAAGTAGGCGTTGCCGTAGAGAACGTGGCGGATCAGCGATTCCGGCGCCGGCAGGATGGTGTCAGGCGCATCCAGCATGGCGCCGGCCGGGTGCCACCGACGTCGCCGAACATAGGCTTGCAGCTTCAGGAACTCGTGCGGATAGTACTCTTCGATCAGTCGATAGCGAAAAGCCCCTTCGAAGCTCAGAACGTAGTGGGGGAACTCTTCGAACCTCTTGAAGTTGTCCTGAAGGGTCCGCCGCAGGAAGTGGCGTATGGTCGTCTGGATCGTCCACCGCCATTGAGTGTCGAGGTGCGAGGTCGCGACCACGTAGAGGCGTGGTTTTGGCGTCTCGGTCATGCGCAACTCCGCGGCGATCGGCTTGCAGTAAGATCGCGCGAATGCCGTCCGGATGCAGACCAGAGTGCGTCCGTCGAGCCCCGGCGCGTGTCGGGCTGGTGGCCGCGATCGCAGTGCTTGCGGCGATGCCGGCTGGGGCGACCGAACTCGATTGGCTGGCCTACTCCGGTCGTTGGGGTGTCGGCAAGAGTGGTGAGACGACCGAGTTGGGGTTGGAGGCGCGGCGTCCGTTGGGAGAAGACGGCTTCAACTTGATGGCCGGGCTTGCCGGCACAGCCGACGAAGCGCTGTGGGTCTACGCCGGTGCCGCCCTCGCCTGGGAGGTGAACGACAACTGGGCGCTTCGCCCCGGTTTCGCCATCAGTGTCTTCGACGAGGGCGAAGGCAAAGACCTGGGAGGAGCGATCGAGTTTCGCAGCAGCCTCGAACTGGCCTACCGGCTTCGCACGAACCTCGGCGTCGGTCTCATGGTCTACCACCTTTCCAACGCCGGGCTCTACGATCTCAATCCGGGCGCCAACTCGATTGTGCTGACCGTAGGTTTTCGATAGGAAAACTTCAATCCCGCCAGATCTTCCACGGCGGCTCGCCGCCCCGCCAGGTCCGGTTGAGATGAAGGTAGTCACGGTAGGTATCCATCGGCTCCCAATAGCCCTCGTGGGTGTAGACGGCGAGCTGTCCGTCTCGTGCCAGGGCCTGCAGGGGCTCGAACTCGAGCAAGAGGCTGGGTTCGTCGGTCAGGTAGTCGAAGACTCCACGCTGGAATACGAAAAAGCCACCGCTGACGACACCCTGGGCGACGGTCGGTTTTTCATTGAACTCGAGGGCGACCCCGTCTTCGACTTCCATCTCTCCGTATCTGGAGGTCGGATGAACGCCGGTCACGGTGGCGATTCGGCCCTTGTCGTAGTGGTATTCGAGCAGCTTGGCGATGTCTACGTCGCTGACCGCATCGCCGTAGGTAAAGAAGAACGTGTCGGCGTCCAGGTAGTCTCGCACCCGCCAAAGCCTGCCGCCGGTACCGGTTTCCTCGCCGGTTTCGGCGCAGGTGACTCGCCAGCGTTCCTGGCCTCTGTGATTGTGAAACTCCGGTGACTCCGGATGATCCATCGAAATGGTGAAATCCCGCATCATCTCGTGATAGCGCAAGAAGTACTGCTTGATCACCCAGCCCTTGTAGCCCAGGCAGAGAAGGAAGCGTTCCACGCCGTGAAAGCCGTAGATCTTCATGATGTGCCAGAGAATCGGCATGCCGCCGATCTCGACCATCGGTTTGGGCCGCAGCTCCGTTTCCTCGCGCAGACGGGTGCCCTGGCCACCGCAGAGGATAACGACCGGAAGCTTGTCGGGGCTCTGGCGAGACATGGTTTCTACCCTGTTGGGGTGCGCGGCGCGTCCCCGGTCGATCGCGTCAAGAACTCAGGTCGGAACGGCCATCGGCCGTGCGGAACTCTAGCATAGGGCTCGAGTCCGAGAGGCGCTCGCGGAGATATGATGACGTGGTCGTGAAGAGCCGTTTCTACCATTTCAGACGCGCGGTCGGGGTGTTGTCGGCGCTGGCGATCACCGTGCTGTTGGGCTGTACACGAGAGTCGACGCCGGCTCGCAGCAACTTCCTTCTCATCACGATCGACACGCTGAGAGCCGATCACCTCTCGAGCTATGGATACGCGCGTGAGACGTCGCCGGTGCTCGACCGCCTGGCCGCGGAGGGGATGCGCTTCGATCAGGCCGCTGTGCAATGGCCGAAGACCGGTCCGTCGTTCGCGTCCATGTTCACCGCGACCTATCCCAAGAACAACGGCATCGTGCGCAAGGTGGGGATTCCGGTTCCCGAGAACTTCACCATGCTCGCCGAGGTGCTGCGATCCGAGGGGTATCAGACGCTGGCCGTGGTTTCGAACGGAGCGGTGGGCTCGGACTTCCACTTCGACCAGGGCTTCGACCGCTACGTCGAGTCCTGGAACGAGCAGCCGCCGGCGCCGGGAGCGGACACCACCGGCGCGATTGCGGTCACTTCACTGGCGCGGGAGCTTCTGACCGAGATCGAGCCCGATCGACCGTTCTTCCTCTGGGTGCACTACCTCGATCCGCACTTTCCCTACTCGCCGCCCGGGGAGTTTCGCGACCTCTTCCAGAACGATGAGCATTTCGAGCCCAATCGCGAGATGCGAGTCGATCCCGAGCGCGAGAAGCGGGACACCTTCGGGATCGGTTACGGTCAGGTTCTCGACGACCGCAACGACCTGTCCTTCTACGTGGCCAGATACGACGCCGAGATCGTCCATGCCGACGCCGAGATCGGCAAGCTTCTCGCTGCCGCCACGCAGTCGGGGTTGATGAAAGACACTCTCACCATCGTATCTTCCGATCACGGCGAGTCTTTGGCCGAGCACGAGTACTACTTCGACCACGGCCGCTATGGTTTTCAGACCTGCCTGCGTGTGCCGCTGATCTTCCACTATCCCGGTGTCATCGAGCCAGCCGTCGATACCGATCCGGCGGAGCTGATCGGGCTCGCGCCGACGATCCTAGAGTATGCGGGGCTCGAGCTCGAGCGTGGCCGGTGGATGCAGGGCACATCTCTGGCTCGTCGGTTGCGCGGCGCCCGACCCGACGCGAGCCGGCCGATATACGCGTTCTCCGAGGCCGGCTACGGCCGACGCGACAAGTGGCAGCGCATCGTCCGCAACCGGCGCTACAAGTTCGCCGACTCGAGAGAGGGCAACGCGCAGCGCCACATGTCGGGCGAGCTGGGCAAGAGATTTGCGCTCTACGACCTCGAGGAAGATCCCGGCGAGACCCGGAACCTCGCCGAGGAGATGCCGGAGATGGCGCAAGGCCTGCTGACGCTCCTGACCCGCTGGTACGAGACGCCGTTCGACGCCATCACTGGCTCCTCCGGAGATGTCGGCGAGATGGACGAAGCCACTCGCGAGCAGCTGAAGGCCCTCGGTTACCTGGACTGAGAGCCGGCGCAGTCGCGCTTGCTAGCCGTTGTCGTGCCGGCGGACCCGGATCGAGAGTGTCTTGGACTCGCTGGCGACGTCCGAGAACCAGGCGACATTTTCGCGCACCAGGTCGAGCTCGAGCTGAAAGTCACCGGCGACGCCGGGCGCCTCGACCTCGATCGTCGTCGCGAGCTCCCCGCCGGGCGCGAGCGGCGGCTGGAAACCGGACCGTCTGCCGGCCCGTCCGAGGTCGGTGCCGTCGGCGGTGCGCCAGCGATAACTCATCTTCACCGGGATCGGGCCGGAGGATACAAAGGGGCTCTGACTGGTGTTGCGCAGGGTCACCGGTACGTTGAAGGTTTCTCCGACGAGGACCTCGGCCGGAGCCTCGACGTCGAGCCATTTGACGCGGTAGTGCTCCGGCCTGCCGATTTGATCGCGGCGGCCCAGGAACTTGAGCCCGAGGCCACCGAAGAAGACCTCACTGGGCATGTTCCGGTCGTAGATGCGCTCGCCCGCGCTGGTCCGAACGGTCAGGTCGTAGACGTAGTAAAGAGCGCCTTGCTCGTGAAACGGGCGCGGCTCGTCGCGAGGCTTGAGCTCGACCACCCGAGTCGTGTCGGCTTTGCGCTTCACACCCCGGAACTCGACGGTCGTCCTCTCTCCCGCGAACTCGAAATCGACGTCATTGACCGGGTTGAAGGTGGTCAGCTCGAAGAACAACCCCTGGATCGGGCGATCCGTCAGGACCGTGATCGCGATCGGGACCCGGGCCTGAAGCCAGGGCAGCCCGGCGCGCTTGCGGTGCGGCATGACCAGGTCCTTGCGACCCATGAGGACAACGTGCGAATAGGTGAACACGCTGTATCCCGGAATGGTCTTGCGCAGCGACAGCTCCAGCGGAAGCATCTCGAACTGAGGGCTGCGGGTGTGAGCCTGGAGAGTGGGAAGCGGTACTGGAGCGCCGAGCGGCGCGAAGATCACCGCGCCCAGAAACAGGCCCGCGGCAGCCGTGCCGGGCAGAACGAGCCAGACCGGCCGAATCCGGGTCACCAGAAAGAGAAACGCGGGATAGCACATGATGAAGTAGCGGTTGCCGATGAAGCCGCCGCCGCCGTGCCAGTTGAGCGGGATAACGCAGATGAAAAACAGGGTGATGATCGCCATCGCCGCCAGCGCGAGCCAACCGTCGACGGCTCGCCGCCGGTGAATCAAAAACAGCAGCAGGCTCACCACGGCGAACGGCAGATAGATCAGCAAGCCGGTGTGCCGTCCCCAGAAAAAGTAGCCGAGGCTTTGCCGAACCTCGGGGAGACTGGTCGGCGGAGCGCGGAAGACCCAGGACCAGGAGTTGGCGAACTTGGAGGCCTTGGCCAGCTCCTCGGTGAGGGTCTCGATAATAGCCTGCGCGGACTCCGGGTCTTCGACCTTGATTCCGGCGCGGGCGACACCTAAATACGACGACGGATGCCCGGTAAGAACCAGTGACACTCCGCCGAGCGCGAGCGATGCGAGCACCAGAGCGATGAGCCAGCCGCCGGCCTTGCGCACCCCTGCTCTCCTCCACACGGCGTAGAGAAGCGGCAGCGCGAACGCCAGGAGCACTGGTTTGTTGTAGATGCCGAGCGCCAGGGCGATCCCAGAGGCGGGCGCGGCGAAACGCGACCAGCGGGGATTTTGGAAGCTCCCGAAAACGAGAGCGAACGCGGCGGTCACCGAGGCCATGTTGAAGATTTCCGGCTGAAGCCAGAAAACATAGGCCCAGGCCGGGCTGAGGATGAAGAAAAGCGCCGCGTAGAGGAGCGCGATCGGCTCGGTGTTCCACCGTTTCAGGTACCAGGTGCCGCACCAGATCATGAAAACGAACAGCAGGGCGTTCAGGGCCACCATTCCGTTGGCGCCGAAGACCGCCACGAACGGAGCTCCGAACAAGGAATAGATGAAGGGCTTCCCGAAATAGACCGTCCGCCAGCCGTCGTCGCTCATCAGGATGAGGTTCTCGACCGGGAGATAGGGATAGGCGTCGAGGAGCCGTGGAAAGTCCTCCTTGGTGCAGCGCAGGTCACCGTCTTCGACCAGGCTCAGCGCCATCGCCAGATACGCCGGCTCGTCGGCCTTGAGAGTCGGCGGCAGCCCGGGCTTGCCGACGGTGCCGGTGGAGAGCAACAGAAACAACGCCACGGCGAGAATGGCGAGTTGGGTTGCCCGGTTCATTGCGGTCGGGCGAGTTTACTGCAAAACTTGCGATCGCCGCGGGTCCGACGGCGGCGCGCAGCTCGATGAAACAACCTCCTGTAGCCATCGTCGTCCTGACGTTCGATGGCTTCGAGCTGGCTCGCGAAGCGCTTCTGTCGATCGCATCGCTCGAGTACGGGCACCGGCACACGATGGTGGTCGACAACGGGTCGAGCGACACCACGGCGTCTGAGCTTCGAGATCGATTCCCGAACGCGGAACTCCTCTCGAGCGAGGTCAATCTGGGTGTCGCCGGGGGCTTCAACGTCGGCCTGCGACGGGCCCTCAAGGGGAACTGGAAGTACGCGCTTCTCATGCACAACGACGTCGAGCCCGAGCCGTCGATGCTCGGTGAGCTGGTGGCGAAGGCCGAAACCGCTGAGTCGGTGGCCGCGGTGGGTCCCAAGCTCCACCTCTTCTGGGACCGGGAGAGGTTGCTGTCCGCCGGCGGAACTCTCCAGGCCGGCCGGTTTCCGGTTGCCTGGCGCGGTTATGACGATGTGGATCGGGGTCAGTTCGACCTGGATGGCGAGGTCGATTGCGTCAGCAGCGCGGCGATGTTGGTGAATCTCGACGTCGTCCGCGAAGTCGGCTTGCTCGATCCACAGCTCACGCACTTCGAGGATGCCGACTGGTGCCTGCGGGCTCGCGCCGCGGGGTTCGGCACTCACTATTGCCATCGGGCCGCGGCCTGGCGGATGGCGGTGCGCCAGGCTCCCGACCGACCCGCTCGCGGTCGTGAGGCCGGCCGCTCTG
>CALZIK010000002.1 GCA_945787635.1 Thermoanaerobaculia bacterium | reverse complement strand
GATCGTCATGAACTCTCACGGCGAGCTGCGGCAGGCCTTTGCCGAGCTTCAGGACGGCACGTTTCTCGACCCGCGGGGCTGAAGATTCGGAAAGCCACCCTGTCGTTGTAGCGGTCGACCTCCGTGTCGACCGTCTTCCGACGTTTGCGTGAGACAGCCCTGCCCGACGTTCCGAAGGCGCCGCTCACACAGGTACGGCAAGGACGGCGATAGACTTCCGACATGCCTGCGGCCGCGATCATCTGGCACACCGAACTCGCGGCGGCCCGTGCGGCGGCCACCTCCGACTCGAGTCTATTGCTGGCCTACCTTTGGGCGCCAGGCTGACTGGGCTGCCGTCGCATGGATACCGTGACGTATCCGAACGCGGGAGTGACCGCCGAGCTTGCTGGGCATTTTGCCTGCTTCAAGGCCGATCTCACCGAGCGCCATCCGGACTTTGCCGAAGCGAGCGGCGGCGGACCGGTGCCGTGGGCGCCGACCTTCGTGATTTCGGACGATCGCGGACGGCCCCAGCGCCGCACCGTCGGCTGGCTTCCACCAACGCACTTTCTCGCCGAGCTGCGCACCGCGCGCGGCATCTGGTCGATCACTCGCCGGAGAGCCGAAGACGCCGAGAGCCTGCTTTCGGGCGTCGTCGCGAAACACCCTCTTGCGCCCGCGGCGCCGGAGGCGGCCTACTGGTTGGGTGTGTCTCGGTTTCTCGCCGGCAAGCGCGACATCCAGGCGCTGGCCGATGCCTGGAACGAACTGCGTCGGCGCTTTCCGAAGTCCGAATGGGCCTTGAAGGCGGAGGTCATCGAAGACTGGCAGGGTGGTGAGCTCTAGCAGCCCTCCTTGGCCTTGCGTCGCAGAAGGTCGGTACGGTGCGGATCTCGTCACCCGGCGCCACCTGCGCGAGAAGCTCCGACGGTAATCCGAGGCCGCCGAAGCCGCCCCCGCCCGCCGCGGCCATGCCGGCCGCGCCGCCGTTGATCTTGAGGAATCGTCAGCGCGAAAGAACCGCCATCGAGCCCCTCCTTTGTGCGTCCCGGCATCGGAGTCCGATGCCACTCACTGGGAGGCACGGCTGGGTCCGGAGGTTCCCCGGGACAGATGCCCAAAATCAGCTAGTCTCGCCCGGCCGGAGATTTCAATTCGAGGGAGCCGCCATGACGAACGTATTACCGGAATCGTTACAGCCGTATGAAAGCCTGATTGTCGGAGCCGCCACGGCTCTGGTGATATTTGTAGTCGGCTGGATCGCGTCGAAGTGGACCTTTCGCCTTTGCCTTCGGATGGCCCGCAAGAGCCAGATGGACGAAGCCCTGGCGCGTTTCCTTTCGTCGATGGCCCAGTACGCGGTGCTCGCGGTGGCGGTCATCGCGTCGCTCGGCCGCGTGGGCGTTCAGACCACGAGTCTCGTGGCTCTCCTGGGTGCGGCGGGGCTGGCCGTGGGCCTGGCTCTTCAGGGCAATCTCGGCCACTTCGCGTCGGGCGTCATGTTGCTCCTGTTTCGGCCGTTCACGCTCGAGGATCGAGTGACCGTGGGCGGCAAGACCGGCGTGGTCAAGGACATCGGCCTCTTTGCGACCACCATGACCACGCCGGGAAACGACAAAGTGATCATGCCCAACGGCTCGATCACCTCGACCTCGATCGTCAATCACACGGCCCTGGGTACCCAACGCGCGGGAATCGCGGTGGGTGTCGCGTACGGAACCGATCTCGAGAAGGCCATGAGCGTCCTGAAGGACGCGTGCGCAACGGTCCCGGGTGTGCTCGAAGAGCCGGCTCCGTCCGTGTTTCTCACCGGCTTCGGCGCCTCGTCGATCGACTTCGAGGTGCGGCCCTGGTCCGCGGTCGGAGACTTCGCGCCGATGCAGCACGACGTGCGAGTGGCTGTGTACGACGCTCTGGAGAAAGCGGGCATCGAGATCCCGTTCAGCCAGATAGTGGTGCACAAGGCCGACTAATCGGGGAGAAGTCGACGCTTGCAGCGCGAGGGTGGGTCCCGGACGGACACCGAACGCGCTCGAGGCCATGCGTTCGCGTAGTGCCTGTGAGAACATGAATTGATGCGTCGAGAGCTGGTTTCTATCGCACTGATCCCAGGTGCTCTGGGACTCTCGCACGCCCTTCCCGCGCAGGCGTAGGCTCAAGCTCCGAGCGTGCCGGATAGAAGCTTCGATTCCGAGGGCCGGTTGTTTCGGTCGGCTGCCGAACCGAGGATCGGGGTGCGGGTCGCGCAGGGGTATCGTTACCTGGGACGCCTCGAGTTTCCGCTCGCCGACACGGCGCCTCAGGCGCTACAGGGGTTGCGCCGAGATGGTGGCCACCGACCCGGCGGTATGCTCCGACCGTGATCGAAGACAGCGATCCGACGCCCGGCGGTGGCGCGATATGCGCCAATTGCGGCGAGCCCCTGGGTGGGCCGTTCTGCTCGGCGTGCGGTCAGGAGAACCGCAACCTCGCGCGCATCACGGTCGGCCAGCTGGTCGGCGAGTGGTTCGGCAACGTGTTCAGCTTCGACTCGCGGCTCATGCGCACCCTCGGGCCGCTGGTTCGCGAGCCCGGACTCCTGACCCTCGAGTATCTGGCGGGCCGGCGCGCGCGCCACGTGCCGCCGCTTCGGCTGTTCGTGTTCCTGTCGCTGATCATGTTCGTGATCCTGGCGATGGCGGGGACCGAGCTGTCCTTTGAGCTCACCGGCGAGAGTGGCGAGCAGCTCGTGGCGTCCGGCGATCGGGCGCTGGGTGACGACGCGAAAGCCCGAGCGGAGACGGACACCGCAACCCCAGCCGAGCCGGAGGGAGCGCCCGAGAAACTGGCGTCGGACGCCGACCTCGGCGACCTGACCCAGACCACCGACGCCGCGGAGCTCAACCGGCGACTCCTCGATTGGGCGCCGCGGGTCGCCCTGGTGCTGGTGCCCGTCATCGCGCTGATCCTGCAGCTGCTTCATCGCCGCCGCCAGCCGCTCTATATGCCGCACCTCATCTTCACTCTGCATGTCCACTGCTTCGCCTTTCTCCTGATCCCGCTCGCGATCGTCCTGGACCTGCCGTTCTCGAGCTTTCCTCCCGGGAAGCTCCTGTTGCTGGTTGGTCTTCCGGCGTATCTCTACCTGGCGCAGAAGCGCGTCTACGGCGGAGGCTGGCTCGCGAACGTTCCGCGCACGGCCCTGATCCTGGTCGCGCAGCAGGCCGGTTTCGTGGTTGTCATGCTGCCCGTCCTGTTTCTTTCGGCTCAGCGGTAAGCGCACGTTGGCGCCAGAGGGGCGACGTTTCGCGCTGCCCAGAAAGTCAGTCGACACGGAGGTCGACCGCTACAGATCGGTCGCGCCGTCGCGAGGTGCGCCGGAGAAGAGCAGCAAGGCCGCGAAGCCGGGCGCGAACGCGAAGGTCCAGTAGACCAGCCGCAGAAGGTAGCTCGAGTGCGCCGCCGGGTCGGTCCACATTCCAGAGACAGCCCAGAAGGCGAGGCCCGAGCCGAGCGCGGCGAAGAGCCCCCGCGCGAGTGCGCGGGAGAGCGCCTCGCCGTCGCGGCGAGCCCAGCGCAGGAGCAAAGCCAGCGCCAACCACATGCCGATCCAGGTCACGAGCAGTGCCGCGAGGTAGCCGGTGGCGCGAGCGAGCGGGTAGAAGGCTGCCGCCAGAGCGAGGCCGGCGATCGGGAGGGTGGCCAGCAACCGCCTGGTGGCGCCCGCCGTTGCGGCGATGCGGCCGAGTACGACCGCGAGCAGCGCGAAGATCAAGACGCCGTGGATGACGCCGGGCAACACCGCGCCGTCCGGAATGAAGCGCGCCCAGATCAGGTCCGCGACGGTGGAGACAACGCCGAGAACCGCTGCCGCGGCGAGAGCGAGCGTCAGCTCATGAGTGCGTGTGATCTCGGCTTGCATGTCAGGGGTCGCCGGGAAGAAGGATAACCGGTAGGACCGGGTCGGTGGGCTCGGCCGTTAGACTCCCGGTATGAAGACCCTTGTGCTCACTCAGTCGGAGGTCCTCTCGGTTCTCACGATGGAGAAGGCCGTGGCGGCCGTCGAGGCCGCGTTCGCGGCCCACGGTCGGGGCGAGGCGCTGATGCCGCCGAAGGTGTATCTCGATCTTTCGAAGTACGCCGGCGATTTTCGCGCGATGCCGGCCTACGCCGAGGGCTCGGCCGGCGTGAAGTGGGTGAACTGCCATCCGAAAAACCGCGAACGGCACGGGCTGCCGACGGTGCTCGGCATGTACATTCTGAGCGATCCCGACACCGCTCAGCCGTTAGCGGTGATGGACGCGACCTATCTGACCGCCGCGCGCACCGGCGCGGCGGCGGGGGTTGCTGCGAAGCACCTGGCGAGGACCGATGCGGGGAGCGTCGGCTTCATCGGTTGCGGCGTGCAGGCGCACACCGCGCTTGCCGCTCTGCGAGTGATTTTCGAGGGGCTGGAGATGTTCGCGCACGATCGCGACGCGGGCGCGGCCGAGACGTTTGCTGCCGAGACCGGGGGGCGGTCGGTGGGGGCCCGGGAGGCGGCCGGTTGCGACATTGTGTGCACCTTGACCCCGTCGCGCGCCCCCGTGGTCGAGCGGTCGTGGATCCGGCCCGGTACCCACATCAACGCCCTGGGTGCCGACGGACCGGGTAAGCAGGAGCTCGAGATCGCGATCCTCAAGGACGCCAAGGTCGTGATCGACGACCTCCATCAGGCCGAGGGCGGAGGCGAGATCAACGTGGCGCTGGCCCGTGGCGAGATCGCCGTGGCCGATCTTCACGCGAGCCTGGGCGAGGTCGTGGCGGGGATCCGGCCCGGGCGCGAGAGCGTCGACGAGATCACGGTGTTCGATTCGACTGGCCTCGCAATCCAGGACGTCGCTGTCGCCCGCCTGGTATACGAGGAAGCCAGCGCGCGGGGCCTGGGCCTCGGCGTCGATTTCCGTGGCTAGATGTGATGGCGGGGCGGCTTGGCTCGCTCAGGGCTTGCGTCGGTAGTGGCGTGGACGGGGCCTGGCATTCGAGGATCACCGCGTCGCGCCAGAGCCGCGTGATCGCGGGGGCTGACCTTCTAGCACTGTCCCCCGACCGTGCCAGCAGCCGGCAACCCGACCGCGGCCAGACAATCCGCGAATCGAGGATCGCTCCGGAGGCCTTTGAATGCCGGATCGGTTCCAAGAAAGATCAGCCAGCTCGTGCGCTCCTTGATCGCTCGCGCGAGCCAGGCGAACGCAGCGTCGGCGTCGCCGATGTGGGCAAACGCCTCGGCAATCTCCAGAGGAGAGTGATGCACAGGTCCGGATGTGTCCGAAAGGACAGCAAGCCTGGTCCGAGCCTCGTCGCGCCGGCCCAACAGAGCCAGAACGCTGGCGGCCGCTGGCAGCACGGCTTCCTCCGAGCCGGCGAGATCCACAGCGGTCGACATCGCGGACTGCGCCCGTGAGGTGTTGCCGAGCAGGGCATGCGCCCGTGCGAGGCGCAACCAGCCGCGCTGAAACCGGGGATCGATCTCCAGAGCCCGCTCGAAGGGTGCGACCCCCTCTTCCAGACGTCCAGCCCAGATCAGATGGTCGCCGAGGTTCATGTTCATGCCCGCGTCGAGGGGATTCAGGCTCACCGCTGCGGAAATCTCTCGCAGCGCCTCGTCGTGCCGCCTCTGGGCGGTCAAGATGTCGGCGAGCCCCAGGTGGCCGACGGCGTAGCTTGGCGTCAGGGCGATGCCCCGGCGTATGATCTTCTCCGCCACCTCGAGATCCCAGTCGAAGTAGGCTCGGATTCCCGCGGTCGAGATGTGAGCCTGCCCGAACTGGTCGTCGAGCTCGAGCGCACGAGCGCACGGCCCTCTTGCCAACTCGAACGCTTCGACCGGGCTGGAGAGGCCGTAGAGGCCCAAGACGATGTAGGTGTCGGCGAGGCCCGAGTAGGGCAGGGCCCACTCGGGGTCTCGGGCCATGGCGTCGGTAAAAAGGCCGATTGCTTCCTCGAAGGACTCCCTCCGCCTGCGGCTCCAGGCAAACAGACCTTTCAGGTAAAGATCGTAGGCGGCGGGATCGACCGCACGGGTCTTCGCCAGCGCGGCGCTCTCGCGAGGGCTGAGGTGGGCGCTGATCTCACCCGCTACCGTCGAAGCGATCTCGCTCTGAAGCGCCAGCACGTCGTTGATCGGGCGTTGGTAGGCCTTTGCCCAGAGATGGGTGTCGGACCCGGCGTCGATCAGCTGGGCGGTGATCCGGATCTGATCGCCCAAGCGGGCCACCGAGCCTTCGACGATCCTGGTGACATCGAGCTCATGGGCGATGTCGGGTAGCGGCTGGTCTGCCGCTTTGTATTGCATTACCGAGGTACGCGAGATGACGCTCAGCGAGGCGATCTTCGACAAATCGGTGATCAGGAGCTCGGTAATGCCGTCGGCCAGGTACTCCTGATCGGGATCGCCCGAGAGGTTGGCGAGCGGTAGAACGGCGAGAGAGAGGACCGCTTCGTCTCCAGGCTTGCTCACCGGCGCGATCAACCGGTATCCCCTCTTGGGGATGGTCTCGATGTGCGAATGCTCCTGCGGACTGTCATGGAGGGCGCGCCTGAGGTGCGAGATCGAGCGTGTCAAGACCTCCTCGACGACATGGCAGTCCGTCCAGACCGCCTCGAGGAGCTCGTCTTTGCTGAAGACATCGCCCGGGCGCGCCGCCAGCGCGACCAGCACCTCCATCACCTTGGGCTCCAGGTGGGTTGAGCCTTGGGGGCCCGAGATTCTGTCCCGGCCCGGCTCGACTTTCCACTCACCAACCTGGAAGCCAGGTTCCATCGTCCCTCCTGCTGTCTCCGTAATCTTCATGGTAGCACCCCGCGTCCTTAGGAAACCGTCAGGCTTTCGTCAGGACGACTCGGGAGGTGCCCACCTAGTCTTTGAGTGGTCGAAACAACTTCGAGAAAGGGTGGTCGAAAATGAAGAACCTATCGGTAATCAAGCTGGGGACACTGGCGTTCGCTCTCCTGTGCCTCGTGGCCGGCGCATCCGCCGCCGCGGACGGCGAGTGCATGCGCATCAGAAACGGGAGTGGCGGAGCCACCGAGACCGACGACTTCAGCACCCCGTTCAAAGGCGGCGCGATGCTGGAGATGGCCGGCGGCGACCTGGTGGCCGACGTCGTGACCATGCTGCTCGGCCTGCCGGTTCCTAATGGCGCCGACATGCTTGCCCCGACGATGCACTGCTTCGTGGCCTGGGAGATAAGCGCAGCCGGACCCAGCGCGATGGGGCACTTTTGCACTCGGGACAAAGCGACGCTGAGCCCGGGCGAGACCCCCGCCGTTCTTCTCTTCAAGACCCGGAGCCGGATCGTCGGCGGCGAGTGGTCGGGAAAGCCCGTGACCGGAGGGCGCCTGAAGGTGAGGGGCAGGATCGACATGGGTGTGCCGACCGATCCGGACAGCCAACCGCCCGCGACGGCTCAGTGGACGGTCCAAGGGAGGGTCTGCCTCGGGGACTAGGCGTTCCCGGCAGTGCGAGCCACCGGAGACCGAGCCTTGTGGGGCCACAACCACTCATAGCTGAGCGAGAGGCGATGGCTAAGCAAACGGTCGTTGCCGATGGAGGAGGCGACACACATGAACGGCAATAGGGTCGTTGAGATGACCGGTGATGCCGCCTTTGCGGTCAATTCAGAGGGCGAGATCACTGCCTGGAACGAGGCCGCTGAACAGAGTCTCGGCTACCGGCGCGCCGAGGTCGTCGGCCGGCATTGTTGGAGCGTGGTCCGTGGCCGGGACCTCTTCCGCCATCGCACCTGTGGCAGGAGCTGTCCATTCATTGAGTTGCAAAGTGAGCCGGTTACTTGCACCGAGAGTTTCTTTGGTCCCATCAACCGAACCTACATGCTTTTGCGCGAGGCCTCGGGCGAAACCACGCGAGTCAGAATGTCCACTTTCGTGGTGGGAGAAGAGGGGAGAATGGACATCGTTCACACTCTCTAGCTCAGTCGTCAGGCAGCCCGAGTTCAGCGCTGAGCTGGCGCAGCAGAGCTTCCGGTTCCGCCTTGAGCCAGTAGTCGGCGATCCTGCCGTCACGCACGGTGTAGAGAACGACACCGTCGATCGTGATTGGCCTGCCGCTCGGCTCGACGCCGAGAAACTCGCCTCGCTGAGTGCCTTCGATGGTCAGGCGCACAGCCACCCGGTCGCCCTCCGCGATCATTTCTTGGGCGCTGATCGTGTAGCGCGGGAACGCGGCCTCGAAGGCGAGGATGTGGTCGACGAGCTTCCCGTCACTAACGTAGCGATCGAGCACCGATGGAGGCTTGTCCTTGCCGCTAACCGCCTCGTAGAAGCATTGAATGAGGGCCTTGTTGGCCGCGAGGTGTTCGTTCATCAGAGTTGCCCGTCAGTTCGGCGGAGACACGGCGCGCGACCGCTGCGGCTAGTCAGGCCGTTTCCAGCCAGAGCTCGGCGAGCGCCTTCTCCTCGAAGCGGCGGTAGAGCCGCGGGGCGAGCTCGTCCCAGCGGAGAATGTTGTCTTCTTGAGCCGGCGCGGCGACTATCGCGGCGAGCTCGGCGACGTGATCCTCAGCGGCCTCCTCGCCCAGTCCGAAAGCCAGAAACTCCCGTTCGCGGCCTCTGGTGCCGAAGCGAGCCATGTCCTCCAGCGCCTGCATGAGCAGCAGCGTGTACGGCCCCTCCCAGGATTCGAGGATCGCGGCATCGCGCCAGAGTCGCGGTACGGCGCAGAAGCGCTCCTCGATGCCGTTGCCGCCGAAGACCATCATCGCCTCATAGATGTAGCGGTTGGATGAACGGGTCGAGACGGCCTTAGCCAGGCTGACCAGAATGCGCGACCAGAGCTTCTGCTCGGCGGTCGCGTCCGGCGCCATCGCTGCGGTCCAGGTGTCCACGGTCGCAAAGGCGCCGGCCGCAAAGCGATCGGCGGCGGAGCGAACGCGCTCGAGCGAGGCGGCAATCAGCGGGTGCTCGTCGAGTCGCTTGCCGAACGCCTGCCGGAAGCCGGCGTAGGCGCGGGCCTCGCGCTCGGCCCGG
>CALZIK010000001.1 GCA_945787635.1 Thermoanaerobaculia bacterium | reverse complement strand
TGTCACAGTGGTTCATTGCCTAAGTCGCGAGGTCATTTTGAGCGCTGGCAAGGCACTTCGACGAAGGCAGATCGGGCATCTTTCGAGGAGAAGCAACGCAGCCAGCGGGCAAAAGGGCCCGTGAATTGTGTGATGAACTACTGTGACAGGACACTAGGGATCGGCGCTGTCGCTCCAGCGCAGGCGCGCCCGGTTCAGCAGGACCGCGCTCTGCGACGAGCCCGCGAGCCGGAATCCCAGCCGGGCGCCGCCGGGCCAGCGCAGCGGATCCAGGACGAGGCGATTCCATCCGTCGGCCGGGGGTAGCGCTACCGTTTCGACGACCGCGCCGTCGCTGAGGATCTCGAGGGTGGCGCTCGCTCTCGGTGCGAGCTTCAGATACTCCAGCGCGAGCCGAAGGTGGGAGCCCCGGGGGTTGAGGTTGCCCTCGATCTCGTTCGCCGCGCCGAGCTTCCACGCCCCTTGATACGCGGCCCGACCGACGGTCCAACGGGGAGGATAGGGCTCGCCACCGGTCGCTGTCATGTAGAGATCCTCGAATTCGAGAATCTGTAACGGCACGCTTTTCGAGGCCGGAGGAAGGAGCGCCATGATCCCCAGAAGCGTCGCGAATCCGAAGGAGATCGCGTTGGGGCCGGCTCTGGCGAGGCGCCGGCGGGACAGCAGAAGCGCGCCGGCCAGCGCGACCGCGAGCCAGGCGAAGTTGGCGGTTCGAGGCCGGACCCAGCTGGGGAAGAAACGAGCCACGTCGCCGCCGAAATCCAGCGTCAGAGCATCGAGCAGATACGAGCGACCGTCTGCGAAGTTGTAGCTCCACCCGGGAAGAACCAAAGCCACCAAGCCGAGACAGAGCGTTGCGCCCGCCAGAACCGCCGCCACCTCGCGAACCGGGCGGCGATCGAGCCGGGCGAACACGGGAACGATGAGTAGCAGCAAAAAGGGGAGAAACACGAGCCCGTATCGAAACGGGGGCGACCATCCACCGAACCACTCCCGCCTCGGGCCCAGGAGGCAGAGGTAGGGAAGCGAGACGATCGCCAGATCCGCCACCAGACTCCGGTAGCGGCGCCACAGGAGGATCAGGCCGGGAAGAGCCAGTAGCCACAGCGGTGCGATCCCCAGCAGCCCGAAGGCGCTGTCGAGCGCGAGCCCGAGCGGGGCCTTCAGATACGCGGCCGGCGAAGTCCAGTAGCCGACCAGGGAACCATACGGGTGGTGTTTGAGTGCGCTACCGAAGAGGATCTGATTGAACAGCAGGATGGCCGTCGTCGCCGCGAGCAGTGCCAGCCCGACGCGCGCGATCCGGGTGCGCAGCGCTCCGCCGGTGTGGCGAAACGCGACCGCCAGGAGCCCCACGGACAGAAGCAGAAACCGCAGCTTGAGGAGCGGCAGCAAGACGACAGCGACGGCTAGCTTGAGCCCGTCGGTTCGGCGCACGGATCTCGACTCGTTGATCCCCAGTACGCCGTCGAAACCGACAGTGAGAGCCAAAGCCGCCGGCATTTCGACCCATACCTGGTGCGAGTAGAGCAAGAGCGGCGACGCCAGCGCGGCGGCCGCGCCCGCGAGCAGAACTTCGCGCGATCGCTCCGGGTACAACCGGTCGGCCACCGCCATCTGCCAGGTGGCGAACAACGCCGTGAGCAGCATGATTCCCGCTACCGCTCCCGCCTTTCCGGCCAGCCGGTAGGCGGGTGCAAGCGCCAGGGGAAGAGTCATGTTGTGACGGGAATACCGCTCGCCGCCCGGCCCCACCGGATCGCCGGGCTGGGGGCCGATCTGCCGGGGCATGAAGGCGAGGGAGTCTCCGGCTTGGTAGTTGTTCGAAAGATCGGTGTCCAAGTCGTGGGCGAGACTGTGGGTGAGCAGGAGGTACCAGGGCTCGTCGCCGTCCGGCGGCCGCTGGCCGATCGACCAGGGGGCGATGCCGACGTAGACGGCCAGAACAAGCGCGAAAAAGCCCGCGTAGCGCCAGGGGGTCTTGCTGCATGCCTTGCCGGCGACGTCGGCTTCGGGCCCTACGGCGACCGAGATCTGAGCCGCGGCTTGCCAGAAAAGGAGTACGAAGAATCCCGCGACGAGAACCGGAGCGGATAGCGCGTCCCCCCACAGCAGACCTAAATCACTTCGCATCCAGGCCAGCGCTGCGAGCGCGGCGGCGCCGCCGAGTCGGGTTCCGGAGTGGCTGGGCATGGGCAGGTTCGAGAGCCGGCTCGCGGTCCAGAAGAGGCCGGCGACCAGCGGAAGAGTGGCGAGGGTTCCGGCGAGCGGATCTTCGGGAGCGAACGGAAACCACAGTCGAAGCGCCAGGCTCCCCGCCCCTGCCGCCGCCAGGATCGACGCAACCACTTTCACCTATCGCGCTCCGACCCGGAATACCGCGAGACTCACGTCGGTCGGAAGCGAGTCGTCGAGCTCGATGCGAAAGCCACGCGCGGCGACGGCCGAGTCGAGCGTCCAGCTCGCCCGGTAGCGCTGCGCCAAGTAGGGCCCGTCCGGAGCCAGCCAGGAAACCCAGGGCGTCGGTGCGGTTACGACCGCGTCGAGGCCCGGGCGTTTGGCGGCCCATTCGCCGGTTTCACGTCCGAGGCTGAGTGGCAGGCTGAGTTCGCCTCCGCCGGCAATCTCGAGGACGATCCGTCCGATCGGAGCGCCATCGATGAGACGAGTGGTGTTCGACGCGTACGAGTCGACCGTGAGATGGCGGATCTCGAGGTCCAAGGGGTAGGTCCTCGCTCGCGCCGTCGTATCGAGAACGAGGGTCTCTCCCAGCACCGTCTGGCGCCGAGGGCTGCCGAGGACTCCGGCCGCGATCACGATCACGCCGAGCGTCGCCACCGAGACCGGCCGGGGAATCCATGCGCTCCGAGCCATCGCGGCAACGAGCCAAAACACGAGCACGGCGAGGAGCGCGGTTTGGAGCCCGACCCCTGGGCCCAGCCAGCGCAGAACGGACTCCAGGGGCTGCGGGCGCAGCCAGGGAAAGCTCGCCACGATCCCGCCGAGAAGGGCCATGAAACCGAGCCAGGAGGCCTGGATTCCTACCCTTTCTCCGCGGTCGGGGAGGGCGGAGGCGACGGCGACGAGTGGCGCGGCGAGCGCCGCGCCCGGAGGTAGGCTGAACCCGGCGACCGCGGCCAGGGCAAGG